>JANXDD010000134.1 GCA_025059915.1 Bacteroidia bacterium | reverse complement strand
GAAGTGTGGAGAGGACGAGACAATGATGAGGTGTTACTTACGGTAGGGCCTACCGGCTACTTTGCGGAGCAGAATCCAAATCCTGCTACTCCTGGAGGGCGGCTTTTGAGCCGAGTGATAGATGTCGCTCAAAACCTTTCTTCCATCGCTTCTGCCGATGTTCAGATAGATTGGACGCCTCCTTCTGCCCCTTCTTTCGTGTATGATGGTCAAGGAGCTTCGGATGAAGCTATAACCTACGATGGTACTCAGCTTTCCGCTACCTGGGGACCTTCAGAAGATTTACACTCAGGGCTGCTGGAATATGAGTACGCCATCGGCACTACGTCGGGGGATTCTAACGTAGTCAGCTGGACCCCTATTGGTCTGACCACTACACATACTCACACTGGCTTGTCTCTCACGAATGGGCAAACCTATTATTTCGGTGTGCGGGCTCGCAATCAGGCAGGACTAGTGGGAGCCCCTCGTTGGTCAGATGGAATAACTTACATAGATCCCCTCACCACTCGCATGCAAGAGGTAGGTAGCCCCTGGGCGCGTTTGTATCCCAATCCAGCCTCTGAGCAGGTTATCATAGAGCTCAAGGAAGAAGCTCCCACAGAGGTTTATCTTTTAGATGCCCATGGACGCATTCTCAGACGAATCTTTTGCTCAACTCGCCAGACAGTAGTAGAGGTAGGGGGATTGTCTGAGGGATTGTACTGGATATGGGGGCCTGGTTTTTCACCTCTGCCATTTGTGAAACAATGAGAATAAACCTGCTTTTTCTCCTTTCTTTACTGCATCTCATGAGTGCCCAAGAGATAGAAGAAGCGACTTTTGGCGGAGGGTGCTTCTGGTGCACAGAGGCGCTCTTCAAGCAGCTCAAAGGCGTAGTGGAGGTATTTCCCGGCTATGCCGGGGGTCATGTACCTAATCCTACCTATGAAGAAGTCTGTACGAAGACCACTGGGCATGCAGAGGTAGTGCGGGTGCGATTTCTTCCTTCAGTTATTTCATATGAGCAGCTGGTGGAGTACTTTTTCCTCACGCATGATCCGACGACGCCTGACCGACAAGGAAACGATATCGGTCCTCAATACCGCTCCGTCATTTTCTTTCACACCCCTCTGCAAGAGGAAATAGCTCAGCGGGTCAAGCGCAAGTTAGAGAGTCAGAAGGTATTTTCTGCTCCTATTGTTACGGCTATTGAGCCCTTGAAAAATTTTTATCCAGCCGAGGCATATCATCATGATTATTTTGCTCGGAATCCCGAGCAAGCCTACTGTCGTTTCGTCATTGCTCCCAAGGTTCAGAAAGCCCGTGAGAAGTTTAAGCACCTTCTCAAATAGCTCAAAACGCATACCTTTGTTTCCATGCGGTTAGTAGTGCTACTCTCCAGCCTTTCTCTCCTCTGGTGTCAGGAGGAGCCTGTGAATTTTGGACTTCTTTTGAGGGGGCATAGTGGGGTGGGGTATGGTGCGTTTGGCAAGGTAGAAAATGACCTAAAAGCGGCAAATGCCTTAGGGAAGGACTTCAGGATAGTACCATGGGCTACTACTGCCGGGGCAAACTTGGATATTCTCATAGCGAAGCGAATTCTTTTGGCTGGGACGCTTCAGCTTCAGCATTATGATGCGTCAGAGACGGAGCGCGGCTTAGCTCGTCCTCGGGCGCTTCATTATGGAGGGCAGCTGGGCTTCGCTGCAGTCAATAAAAATCTGTGGCTTTTCTATCCGTATGTGGGCTATCAAGTGGGTACCTACGAGCTGCGTTATACAAACTACTTCACGGAGCCAATCTACTTTGGTCGGAATCAAGAGCTTCGTCCGTTAGATAAGCGTACCTATTCCAGCACCTTGGGGTTAGTGGAGGTGGGGTTTGGGCTTCGGCGATGGCGCCGTGGAGTGGGGTATTTGCTCCCTCTGACGGAAAATGGACAGCCTCAGCAGGGCCTGAACCAGAGGGGGTCGCTCCTGCTCGCTTGAGTGGGGCTTATTTGCGGTTTTCTTTAGGTTTTGGATTTGTCAAGCCTAAATCTGAAGGAGCAGCTGCACCTATTCCTCCTGCCCCAGCAGAAAAGGCTAAGCCTGAGCCTTCTCCTAAGGAGAAGGAGAAATCCGCCCCCCCGGAGAAAGAAGAAAAACCTCGTAAGGAGAAAAAGCGTAAAAAGCAAGAAGCGGCTGCTGAGCCTACCAAAGCCCCCGCTACAACCCAACCTTCTGAGCCTCCTAAGGATAAAAAGGGTAAAAAGAAAAAGGATGAGGAGGACGAGGAGGACTGAACTGATAGTTTTTGTTTTCAAGCAGTAATGCAGCTTACGGAAGCTCAGCTATACGAAGCCCTTCGTACGGTCATAGATCCGGATCTGCGTCAGAACATTGTAGAAGCTGGCCTGGTCAAAGGCCTGGCGTGGAATGCACAAGAGCAGAAAGTAGTGGTCAGTGTGCAGCTCACTACACCCGCCTGCCCGCTCAAAGGCTATTTCTCTGCGCAGATTACAGAGGCAATTCAGCAGGTGGTAGGAAAGGGGTGGAGGGTGGAGGTATCCTTTACTGCCCAGACGGTGGGAAGTGCGCTGGAAACCCTACCTCAGGTGAAAAACATGATCCTTGTCGGGTCGGGCAAAGGAGGGGTAGGAAAATCTACGGTGGCTGCTAACTTGGCGGTGGCATTAGCTCGGCTCGGAGCTCGGGCAGGGCTCTTAGATGCTGACATTTATGGTCCAAGTGTGCCTATTCTGCTGGGCATAGAACATGCCAAGCCTTCTGTCCGAGAAAAAGACGGTCGCCCCTATCTCGTACCTATTCGGAAATACGGGATTGAAATCATGTCTCTGGGGCTCCTCGTACCCCCAGGGCAAGCTACTCCCTGGCGGGGCCCCATGGCTTCTAATACCCTCAAGCAACTGCTTACGGAGACGGATTGGGGAGAATTAGATTATCTGATTGTAGATATGCCGCCGGGGACGGGGGATATTCAGATAACTCTGGCTCAGCAATTTCGTCCTCAGGGAGCTATCATCGTTACGACTCCGCAGAAGCTCTCCTATGCCGATGCAGAGAAAGCTTTGATGATGTTTCGTATGCCGCTGGTTCAGGTGCCAATTATAGGGGTGATTGAGAATATGTCCTATTTCTGGACGCCTGAGCTTCCAGAGCGAAAATTTTATATCTTTGGGGAAAAAGGGGGACAGATGCTGGCTCAACAGTATGGCGTTCCATTTCTGGGGGAAATACCTCTCTTGGAGTCTGTGGTGCAGAGAAGCGATAGCGGTATTCCGGCGGCTCTGGAGGAGGGCACTCCCATAGCTCGTGCCTTTGAGCAGATTGCAAGTGAGACAGTCCGAATAGTTTCTCGGCTTGCCCTAACTTCAGTTGTATGAACCCTAAGCTCCAATCTATCGCCGAGTATATCAGCTCCATTCGCTCCTATCTTGCCATAGATGGGGGGGATTTAGAGCTCGTAGATTTGAGCCCAGATGGAAAGCGGCTTTACATTCGGCTCTTAGGAAGCTGTCAAACTTGCGACTTAAACTCCACTACGGTTCGCCTTGGGATTTTAGAGCCGCTGCGCCGCTATTTCCCCTCTTTAGAAGCAGTAGAAATTGTATCCTGAGGTATGCGCAGATTTATATTTTATGCAGGATTGATAGCCCTCTTGGGAGGCTCTGGATGTGAGAAATTAGAGGTGCCGAAAGGCGAAGAGCTTTCAGAAGAAGAGGTAGTTAGTGCTTTGAAGGAGGCTCTGCGGGTTGGGACGGACACGACGGTTCGCCATTTGAATCGCACAGACGGCTACTATGGAGATGAGCTTATACGGATTCTTTTGCCGCCAGATGCGCAGCGTCTGCGGCAGGCAATTGAAGCCTTGCCTGGCGGACAGCAGTATATTCAAGAGCTTATTCTTAAGATGAATCGGGCGGCAGAGGAAGCTGCTGCAGAAGCTAAGCCCATATTTTGGAATGCCATTGAGAACCTCACCATACAGGATGGCATGCGCATTCTCAAAGGGGATAGCATAGCAGCCACGCGCTACTTAGAGAGCCGCACGCGAGATAGCTTATACATTCGTTACAAGCCGAAGATACAAGCAGCTATGGAAGAGGTTGGGGCTCAGCAGCTATGGGAGGAGCTGGTAGACCTCTACAATGGACTTCCGACCACTCTCAATCCTATTCAAAATCGCGACTTAGCTGCTCATGTTACGGATAG
>JANXDD010000133.1 GCA_025059915.1 Bacteroidia bacterium | reverse complement strand
TTGATAACTATCCCAAAGGCCATCGCACTAGGAACCGTTCTCCTGTGAGTATTCTGAATAACATTTCCTGCTATCACAATCCCCCCCGTCACATTAGAGGAAAGCACTATGCCAGCGGCTACACTATTTGGACGCCCTGTGGGTGGCGATGCAAGATCGCCGGGGCCCAAGGCTGTGCTATCATCATTGAATAGATTGATAGAATTGTGAAGAAGCTGAACGCCGACATTATTATTTGTGGTCATCGCATGCACAGCAATCCCTGACACCATCCAGTGCAAAAAGGTAGTCGTACTATTATCTCCATCCCCTCCTATCCGAGTGATAAAGTTATTCCGAACTATCACATTCGCAGGGCTGCCGCCAGGCGCAGTTACACGAATTCCCGTAGCACCGTACCCTGCTGTGCCTGTGTATCGAAGATTGTAGATAAGATTCCGCTCTATTACAAGTCCAGTAGCCTGATCAGACATAATGCCTATAAGCCCCGGAGTAGTAGGAGCGATATTTTGCAGAGAATTTCTGACAATGTTCTGACTAATGCTTCCGCCAGTAGTGGAGAAAAAGTATATCCCAGCGGCTGTGACTGCCCCACCAAAAGAAGCATCTGTATTCAGCGCATTAGGTACAGGCTCTGGAATGCCAATAACACAGCGACTCACGAGGGGATTAGAGACCGGGCCATTGGCAGAACCGCGCATGTATATACCATGCCGCGCTCCACGAATCTCACAGTTTGTTATCTGCAGTTGAGATACTGTACTGCCAGTAGGAATAGCATTCCCCAGTGTGGTTGAGTCTCCTACATACACCCCCGCATAAGTTTGAGTGCGATTGACACCATCTATTATCACACTGTCTATGCGAATCGTACTCACCGTCCGAGAAGCTTGGGGAACAATACCAATAACAGCAGAGTTAGCACCATCGGTATTGTTTTCTACGAGTTGAAGGTTACCTCGTCCATTTAGCACAAAATGCTGTAGATCATGCACAACAGAGCCGCCCAGCCTTAGAAGAAAACGCTGCGCTGACGTAGGAGTTTTAGAAAGAACTACAGGAATATCTACAAAAACCTGCACCTCACACGGCCCATTGCTACAAGCATATCCTCCTAAGCGCAGGTGGGCAGGTTCTTGAGCAGGATCATAACCTGCAACTACCCGAATGACCACGGGCCCTTGCGAGCCATCTACACCATTCGTTTCTAACGCCGTAAAAGCATCTTGGATGGTCTGGAACTGGCGATTAGTAAGGTTGGTAGGATTGCCATTGACCAGATATGGAGCGCTTCCATCTAACGGCTGAGCACGCAAGCCATTCCACAGCCCAAGGGCTGCAGCAATCGTGAGTACACGCAGGTATCGCATACTTAGGACAAATGTAGAGAGTTTCTCGCAATCTCCATATATGCTTGCGCTGGGTTAGGATTTTTTAGGACGGGTTCTGCGTTTTGGCTCTAAGCTCGGGGCACAGCGTCGTTTGCCGCAAGCTCGTCTTTGTGCTACCCTATCATAGAGCCAGTCGCGCCAGCGGAGAGGCACTGCGCCTAAAAGGCTTGCCCAGAAGGGATATCCCGCCTGTTTGAGATATTGGCGAATTGCTTCCGTTTTCACCCAATATCGTCCCCCTTCCTCATAGATAACTCCTTCCACTGCGACAGGAAGCTGAGTAAGGTCAGAATAATCCGCCGCTATCCACTCTACCGTCTCTGAAGGAAAAAGCCGCTGAGCCCAATAAGCAAACCTCTGACATACAGAACACCCCCCATCGTAATAAAACTTCGCCACATTCACTCAAACAAAAACAAGCGTACTTTGCTGCATGAAGCCGCTGGTGGGAATAGTCATGGGCAGCGTTAGCGATGCCGATATCATGGATGCAGCCAAGCCAGTTTTGGAGGAATTTGGAGTTCCCTATGAATATACCATCGTTTCTGCGCACCGAACCCCGGACCGTTTATGGACTTATGGGAAAACGGCTGCGGCCCGTGGACTGAAGGTTTTGATTGCGGCTGCTGGGGGAGCCGCTCATCTGCCCGGCATGCTGGCTTCCCTCACTCCTCTGCCGGTGATTGGGGTGCCGATTCGCTCCAGTCAGTCTCTGGGGGGATTAGACTCTCTCCTTTCTATCGTGCAAATGCCAAAGGGGATTCCTGTAGCTACTGTGGCGGTAGATAACGCCACAAATGCCGCTCTGCTGGCTGTGCGCATCCTCGCTTGCCAGGATGAGGGGCTTCTTCGGCGCATGGAGACCTATCAAGAGCGGCTACGAATGGAAGCCCTCCGCCCTCTCACTGAAGAAGGAGGACGCTTTCATGCAGTTCTGCTGTAAAGTGGTATAAATTTTGTACATTGCCACAGTATGCGCACCGCAAGTCTCCTCTTAGTAGGGCTGCTCATGATAGGGCAAGCCCAGATGACCGAAAAAGAAGCCCGAAACGAAATCAAGCAAAAAGCTATCAAGCAAGCCCGCAAAGAAGCTAAAAGATTTAAGAAGATGGGCTTTGACGTAACCCCCGGCTCCCTCCCGATGGAAAAGCAGCTGGAATATACCTGGATACGCCTTTATCAGCGAGATGCCAATGGTCAATCCATCTATCTCAGCGCCGACGGGAATGCAGTGGCAGAGACCCGCACCGCCGCCGAAATGCAAGCCATAGAAGCTGCCAAACTCAACCTTGCTGGCCAGCTGGAGACCTTCATCCGAGCCATCATTGAAGCTAACATCGCTAACGCTCAACTCAATACAGAAGAGGCCTCATCCGTTACAGAATTCCTCACAGCCGCTAAAAATGTAATCGTTACCTCTATCGGACAGGTAGAGCCGAGCTTCAAGATTTATCGCAATCTTCCAAATAAGAATGTAGAGGTGAATGTAAAGCTCCTCGTGAGTCGGGAAGAGGTCCTTCGGCAGGCTAAAAAGCAGGTACGAGAAGAACTGCGCCAGCGCCTCAAAGGCCTCCAAGAAAAAGTAGATAAGCTCCTCCCCCTCCAATAATGAAGTGGCTGTGGATAGCCGTGGGAGGAGCTGCCTTAGCCTTTGCCCAAGAAAAAGTGGTCGTAGGGCAAGCTGAGGTGGAGCTCCTCCCGGGCTGGTCCATAGAACGCGCTCAGCGCTACGCCCTCCAGCTTGCTATCCTGAATGCATTAGAAAGCTCCTTTCCCACCCACATAGCCCGTACCAGCAAGTACATCTTAGAAAATCGTACCCAGGGACAGGAGGCTCGTACTCAGACGTATTTCTTTTTGACAGCTGACCAGTATCTTTCCGCCGAGTGGCTTCAAACCATAGAAGCCCGCTACACTACCGAGCTGCGGAAAGGACAAATATGGATCACCTGCAAAGTCAAAGGTAGGGCTCGCCCTCGGTCCTCTCCATCCCTTCCTCTGGAGATTAGAACGCTGCGGTGCCGAGATACCGCCACCTGCACCACTACTGACTTCCTTGCAGGCGACCCTTTCTACCTGTATTTTCGTTCTCCCGTAGCAGGCTACCTGCAGATATTTTGGGAAGATTCGGGGGCGATATATCGGCTTATTCCTTATCAGAATCAGCGCCAAAACGCCCAGCGCATCCAAGCAGATACAACTTACCTATTTTTCGCTCCTCAGACCCGAGCAGAGGCATTCTGGACAGATGAACTCATCCTAACCGCAGAAAAACCTGAGGTGCTTCATAGGGTATATATCTTATTCTCGCCGCATCCGCTGGGGGCTCCGCCAGAAGAATTTGATAGTAAAAGCGGCTTTCATCGCACACCGCTGAGCACCTTTCAAGAATGGCTTCTGTCGGAGCGATTGCGCCTTCCAGAGCTCAATGTACGCATCTTTGACCTTAGCATTCGGCAGCGGTAACTGCTTATTCAGAAAAGCTGCGAGCTTAGCCGAAAGTAAAACCGCTCCATAGAAAGTCGCCCAGCAAGAGAAGTGAATACCCCCACTCTCGTAAGCCCCAAACTGGGAAAGATCCGATAAAGCATCGGCGGCAGCCAGTTCTGTAGAGATACCCCGCTCTCGGGATATATCACCCCATCTGCATACGCACCTTGAAAATGCATACTTAGCATAGGCGCCCACTGCCGAGAAGGAAAACGAGTATTAGGTATGCTCCATTCGTAAAAAGCATAAACTACGCCAGATACAAACCGCCGAATAGGATGCGCCGCAAGCATGTCAGAACCTCCCAAATACCCCTCTGGCAAAGTCCGCAGCTGAAGCTGCCACAGAGAAGGCAGACTATGCGTGTAAGCACCGCTCAAGCGCACTCGCATAAGAGCCCAGCGCCCCCACTGCCACCGATGCAAAAAATCTACTTGCAACCAGAAAGGTAAAGCCCCCCTCCCCCCTTGCCATAACACTCCCCCTTGCAAGTGTATCCGTGGAGGGGCGGGCTCGGCACGCCCAAGCAGGCCCCCCCGCCGCCAAAGCACCGGAGGGTGGAGA
>JANXDD010000132.1 GCA_025059915.1 Bacteroidia bacterium | reverse complement strand
AAGCAGCGTTCTATGGCTTATGGAAACCAGGCGCGTTTGGGGATAGCAGCGCATGGGTTTATTGCTCGCTCGCGCCGAGAAGCACAGGCCTTAGCTTTTCCTGCGCATAAGCTGACTATGGATCGTATCGGTCGGGAGCGGGGGTGGCCTCCCTTCACTTGGGAACGATTCCTCTATGAATGTCAGTTAGATGGGGCCCTCTTTGTCGGCGAACCGGCCGAGCTAGTGGATAAAATCCTCTATCAGCATAGCTTATTTGGTCATGAGCGCCTTATCATCCAGCTTACCGTGGGAACCATCCCTCACAAAGCTGTATTGGAAGCCATCGAGCTCTTAGGCACAGAGGTACTTCCAGCCGTAGCAAAAGCCCTGGAGGGCTGCTGCCCTATGTCGGCTTCTGTCTAATCCTGCTTGTTCATATCTACCTGAGTTCCTGGTCTGAGTCAGGTCGAGGGGATCTCTGCATGCGGCCTGATATAACTAAACAAGCGCTTTTGATTAGCCCTCCGCTGAAACCCATCAGCATGCGAATAGCCGAATCAGCCTGTAGAGCAGGGAGTACTTGGGGACTGTGTTTACCATATGACGGAAAAACGAAAGACGGTCTTCAAACGAGGTGTATCTCAAGACCAAGGGGTATTTAGTATGCTTCATCAATGAGTTTCTTTAGGATAAAGCCCCTTCTGAGGCGCCCTAACCTATTGGCTTAGGGATCCCGCCAGGCTTCTACTTCTTGTATCTTTTGCTGCACCCTTTTCTTAGGGCTTGGAGAGTTTTGAGTGACGGTTAGGCGGGGATATTCTAAAACCGGATGCGCCTCTGCTTTCTGCAGGGCGGTGCGGTAGGCGTAAAGGGCAGCACTTTTCTCATGCAGCGCCTTGTAAATATCCCCCAAGGTTTCCCATAAAAATGCCATGTCGGGCATGCGGAGGATCGCCTCTCGCATGAGAGCTGCAAAAGTCCATAGCATCTCCGCTGAGGGGGACTTGTCCACAAGCTCGCTTACATAATTGTTTATCGAAACTAGCTTCATGCCAATATCGAATGTATCGCGGAGAGTATCCAGTTGGCTTATGTATACTTGCCATAGGTAGCTTAGCATCCGAAGAAGCCCTTCCCGTCGCACTAAGGAATCCTGAGAGTCAATCAGTTTCCAGGCTACGAACTCTAAACCGACCCGAGGCGCAGAGGGAAATAGCGGCTTATAAGCCTTGGCGAGCGAGTCGCAATACTCTTTCGCCTTAGGTAGTCCATAACGGTTCCACACAGAGTCTAATAAGTTTGATAGGAGCGCTTCTCCTACACTTTCATAGAAGGCAGGACGTAAGATTACCCGTAAGCTGTCTATGTTCTGCCAGACGTAGCGAGCGTAGGGGTCGCCTGCTTGTGCCATTTTTTCTATGAAAGAGGCCGACTTAGACTCTTCCCATGCCCTTCTAAGGGAGCCTTTGACTCGGACGTACTCCCGAAGGATTTTGAAAAACTGGACCGAGTCGCGTACGTTGAAAGCCGTTTGAAGGTACTCCCATAGAAAGGTGGTGTCCCGGTCTCCCTTATCAAAGCGGCGCCGGTAGGCTCCTCTTTGGACCTCTTCGGCTTGTTTGAGGTGCTTTTCCAGCTCTTCTATGGAGGAGAGCCCTGACCAAGCATAATACGCACGCCCAGATGGTTCAGCTAAGACAAATGAGGGAAAGCCTCGTATGCCATAGCGAAGGCGCAAAGCTTCTGAACCAGGGGTAGAGGCTTCTTCACTTTGGGCAATCACTTTTAGCCGGACGAAACGGCTGGTCAATGCTTGAAACTGCGGCAGGGGCCAAACTTCCCGCTCTAAAAACCGACAAGGGCCGCACCAGGTAGCGGTGAAGTAGATGAAAAGATGCTTTTTCTCCTGGCGAGCTCTCTGAAAGGCAGCCGCCGTATCTGTCAGAAAAAGCTCTTGGGCCCACATGCTACTTAGTAGAAATGGCAAGTACATGGCATAAACAGGAATGCTTCTAACAGAAGGATGCTCACGGCTTGTAGTAAAGCCAAGATTGGGAGTTTTGCCCAAGGGGAGAAGCATAGCCATACCTGGCGGCAAAGTTACCTGGAAGGCAACTGCGATTTGGATTGCTTAGGTGAGAGCTTTGAATTGTCTGTTTTGCTATCTGCTAGCTATTCACATCCAAAGCTGCGCAGGTATATCACTTCTGTATCATCTGCTACTGCTGAGGCATCAGCTCCAGCAGGAACGACTAAAATCTTCTTTACGCCCCTTACTCCACCTCCCGCAAGTTTTTTTGCATAGCTGTTTAGCTGCTTTATGTGCCCCTTAGTGATGATACAGGTAGCTTTCACTTCCACAACTATTCTCTCTTTCCCACGAGGAGTTTGCCTTTCTACCATGAAATCCGGTTCATATCCTTCCCTCCGAGGACGCTCTAGGACCTCCCAGCCCTCATTTGCAGGGTATCTTCTGCGTAGAGCAGCCTTTGCGGCAGGGTACATTTCATGCTCCCTGAAATCCATCTCTTGAAGTTAGGCATCCTTCTGCAAACCTTCCTCCCAATTTTTCCACAGGTTATCTACGATCTTCTGGAATTCTTAGACACTCCTTTCATTCATAATAACTCCAAGGAGACAATCATTCGGAGGTAAGGCCGAGCCCATTTAGGATAAAGATTTTTACCTTTGCCTACTCAGTGGCAGATCCTACCTTTCCCCTCTATAGCTCTCTCCAATCCCTGACCAATAGCGAGAAGCGATCGGGTATTTATTCAGTTCATAAGCCCATAAACCCTGCCTCCGTATCCCCTGACACCCCCTTAGAAGCCCTCAAACCTCAACTGGACGGAAAAAGACCTACCTGAGCGCCTGCGCACTAAGCATGTGCATCGCCTGCATCCCTATTTAGGCAAGTTTATTCCCCAGCTTGCCGAAGCACTCCTGCGAAAGTTTTTCCGTCCTGGGCAGCGCGTATTAGACCCCTTCGTGGGCTCTGGTACTACCCTAATCCAAGCTAATGAACTGGGTATTCATGCTATTGGCTTTGATGTATCCGCCTTCAATGTGCTTTTGTGCCGGGCGAAGATTGCCCGCTATGACCTTTCCCGGCTGAGGGAGGAGATTCTATCGGCTCTAGAAGTCTTGGAACCTACGCTTTGGCGCTCTTCCGCTCCTCCTGAGGTATTAGCTGAGTGTAGCCCTATTCATCCTTATCTGCAAGAGTGGTATGCCTCTTCTGCGCTCCAGGAACTGCTTTTGTACCGCCACACGATTGAGACAGGAGATTATCAGTACAAAGACCTTCTTCGAGTGATTCTTTCCCGAGCCGCCCGCTCAGCTCGCTTAGTGCCCCACTATGAGTTAGACTTTCCTAAGCAGCCCCAGCGAGAGCCCTATTACTGCTACAAGCATAGGCGAATCTGCCATCCTACGCAATCGGCTCTCCCTTTTCTGCGCCGTTACAGCTACGATACGCTCAGGCGGATAGAAGAGTTTGCTCGGCTGCGCACAGAAGCGCAGATGGAGGTATATCATGCCGATAGCCGGGAAGCGGAGATTCCCCCTGTAGATGGCGTGCTTACCAGTCCGCCCTATTTGGGGCTTATAGATTATCATGCTCAGCATGCTTATGCTTATGCTCTATTAGAGCTCCCAGACTTACGCTACCGAGAAATAGGGCTTCCTTCTGCAGGTACGGGCGAAAAAGCGCAAAAAGCCTACATAGAAGATATAGCAAAGGCATTTGGGAGAATCCTGGAACAGATGCCAAAGGGAGGATGGCTGATTATTGTAGCAAACGACCGATATGGCTTATATACTCAGATTGCCAAGGCTCTTTCGGTAGAACCTTATGCCGAACTCCATCGGCATGTAAATAGGCGGACTGGTCTACGGGAAGGTGAGTTTTTTGAGACTGTATTTGTATGGCGAAAAAAGTGAATAGTCCTTTTTCTGACACGGTTCGTCTCAAGGTTAAGGGGTATTTAGGAGGCTTTATTGAGGGTCTTCTTCAGGAGTTGCGACGCTCGTCTGAGAAACCTCAGCCTTCTTTAGCTGAACATTCCGAGACTCCCCTGGAGACGCCTCTTCTTAAGCCATTTCATGATGCCCTTCTACCCGCAAACTTCCAACTGATAAGCGCGTTTGAGCGCAGTTTTAGCATCCGACTGGGTTCTACCTTTGAGGAGGCAGCTCGCTTGATAGCTGAGGCTTATCAGTGAGAACTCAGTAGCATACACGGGATAGGACCTAGCTTAGAAGATCATCATATCTAATCCCTTTCTGCCTACCGGTTGAAGAACCTTTTGAAACCTGAGAGTCTTTCTCACATATAGAGACTCGGTCTCCCTCTGGTGTGGCTTTTATCTGTTTCTTGCGTTATAGAAGGGACTTCTCGCCGACCTTAACATGTATGCGAGCATCTCCCAGCGCTTTAGGCTTATGGCTCTGATAAAGTTTCATTG
>JANXDD010000131.1 GCA_025059915.1 Bacteroidia bacterium | reverse complement strand
TCGCACGCTACGGACTTTTCGGGAGAAGCATCCGCACCCCTACTACTGGGGGGCGTTTGTGGTGATGCGATGAAGTCCTTATAGCTTTGTCTCATGGGGCGGGCCGACGACTGGCTGAGTCAAGCCGAACACAATCTGAATCACGCCCGCCATAGCTTAGAGATGGGGGATTATGCGTGGGCTTGCTTTGCCGCTCATCAAGCTGCCGAAGCGGCGCTGAAAGGCGCGCATTTGCGCCGAGGTACCATCGCTTGGGGGCATGCCACCACTTGGCTTCTCACTCAGCTCTGCTCGGAGCCTAACCCCGAACTCTTAGATTGTGCCCGTTATTTAGACCGCCAGTATATTCCCTCGCGCTATCCGGATGCGCACCCAGCAGGCCCTGCCGCAGCTAACTATACCCAGAAGGAGGCCGTAGAAGCTGTCCGCTGTGCCGAGGCTATTCTTCACTTTTGCAAGAGCCTGTGAGAAGCACTCAAATTTGGTTTGCCTATCCCGAGCGCTGGCGTCGTGCCCTTCGGGCTTGGGCGGAAATCCTTATCCAGAAGGACCCTGCCGTTTTAGCGGTTATTCTCTATGGCTCTCTGGCTCGGGGCGAAGCGCATGCGTGGAGCGATGCGGATATTCTCATTCTACTGCGTTATAGCACTAAGTCTTTCAAGGAGCGGATAGGGGACTTTCTACCGTATGGGCTACCATTACCTGTAGAAGCCTTTCCCTACACGGAGGCCGAGGCCCAACAGATGATTGAGTCCAAAGTGGGGCCGCCTTTTGCGGCTGCCCGAGAAGGCTATCTCCTGGCGGCTACGCCTGAAGGTAAATCTATCTGGGAGGTTTTGCGCCGACTGGGGCAAAGCGAATAAACTTATCCCTATCCGCCAGCGTGTAGGGCACGGGCTGACCCGCAGGCTCCTGTGCCCAGACCCACGCGATTAGGAGGGGAATTACTCCTCGCATCTTCGGCAAAGATAACCTTTTACCTTTGGCGCATGAGAGTTTGGATTTTTGCTTTCTTTGTATTTCCTCTTTTTGCTCAGTCGCTTCTCCAGACTGCCGACAGCCTCCTCAAGCAGGGGTGGTATGCGGTGGCGCTTGGGCTGTATGACTCGCTTTTGCGTACCCAGGCGATGCCGGATACGCTGCGATTGCATGTTTATCTCAGAGGGGCTGAGGCGTGGGGTGGGCTCAATAGACCGAAGGAGGCGTTGAATTGGATAGCCCCGGCAGAGTCATTAGCCCTACGACTTAGAGATACACTTAGCTACGCCAAACTGCTTAGTTGCATAAGTCTCTATCATCGCCAGCGTCGGGTTTATCCTGATGCAGAGCAGGCCCTCCAGGCCGCTCTGCGTCTCGTAGAGGCCCAAGGAGCCCAGGCCACACCCCTGTATGCTATTCTCTGGCGGCAGTGGGGAATGGTTGCTCATGATCGAGAGGAACATGAGAAGGCCGAGTATTGCTACACCCGAGCGCGTCATATAATGGAGGAGATGCGGCTTACCGAACATCCTGACTATGTCCGCACACTCAGCAATCTGGCGACTTTATATCAAGATCAAGGGCGATATGCGGGAGCTGAAACACTTTACTTGGGGGTAAGGGAAATCGGGATGAAAGTACTGGGCACTGAACATCCCGACTATCTCCGAACGCTTATGAGCCTCGCTAATCTGTACAAGGTCCAAGGGCGGTATACGGAGGCGGAGGCACTTTACTTGCAAGTGAGGGAGATTCGGGCGAAGGTTCTTGGTACGGAACACCCTGACTACGCCCGCACGCTCAACAGTCTGGCGAATGTATATCGAGCCCAAGGGCGGTATGCAGAAGCAGAGGCACTTCACCTCCAAGTGGGAGCAATTCAAGCAAAGGCATTCGGCACCGATCATCCCGACTACGCTCATGCGCTCGGTAGCCTGGCACTTGTGTATGGGGCCCAAGGGCGGCATGCAGAAGCAGAAAAGATCCTCCTACAGGTGAAGGCAATTCAGGAGAAGGCATTCGGTACTGAACATCCCTACTACCTTCTTACCCTTCATAATCTGGCGGCTGTATATCAAGCTCAGCGGCAGTACTCGAAGGCAGAAACACTGTTTCTGCAAGTAAAAGCAGCTCAAGCAAAAGTCCTTGGTACCGAGCACCCTGACTATGCCCGAACGCTCAATAATCTGGCTCTTATATATCGTTTTCAAGGAAGATATGCAGAAGCTGAGACACTTTGCTTGCGAGCAGTAGGAATTTTTGTAAGTTCGTTTGGTAAAGAATACTCTGACCTTTACCTCTACTCTTTGTACAATTTAGCTTTGTTGTATCAGCGACAGCAGCGCTACACTGAAGCGGATAATCTATGGACAGTCGTAGCACTTCAGACTTTCTCCCGGATTCACAGGGAGTTCCCCACTCTTCCTACCGCTGCTCGGAAGGACCTGCTGGAGAACCGTTTGCAAAACCAGCTTTCAGACTTCCAGAGCTATGTAGCTGAACGCAGCGATAATCCTGCGATTGTCGAGCTGGGCTATAGGTCGGCTCGTAGTTTCAAGGGCGTTCTTCTATCCTCCACTGAAGGGATGAAACACCTCGTAGAGATCAGCCGTGATAGTGCTCTGCACACTTTGTATCAAAGGTGGAAATCTTTGGCCGACCGCTATGCCATACTCACCTTGCAGGAAGATTACGAAGTCGCCGACTCCCTCTGGAGGGAGATACAGGAAGTGGAAAGAGCCATCGTACTCAAGCTTCCCGCGTTGAAAGCTTTCCTGCCTGACCCCGCAGACGAGCCGCTTCTGCCCCCTTTGAGGTCTAATGAGGCATTAATTGAAGTCGTGCGTGCCCCCGCCAGCACAGAAGATTCCATCCTTTATCTCTTTTATCTCCTACTGCCCAGAGGGAAAAAACATGCCCTGCATCTGTACATCCATCGGGTAGATACCCTCTGGGAGCGGCGGATTAAGTATGCCTATGAAATTCTCCGTTCACCAGGAGCGATGGTCTCAGGGATGCCGTATAAGCTGCTCTGGGCTTTTATAGATTCTCTTTTACCTTCGAAAGTCAAAGCCGTATATCTTTCTCCTGATGGCGTGTATTATCAGATCAATGTGGGAACGCTTTATGATGCAGAGCGGAAGCAGTTCGTAATAGACCGATATGATCTACGGTATATTGCCAGTAGCCGCCGGTTACTTCTTACGCAGGGGCGCTTCCCTGTGCAGAGGTCCGTGGTCATTGGCAATCCCTATTTTTCTATATTGTCTGATAGCCTTTCTGAGCTTCGTACGAGAAGTTATAGACTTTTTGAAGCGGGTGTACCGCAGCTACCTGGGGCAGAGGTAGAAGCACTGGGTATAGCGAAGCTTCTGGGTACGCAACCTGTAATAGGGCAGGAGGCCACAGAGAGCTTCGTGAAGCGTCTGCAGTCGCCGCAGGTGCTACATGTAGCCACGCATGGATATTTCATGGAGGGAGAGAAAAACCCCTTGTTGGCCGGTGGACTGCTGTTGGCACAAGCAGTGGTGTGGGATAGCTTGTTTCCACCTCTGGGTGTAGACGATGGACGCCTCACAGCCCAGGAGGCCTCTAACCTGAATCTTCTCGGTACGGAGCTGGTGGTGCTTTCTGCTTGTGAGACGGGTCTCGGCGAAGTGCGAGGGGAAGGGCTGTATGGACTTCAGCGGGCGTTTCTAGAGGCGGGGGCACGGTGGGTTATAGCTGCGCTATGGCAGGTGGATGATGAAGCCACGAGAGAGCTCATGCTCAGCTTTTACCAGAACTGGGTGAAACGGAGGCAGGGTGAGAAAGTGGATGAAATATTCAATCGCACGCTACGAGCTTTTCGGGAGAAGCAGCCGCACCCATACTACTGGGGGGCGTTTGTGGTGATGCGGTAAGGTTATACCAGCTCATACCGCCGCAGTATCTCGGCGAGGTCGGGATGGGTGCGGGCGTACTCTCGCAGGGATTGCACCAAACGACTCAGCTTATCGCCGTCCTTCTGAAGCTCTGCTACTTTGGCTTCCATAGGTGCCAAGGCTTTTCGTCTATCCCATAGGAGAAAAGCTATAAACCCTACCAGTATTGTCAGAAGGGTGTAGAATTGCGTGTCGCTTCGGCTCTCCATACGGGCAAGCTGGGAGCGTAGCTCTGCCATGTCTGATTCATGTCGGCTCTCCATGCGAGCGAGCTGAGCTTGAATACCCTCAACTTCTTTCTCTAAACTCGTCAAGCGCTCTTCTACTCGTATCAGCCTATCCCTATCCGCCAGCGTGTAGGGCACGGGCTGGTTAGCCGGTTCCTGTGCCCATAGCAGCAGGCCCAGTAGGAGTACGGCCCCTCTCACTTTATCAAAGATACTCAAAAAACCTCACACCAGCTCATATCGCCGTAGTATCTCCGCAAGGTCGGGATGCGTGCGGGCGTACTCTCGCAGCGATTGGACTAACCGGGTGAGTTTATCAGAGTCTT
>JANXDD010000130.1 GCA_025059915.1 Bacteroidia bacterium | reverse complement strand
GCCTCTGGCGGCTGCCGCCGCCCCCGCCTCATCCTCCCTTCCCTGACCGCAAAAAAAGCACCGGCAGCTGCTGCGCAATAAGTTTATCCACCACCTTCCATTCCGAAAGCGCCTCCTCCACATCCAGCGCCACTACATCCATCAAAAAGTCCTGTACCACATGGAGCACCCCCTCACTCATCTCCTTATCCGCATATAAAAGGCACTCTTCTGGAACAAAATCTGGATCCACATGGTCTATGATGTAATCACACATGTCTAACACTTGGCGCTGAAAGGTGCGATGCGTAACAAAGGTACTGGGCGTGTTGATTTTTGCACAGTAGAGCGTCCCTTGAATCTGCCGCACTAAGGGGATAAGTGTATTCAGTAAAGGGAAGCCTTCCGAATGCATGGATGTAATCCACAATATGCGTCGGGGAGGTATTGTCAGGGGCGTTGAAAGAAGAAGAACCGGCACAGGAGACTGCTCTATGAGGTCCCATAAAGCCGTCGTTCCGAAAAAGCGCTCCCACTTCTTCCGCTGCTTGAATGAGAGGATAAGAAGAGAATACGGCTCTGATGCCATGTAAGCTAAAATCTCCTCTGCTGGACCTACCACCTCCTGCTTTTCTACATGAAAGCTAACCTCTGCCGGTGGTGGAATTTTTTCTCGCAGCCGAGCCACGTAGGTGCGGAGTTTCTCCTCTGCTTGCTGAGCCGCCTGCTCTATCTGATGAAGGAAACTCTCCCCCCGCAGGGGCGCCAACCGAATCCTATCCGGCGACAGTACGTGATACAGCCGCAAATAAGGGGGAATCCGCAGCCCACGCACAAGGTATGGAAGGCTCAGAAGAATCTCCTCTTCGTTAGTAGAGTCTAACGCAATAGGCGCCAGAATCCTAAAGAAGTCGCCTCCAGTCTGGGACATCGCTGAGGTGATTAGCATAATAGCTCCAAATCAGGTTTCCTTGATGAAATAAAAAGGCAGCATGCAGTACAAAAGGGTCCGAGGTCGGGCGGTCATTAGAAAGCCCTCGTCTCAAAAGAGTCCAGAATCGCAAAAGGTTACTCAAGCGAATCTCTCGGAAAGGGGAAACCTTTTTGACTCGGAATAGCTTATACAGACGTAGCTCGGGATCCGCAACAAATGCCGCCCCTGGATAAAATTCCTGAAAAAACCGCTCTCCCTCTTCAAGAGTGTTTGGATGGATGAATATCAAGCGGGGACGCACCCGTCCATCCCACCGTTCAATAAAAGCCCGAATATCCTGTACAAGCCCTTTACAGTAAATGCAGCCCAAATGCCGCAGAAATTGAAGCCAAACATACGGCGCACTCTTAATAAGTTCTGGTAAGGTATGGGCGGGCAAGTTCTGACCTTGTAAAGGGCTGTGGTACTTCTCCAAAAGCATCGGATTCAGCATAGTCGGCACACAAGAATACTGGTATCATCCTCAGGAGGAAGAGTGCCTTTGAATGCTTCCCAGAAAAATCTCACTTGAGAAAGAAGCGCTTCTGCATTTGAAAGAGAGCATCCTCGCAATTGTTCCTTGAGGCGTTCTATGCCTAATTGCTCGCCGTCTGCATTAGACTGTTCTATAAGACCATCCGTATAAGCCAATAGGACATCTCCGGGAAAGAGCCTAACCTCGGAAGGCTGGGTGCCGGCAGGCACCACCTCTTCTACCAAACTCAATCCGAGAACCGTATGAGTTGCTGGCAGGTCAATGACATTACCTCCTCTTAGAAGGAAAGCGGGCTGATGTCCAGCATTCAAATACCGTAGTCGCCCTCCCTCGGCATCTATGGTAATCTCCCCGATAAAAAGCGTAACAAATCCGTCCTCCTCCCCATAGAGCTGAAGTAGCCGCCGATGGAGCTGATTGAGAAGCTGCGGAAGGGGCATATTTAGTTCAGCGAGGGTACGAATCTGTCCTTGCACATTAGACATAACGATCGCCGCTGAGACCCCCTTACCCGAGACATCCCCGATGTAGAAAAGCACCCGCTGGGCATCTAACCTAATAAGCTCAAATAGGTCCCCTCCAATCCCTCCATGCGATATATGAAAAGTAGCGGTATCTAAGCGAGGATGGATATTGGGGCTTGTCGCAGAGAGGATGCGCCGCTGAATCCGCGAGGCAAGGGCTATTTCCTGCTCTTGGGCTTTTTGCTTGAGCTTGAGGATTTCAGCTTGCTGCTGCTGCTCCTGAAAGAAAGCATTCTCCAAATAGACCGTAATCAAGCTGCCGATAATCTCTAAATACAACAGGTCATTTGCCTTTTCCTCCTCACTCTCAGCGAACTGCCCGAGAAGCCACCAGGCCCGCGGTTCTACCACACGCACCCGCGTAGAAGGTCCAATAAAGCGCCCCAGCGGCATTATGATTTCCACCCCCATGTGGTCCAAGAAGCTCCCACTTCTCGGCACGCTCGTAGTGGTATAGGTCATGCATTCTCGCAGGGCTTCCTGCGATACACTGGGAAAGTTATGGAAGTAGGCGAGCTTGGGTTGGTGATTTGGGGTAAAGGTGTGGATATATGCCAAGCGCTCCACCCCAAAGCGCGCTCTCAAAATAGACGCCGCGGACAAAAGAAGCGCTGTATCCCGAATGCGAGGCGCCAAGAGCCGAACTACCTCCAGGACTGCCTCCACTTCCCCTCGCCGCGCCTCCAGCTCACGAATAAGCTGGTGAGCCGAAAAGCTCATAGAACTATCCGACAACGCGGCGCCCATAATCAATGTGCGAATATACAGCGAAAATCATTCCTCCTAAGAGCAGCCCAGCTAAAACTCCCTGCAGCTGCCCCTGCGGCAAAGACAACCAACCTATAGATTCAAAAAGCAAACTTCCTAAACTGCTATGAGGCGGCCCTAAACTAAGTCCAACAAAACCCAAACCTGCTTCTATGATAATCGCTGTCCCAAAGACCTGTAACAGCTGCACTCGTAAAACTGGAAAAAGCATCGGCAAAATATGGCGCAGTAATATCCAGTGAAAGGGCAGTCCCATGGCTCGTCCCGCTTCCACAAAGGGCACCTGCCACAGGCGCCGCACCTCCACTCGTACCACGCGCGCAGTTTCCGTCCAAGTACTGAGCGCTATGGCTAAAAGCACAGTCAGTAGATTTCTCCCCCCGATAAAAGCCAATAAGCTTGCCCAAAGAAGCGATGGAACTACCCATATCGCCTGAAGAAGCACAGAAAGAAACCTATCTACAAGTCCCGGACGACTACCCATAAGAAGTCCAATCCCCGTCCCAAATACCAAGCTTAGAGAAGCTGCACTTATCCCGATGAAAGCACTTAAAGCTCCCCCTCGCAAAAGCCGCAAGAAAATATCCCGCCCGAGCGGATCAGTGCCCAGCCAGGGTCCCCCTACGCTCGGCGGGCAAAGAAGGCAGCTCGTCTCTACAGGAAAAAAGTAAGCGCTGCCCATCCATACCAGTGATACCACTGGTAGAAGGTATCGCAAGTGGAGGTGGCGGGAATCGAACCCGCGTCCAGTCTGAGGTACCTGCACTGGTCCTACATGCTTAGCCTCTGTTTGAATCTCGGAGGAGGCTTTCCAGAGGCAGAAAGTTCCTCCTCCACAGCTCCTTGAAGTCAGTGAGCATCGGAGCTCTGCTCACTCAAGCCTGATTTACCCTCCGAAGCGGTTCAGCCTCAGGCGGAGCCTCCCCGCTTCGCGCTACCTCAATTAGGCAGCGAGAGCGTAAGAAGTTTCGGCACTTCTTGTGCGGCTGCCCTTTTGAGAGGAGGACAGCGAACCTCGCATGCACCAGATGCTTTCCCCCAGCTGTCAAATCCTTTCACCCCCAGAGGTGCTAATATACAACTTTTTTTCCATTCGTTTCACCTACCCCCTTACTCAGGTGGCCGCTATGCATATCTTTGTTTCCTATGCGCTCGTACCTTCCTCTCGCTTTTCTCGCTTGGATGTGGGCTCAAACCGCCTTTCATACAGACCCCTTTCAGCCCTTGGAGGATTACGCTCCTGCCCCCTCCCCTTCCCGCACTCCTCTGGGAACTCCATCCCCCACCTATTGGCAAAACCGCGCTGACTATCAGATGGAAATCACTATAGACCCTAAAACGCATCGCCTCGTTGGCAGTGCACGCCTCACTTACACCCATAACGCCCCCTTTCCGATTTGTTATCTATGGCTCGCAGTAGAACCCAACTACTTCAGCCTCCGCAGTTATGGGCACCTGAGCCGCAACTTTCTGTGGGAAGATTTCCGGCGCGACGCCCGCCGAGGAAAAGCTAATAGAATAGAACTCTACGCTCGCCAGCTGGAAAACTATCAGCGTACCAACTTCACCCTCACCCAAGTTTCCCTGCAAGAAGGAACCTACACTCGCCCTCTCCCTCATCGCATAGAAGAGACCCTAATGGAAATCACCCTTCCCAAGTGCCTCTCTACCGGAGAGCGAATCACCTTGTACTTAGAGTGGAACTTTTTTCTCAACGATGCC
>JANXDD010000012.1 GCA_025059915.1 Bacteroidia bacterium | reverse complement strand
GTACCTTACTTCTAATCCAAAACAGCGGGAAGCTCCTATCTTTGCTGCATGACTTCATGGAAGCTCCCATTCTCAGGAAGCCACCACTATATCTCTCTCCCCGCCGCTGCCCAAGCCCTGGATATCCCTCTGGATAAGCTTCCTTATAGCTTACGCATCCTTCTGGAAAATGTCCTGCGAAATCTGGATGATTTCAAGGTAACTCATGCCCACTTAGAACCATTCCGAAAATGGAATGGAAAGCCCAGTACGGAAGACGAAATAGCTTTTATCCCAGCTCGCGTTCTTATGCAAGACTTTACAGGGGTTCCAGCCGTGGTAGATTTGGCTTCTTTACGCGATGCGGTAGCCGCTAATGGAAAAGACCCTCGGCGCATCAACCCGCTCGTACCCGTGGATTTAGTGATTGACCATTCGGTTCAGGTGGATTCTTTCGGTAATGCACTCGCCCTTCAACGAAATATAGAGCGGGAGTATCAGCAAAACCGAGAACGCTATCAGTTCCTCAAATGGGCTCAGCAGGCATTTGATAATTTTCGCATAGTTCCTCCTGGGATGGGTATCGTCCATCAAGTCAATCTGGAGTACCTCGCTCAAGTGATAACAGAGCGGGGAGAATGGGTCTTCCCAGATACGGTAGTGGGTACGGATTCTCATACGCCAATGGTGAATGGAATTGGGGTCGTAGGATGGGGTGTGGGGGGAATAGAAGCAGAAGCGGCTATGCTGGGGCAGCCTTTCTATTTTCCTTGTCCAGAAGTTATCGGTCTCCGCTTAGAAGGGAAGCTGCGGCCGGGCGTTACGGCTACGGACCTTGTGCTTACTATCACCGAGCTCCTTCGTAAAGTAGGGGTCGTAGATAAGTTTGTAGAAATCTTCGGACCCGGTCTAGATACCCTCACTGTGCCAGACCGGGCGACAATCTCCAACATGTCGCCTGAATTTGGCTGCACGATTACTTATTTCCCGATAGATGAGCAGACTTTATCCTATTTGCGCCTGACAGGGCGAGCCAAGGAGAAAGTAGACCTTATTCGCCGCTATGCCCAGCAAAATCGCCTCTGGCGCACAGCAGAGGAAGAGCCCATTTACACCCAAGTTGTTACATTAGACCTGAGTACTGTAGAGCCCTCTATCGCTGGTCCTCGGCGCCCTCAGGATAGAATTGCTCTCTCCCAAGTCAAATCCACAGTTCAGAAAACCTTAGAAACCACCTATCAGAAACGGCCTCGTCCTGCAGTCCCCGCCCCCCTTACCTTAGTGAAAGAACCCTCTCCCTCTAATGGATATGCGCGCTTATCTTCGGGAGATGCAGAGTATGTACTTTCTGATGGGTCAGTGGTGATTGCGGCAATTACGAGCTGTACAAATACCTCAAACCCCTCGGTGATGCTGGCAGCAGGGTTGGTAGCCAAGCGAGCTGTCGCCGCAGGGCTTCGCCCTAAGCCATGGGTAAAAACAACCCTCGCCCCCGGCTCGCGGGTAGTTACGAAGTATTTAGAAAAAGCTGGGCTCCTTCCTTACTTGCAAGCGTTGGGCTTTCATGTAGCGGGATACGGCTGTACTACATGCATCGGAAATAGCGGCGCTCTTCCCCCAGCTGTCTCCGAAGCCATTCAAGAGAAAAATCTTGTTGTTGCCGCTGTCCTTTCAGGCAATCGCAACTTTGAAGCTCGCGTCCATCCCCAAGTACGAATGAATTTTCTGGCTTCCCCACCCCTTGTAGTTGCCTATGCACTTGCAGGGCGGGTGGATATTGATTTTGAAAAAGAGCCTATCGGTTATGACCCCGATGGCTATCCTGTCTATTTGCGGGACATTTGGTTCAGTCCTGAAGAGGTAAGTCAGCTGGCACAGCAGGTCATAGATGAGAGCGAGTTCAAAGAAAACTACAGCTCTATCTTTGAAGGAGAAGCCGCATGGCAAGCGCTCCCTGCCCCGAAAGGAGAAAGATATACATGGGATGCAAGCTCTACCTACATTCGGAAAGCTCCATTTTTTGACGGCATCACAGGGGAAGTCCCCCCTCTCAAAGACATCAAAGGCGGCCGAGTGCTTCTCATTTTGGGAGACTCTGTCACCACCGATCACATTTCTCCTGCAGGCTCCATTTCCTCTCAATCTCCTGCGGGACGCTATTTGATTGAACAAGGAGTGGAGCCGAAAGACTTCAATTCCTATGGGGCTCGTCGCGGCAACCATGAAGTGATGATGCGCGGAACCTTCGCTAACGTCCGACTGCGCAATAAGCTCGTAGAGCGCGAAGGCGGCTGGACCATTTACCACCCCACTGGCGAAGTGATGTCTGTGTATGAGGCAGCCATGCGCTACAAAAGTGAGGATGTGCCCCTTATAGTGCTTGCCGGAAAAGAGTATGGCAGTGGCTCTTCACGGGACTGGGCTGCCAAAGGACCTAATCTTTTAGGCATCAAAGCGGTAATAGCCGAAAGTTATGAACGCATCCACCGCAGCAACCTCGTTGGGATGGGGATTTTGCCGCTTCAGTTCATGCCTGGCGAAAATGTAGAAACGCTGGGGCTCACAGGGAAAGAAATCTACACGATAGAGGGCATAGGAGAAGGGCTTCACCCTCTCAAAAAGCTCACCGTACGCGCTCAAGACCCCAGCTCTGGGGCAGAAAAGCATTTCTCTGTGATAGCTCTTCTGCGCTCAGAGGTGGAGATTGCCTATTACCAGCACGGGGGCGTGCTTCATTATGTCCTCCGCTCCCAGTTTCTCCAGTGAGCTACCTGCGGTTCTCATACCGCATGTAGACTCTGTCCAGAAACAGCTTCTTCTCAGATACGCAGAGCTCCTACGCCGAATCAACGCATCCCTAAACCTTATCTCCCGTAAGGACATAGAGTGGGTGTGGGAGCATCACATCATTCCGAGTTTGCTTTTTCTGGGGTGGTGGAGGCTACCAGCAGGAGCGAAAGTGCTGGATATTGGCACAGGGGGTGGATTGCCCGGCATTCCCCTGGCTATCACTCACCCTCAAACCTATTTTTTCCTCATAGACAGCACCCGAAAAAAAGTAGAAGCTCTGCGTTTTATAGTGAAAGAGTTGGAACTCTCTGAACGGGTAGAGGTTCATTGGGGACGAGCAGAGGAGCTCCCAACTCGCTTTCCTTACATTGTAGGACGGGCGGTAGCCCCCCTGCCTCGCTTTCTCAGCTGGTGCCAGAAGGTCCTCTCTCCACAAGGTACGGTATTTTACTACACAGGGGGGGATTACGGCCCCTTGCCCCCCCCATGGAAAGGGGAATTTTACGCTTTCGCTCAGCTGGTACCCCAAGACGAGTATCTCTCCAGTAAAGGGATTTTGAAAGCCCACCTATCCCCTGCCTAAGGGAAAGGCTTTTGCTCTACTCTGATTTCATTAGGCCCAGACTGCCTTGACGCAAGCTGTAAATGTCTTTTCGCCCTGTTAGTTTCCTCAGGGCATAGGCAATTTGCCGGCTTCTATTCCCAGCCTCGCACAAAATAACTATTGGCTTCGGAGGAAGGCTCCATTTGTCCCAGTCATACCAAGCCCTCCTCTCCCCTGCAAACGGGGGAGGAGGCGAAGCTTCCTCACGAATATCTATCCAAAGGGGATCTTGAAGGAGACGGACTTCTTCTAAAGAGATTTCCAACGCCTCCAGTCTCTCCACGGAAGCAGAAAGCCAGAAAGTATGAATTTCCCCTCGCCGAAGGTCTATACGAAAAAGGCGGTTTTTAGGAACGATGTCTGCCCATGCAAGATATTGAGCTGCCAGGGTAGCCTGCCAACTGCCGATAATCCCCGGAAGCGCCCCGATAACGCCAGCTTCACTACAGGAAGGGCCTTCTGTACCTTCTCCGAAAAGAGAGGTGTATGAGACGCCCTCCAATAATGCCACCTGCCCCTCTGCCTGAAAAATAGCCCCATAAACCCAAGGCTTTCTGAGCGCAGAAGCAGCTCTATCAATAGCCAGACGACTTTGAAGATTATCTGTGCCGTCTATCCAAATATGAGCAGCTCTTCCCACTGTGAGAAGGAATTCTTCGTCTGCCCACACCGGATGAAGCTCAATCCCCAAATCCGGTCGCAAACTTTGAAGATGCGCAGCCAGTACATCCACCTTGAGCTTACCCAAACTTTCGGTAGTGTAGAGAGGCTGTCGGTGTAGATTCTCCTCTGCGACCGTATCGGGATCTGCTAAGATGAGCCGCCCTATCCCCATCGCTGCGAGATACAGCGCAGCAGGAAGCCCCAACCCTCCTACACCGATGATTAGAGCTGTCCCTTCAGAGAGGGACTGCTGACTCCATCCTGGCAGCCGCCCCTGTGCAAAGTATCTACGGTCCATGTCGTGGATGAGACTCTCCCCCTTCGTATTCCCATATCAGGAGGCGATATCTCCCGCATGCGGGGGGATATGTGTAAATATTCAGCAGTCCTTTGACTTCCTTATCTGGAACTCGCAGGGGGTCATATTCCTTAGAGAGGGCAGCGAGGAAAAGGGCGGCATCATATCCTTGGGCATGAAAAAATGTGCCCCTGTGAGCATAGCGCTGACGAAGCTTTTGGGAAAAGGCATTCCACTCACTACTGTCAGCTAAAAAGGTCTGAGGAATCCAAATGCGCAACTTTTTGTAATCGGCTATGTTGGTTAGCTTAAGGTTCAGCCAGCTCTCTAACCCGAGGATGAGGGGAGGCTTTGCCTCCCGATTGAGCGTGAGAAGGAGATAACTCAGCAGCTCATCCTGAGAAACGAAGAGCCCGCACCACTCTATCGCCCCGATAGAGTCTCGCAACGCCCCCCAGCGCCGTGTTAGCTCGGATAAGTTTGCTGGGAGCTCATAAGCCGGCACCCAGCGGCGCCGCTGAAATCCCTCTATCAAAGATTTTACCAACGGATCTTCCGCAGTGTAGAATAGCACCCCCCGCCCTACCAAAGAATTCGTTGCCTCAGCCATTTGCCATCCGATGCATTGAGCTGGAATCGCCAGCGGAATAGAAGTCGCCCGAGAAGGATACGCGGGGTTGATAGGAATAGCATGCCAAATATGCTTCCGCTCACAAAAGGCAGAGATAGTCTGATTGAGTGTCCATGATACTTCCCCCACAAGAATGTGGGGTGGATTTTTTTCCCACTCAGAAAGAAGCCCCTGAACGCGCTGGAGATTCCGCTCGCTGTCTTCCACCTGCACCTCCCATACCGTATATGGAGAAAGGCTCTCTGAAAGCCCTAACTCAAACCCCTGCCAAAACTCTAAGAATGGAGAAGAGCGCTCCTGCATCGCCATCAATGGCAGGAGCAAAACCACCCTCAGAGTATCAGGCCCTCTGTCCCGAAAAAGGCTATCTACACGCAGGCTATCTGGAAGCTCTCCACACGTATTTTGCGAAATACTCTCCCACAGGCGCCATACTTCCCACTGGCAGCTTTGTCTGAGGTTGTAGAAGAGGGGGGGTAAAATATAGGGATACAAAGCAGGCGCACCTTCGATAGCATAGGTCCATAAAGTGCCCAAATCTGCCTCTCGCCAAAAGAAGTGCTCTAGACGATGTTCCACCGCCGCTCTCAAATCGGCGGGTGTATGAGGATTTTCTAAAAGCGACCGCAGAATGTAGAGAGCTCCCGGCCAAGTGTCTCTGTACCGCAGAAGCAAGTCCGCTCTCCAAAAACTCGCCTCCATTCCTAAGGGCGAAGAAGGACTGCGTTGAGACAAGTAGTACCACTCCCGTAGAGCATCCTTCTCTCGTCCTCCCAGCAAGGCCACGTACCCTTGGAGAAGGGCTGCCTCCTGCCGTACGAGACTATCAGGGTGTTCCCGAGCCCGCTCCAGCAGCTGCTGCGCCCTAATAGTGAGCCCTCGTCGGATGGCATCATACACCTCAGGAAAAGGCGTTACCGATTGAGCTTCAATAAGCCCCGCTATGAGTAGGAAAAACCACTTCCCCCCTATGACATAGGTTGGCTTACCGACGTGCTCCTTTTCAGGAGTTTTCATCTGCTGGCTACTCCCATTCAATCGTAGCCGGAGGTTTCGTAGAGAGGTCATATACGACACGTCCGATGTCGGGAACCTCAGCTAAGATGCGTCGTGCAGCCTCAAACAAAACCTCACTCGGCAGAGGTGTCGGTTCCGCTGTCATCCCATCGGTGCTACTGACAGCCCGCAGAGCTATCGTCTCTCCATAGCGGCGCTGATCACCTGCCACCCCTACAGAGCGCTGGGGAAGAAGTACCGCAAAAGCCTGCCATGTTTTATCATACCATCCAGACTCCTCCAAAACCTGTAGAAATATAGCATCTGCTCGCCGAAGGCGCTCCAAACGTTCAGCTGTTACCTCCCCCAAAACTCGCACCGCTAAACCCGGTCCAGGAAAAGGATGTCGCCGCAAGAAGCGTTCAGGAAGCCCCAGCTTCCACCCCAAAGCCCGAACCTCATCTTTAAAAAACAGCCGCAGCGGCTCTACCAGTTGAAGGGCTAAACGCTCGGGCAGTCCTCCTACATTGTGATGAGACTTGATGGTCGCTGAAACGCCTGTCCCACTCTCAACTACATCAGGATAAATAGTACCCTGCACTAAATACCGCACATCTTCAAGTTGGCGCGCCTCCGCCTCAAATATCTCTATGAAGAGACGCCCTATGGTTTTGCGTTTCACTTCTGGATCCGTCACCCCCCTCAGGGCAGAAAGAAAAGGTAGCTGTGCTCGTACTCGCTTCACTGGAAGCCCTACAGCCTCATAGGCTTGCAATACAGCCTCTGCTTCCCCCTCCCGCAGAAGGCCCGTATCTACAAAAATGCCATGAAACCTTTCTCCTATCGCCCGATACACTAGAAGAGCCGCCACGGTGGAATCTATCCCGCCAGAAAGAGCCCCAATAGCCTGACCAGCTGGCATTTGCGCTCGCAGCGCCTGGATAATAGAGTCTATCTCAGCCTCAGGTCGCCATTCCCCTGTAAATCCACAAATCTCATAAAGAAAGTTACGCAAGATGGTCCCTCCTTCTTCTGTATGCGCCACCTCAGGGTGAAATTGAACCGCATACACCTTCTGCGAGGGTATCTCATAGGCTGCATGAGGAATAGACTCCGTCCGTCCCAGAGAGCGTGCCCCCTCAGGAAGTGCCGTAATAGTATCGCTATGACTCATCCACACCCGTGTAGGGGAAGAGACGCCACTCCAAAGGGGCGAACCGTTTGTAAGCTCCAGTTTCGCAGGACCGTACTCCCGACTATGGCTCTCCGCTACGGAGCCCCCTCCGTGCGCAGCTAACCATTGGGCAGAATAGCATATAGCTAAAACGGGACGCTGCCCTATCCACTCCACTGGTAAAGGTGGTCCTTCCGACACTGAAGCATAGCTCCCCGAAAAGATGATTCCCTTTACTTCCGAGGGAAGCTGAGTGGGCAAGCGATTCCACGGGAGGAGCTCGGCATAAACCCCGAGTTCCCGCGCGCGTCGTACAATCAGCAGGCTATACTGGGAGCCAAAATCTACGACCCAGAGCTTTTCCACTCAGGCACTGCGAGCAGCGAGAAAGTTTTTCTCAGCCTCCTCCCAATTCACAATATTCCACCAGGCTTTTACGTAATCCGCCCGCCGATTCTGGTATCGTAAATAGTAGGCGTGCTCCCACACATCCAATCCCAAAACAGGCCGCCCCCTAAACTCACTTACGTCCATGAGGGGATTATCCTGATTGGGAGTAGAGCCTATCTCCAACTTACCGTTTTGCCAGACGAGCCAAGCCCACCCGGAACCAAAGCGCCCGAGAGCTGCCGCTGTAAATTTCTCTTGGAAGCTCTCGTAGCTTCCGAAGGTAGCCTCTATTGCCTTTGCCAGTTCTCCTATGGGCTTGCCGGTGCTGCGGGGCGTAAGGAGCGGCCAGAAAAAGCTATGATTCCAATGCCCCCCTCCATTATTTCGGACTGCTGTCCGAATATCTTCAGGCAATTTAGAAATGCTGCCCAGCACCTCTTCTAAGGATTTAGCCGCCCATTCGGGATATTTTTCTATGGCTGCTTTGAGGTTATTGAGGTAGGTGCCATGGTGCTTTTGATGATGAATTTCCATCGTCATCGCATCTATATGCGGCTCCAGCGCGTCATACGCATACGGCAAGCTCGGCAAAACAAACTCCATGTCGCAAAGGTAGGCAAATGCAGAAAATATGCAGAGAAAACCCCCGTCCCTGCGCCGCTTCCCAATCTTCATCCTTTTCTCCTCCTTACATAAAAGCCTTCGGCTTTTGCTTTCTAAGAGCTTCTCTGGCGCTGGCTCCACCTTCCGAACTTAGGTCCGGTGGAAAAGTCATCTTCTCTACAGCAAGTCCTATCTCACTTTCTGCGGTTTTCATGATAAACATCTGACGTTTCATGAGAAAGGCTTCAAACTCCCAAACTTTCTTCGTTCCTTATTAGAAATTTGCTCTAACGCATGCCTTTATTACCTTTGATAAGCGAGGTCCTGTAAGAAGTTATCAAGTTACCTCGGCAAGCTCCGCCTGTCAAACCCTCCCTCCATCGTACTTTTGTTTGAGTAAGTATGGAGATAGAACAAGCCCTTAGCGAGCAGGGATTCCTTTTGGCTCGGCTGGATGATCTGATAGCATGGGCGCGGGCAGGTTCATTGTGGCCGATGCCTATGGGCCTGGCATGTTGCGCCATAGAAATGATGGCTGCCGCCGGACCGAAGTACGATATTTCCCGTTTCGGAATGGAGCGGTTTTCCTTCTCTCCCCGGCAGGCAGACGTAATGATAGTAGCAGGCTGGTGCACCTATAAAATGGCGCATGCTATCAAACGGATTTGGGATCAAATGGCAGAACCCAAATGGTGTATTGCTATGGGTGCATGTGCCTCCACTGGGGGAATGCATCGGGTGTACGGGGTGGTACAAGGAGTGGACCAGTTCCTCCCCGTGGATATATACGTACCCGGCTGCCCACCGCGCCCAGAAGTCCTCCTTCATGCTCTCATAGAGCTCCAGAAAAAGATTAAGCGGGAGCACTCTCTCCTGCAGGACAAAGTTCGTTCATAGAGACCGGCGGCTTTGTGAAAAAGTGCTTATCGGGTTTGTAGGATAGGATTCATTTTAGATTACCTTTGCATCATCTGATGCAAGAAGTGGAGCTACTGCCATCCCCCCTTCATTCTTTTTTGAAGGCCCTTCACAAAAAGTTTTATGTGCGTTGGAGGGAACTTCTGAAACTGCGTCGTAGGCATTTCATTGGACTGCCTGAGCCTGTAGCTGCCATCCGCTCCAGCGAGTGGCGTATAAGAGATTTGCCTCCTGCCCTTACCAAGCGGCACGTAGAGATTACAGGACCTGCAGAGCCTAAAATTATCATAAATGCCCTTCATTCAGGGGCGGATGTATTTATGGCAGATTTAGAAGATGCCGCTACCCCTCATTGGGAAGTGCAGAAGCGCGGACAAATAGCTCTTTACCATGCCGCTCGGGGTCAGCTCCGATATGTAAGCCCAGAAGGCAAAACCTATACTCTTGATCCCGCTTACCAGACACTTCTTTTGATGCGTCCGCGTGGCCTTCATCTTGTGGAGCGAAATTTTTCTGTCGGAGGGCATCCGCTGCCCGCCAGCTTATTTGACACAGCGGTCTATCTTTTTCATAATGCAGAACCACTTCTAAAACGCGGCGCAGGCCCCTACCTCTACATTCCTAAACTTGAAAGTGCTGCTGAAGCCCGCTTCTGGGAAGATTTCCTCACGGCTTGCGAAGAATTCCTTGGGCTACCATTAGGTACAGTGCGCGTCACAGTCCTTATAGAAACATTCCCTGCGGCTTTCCAAATGGAGGAAATTCTATTTGAGCTGAGAGAGCATATCGCTGGGCTAAACGCAGGACGATGGGATTACCTTTTCAGCATCATAAAAACCTATCAGCGCAAGAGAGACTTTATCCTACCAGAAAGAGAACGGCTTACGATGGAGCAGCCTTTCATGCGAGCCTATGCGCAAGAGGTCGTACGGGTAGCTCATCGCCGCGGCGCTTTAGCCATCGGGGGGATGTCTGCTTTCATCCCTGACCGTAAAAACCCCGACCTCAACGCCCGCGCCATCCAGCAGGTAAAATCAGACAAAGCCCGAGAAATCAGTCAAGGATTTGATGGAGCATGGGTGGCCCATCCAGATTTAGTGCCTGTAGTGAAAAGCCTATTTACGGAAGGGCTCCAAGGAAAGCCTAATCAAATGGAAAAGCTTCCAGCGACTCCCCTACCGCTGGAAGAGCTTAGGACATTTCCCTCTGTAGGGGAAGAGGGTATTTCCCTTTCTGGCATCCGCCGCAATATAGAGGTAGCCCTTTTATATCTCACTACTTGGCTTCAAGGGCAGGGAGCCGTAGCCCTATTCAACCTCATGGAAGATACCGCCACGGCGGAAATCGCTCGCGCTCAACTGTGGCAGTGGCTCCACGCCGAGCAATCCCCCAAAGTAGCTGAAACTGGAACGCCAGTTTCCTTAGCCCTATATGAACAGCTTATCTCAGAGGCACTTCAAGAGTTTCCTCAAATCTCCCCTGCCGCTGTACGCCTGCTCAGAGAGCTGGTGTATTCTCCTCGGTTCATTCCGTTTCTGACAAGCTATGCATATCAAAGATATGTACGATAAGGCAGACTGGAAGACACGAGTAGAACGGCTTGCTAAAGACTGGAAGGAAAATCCCCGATGGAAGGGAATTATTCGCCCCTATTCACCAGAAGAGGTCATCAGGCTTCGGGGCTCGTATGATTTCTCCTATCCTATTGCTGAACGAGGGGCGCGCAAACTATGGGAAGCCCTCAATACCCGCCCGTGGGTGGCAGGTCTGGGTGCCCTTACAGGACTTCAAGCGGTGCAAGAAGTAGAGGCAGGTCTGCCATCTATCTATGTGAGCGGATGGCAAGTCGCAGCCGATGCCAACGTGGCGGGACATACCTACCCAGATCAGAGCTTATATCCTGTGGAGAGCGTCCCTGCCCTCGTTCGCCGTATCAATAACGCCCTGCTACGAGCGGACCAGATAGAGTACATGCATGCTCCAGAAACGGGTACCAAACGCGACTGGCTGGTTCCTATAGTAGCAGATGCCGAGGCTGGCTTTGGGGGCAATCTTAATGCTTTTGAGCTAATGAAGATGATGATAGAAGCAGGGGCGGCGGGAGTACATTTTGAAGACCAGCTCTCTTCTGCTAAGAAGTGCGGGCATTTAGGGGGGAAAGTACTGGTGCCTACCAGCGAAGCTATTCAGAAGCTCATAGCAGCTCGCCTCGCAGCAGATGTCATGGGGGTCCCAACCGTACTTATTGCGCGCACTGATGCTAATAGTGCGACCCTCCTCACGTCAGATATAGACCCTGCTGATGAACCATTTATTCTGCGCGACAGAAAGCGCTCTAGCGAAGGGTTTTACTATATCCGCTCTGGCTTGGAGATGGCTATTGCCCGTGGTCTTGCTTATGCTCCCTATGCAGACCTTCTGTGGTGTGAAACTTCCACCCCTGACCTTGGAGAAGCTCGGGAGTTTGCCCAGGCTATTCATGAAAAGTTTCCGGGCAAACTGCTTGCCTACAACTGCTCGCCTTCCTTCAACTGGAAGAAGCACCTTTCCTACGAGGAAATGGCGACTTTTAGAGAAAAGCTGGCAGAAATGGGCTACAAGTATCAATTCATTACGCTGGCTGGCTTCCATGCGCTCAACCTTAGCATGTTTGAGCTGGCTAAAGCCTACATGGAGAAAGGCATGGCAGGCTATTCCGAACTCCAAGAGCAGGAGTTTGCTATGCAAGCCCACGGCTTTCGTGCTGTCAAGCACCAAGCTTTCGTTGGGACAGAGTACTTTGACGCTGTGCAGCTTACAATCACCGCAGGTCAGAGCGCTCTAATAGCAATGGAGGGCTCTACAGAAAAAGCCCAGTTTTGATTTGATACGCATCTCCGTGCACAAAAAAGGGACAGGCATATGCCTGTCCCTTTTTTGTCAAGAGGAGAAGCTATACCTTTGTTTCATGCATAGGGTTTTACGCAGCGCAAGTATCGCAGGCGTACTAATAGCCTTTATCTCTTGCCGTGGCAAACAGGGGCCCGAAGGCCCTCAAGGTCCCCCAGGCCCAGCTGGACAAAACTATGTTCGTCCACAAAATGGGTTTATTGAAGGAGTAGCCATCGGAAAAGATCAGAGTGGAACTCCCTTTCGGATACCTTTCCGATATACCTATTATGCAGGGAGTCCAGGGCAGGCTCTCCGACGAGGAGCAGATACGCTCAATATTGAATTTAGCCGAGAAGACAGCTTGGGCATAGGGAATTTGTCTTTTTCCTTTACCCTTCGCCGCTCTACCCTACAAGCTTCAAGCATAAACATGACAGGGACCGCAGCGGATATTAGCACCTCTCCAGTGCCGACCTTTAGGATTCAAGTCGTCCCACCCCTACCTCCAGCTTCATACCCAGGCACCTCTCAAACCATCTCTAATATTCAGCTCAGGGGGGACACTTTGATTACAGGCGAATTCAGATTCATCCGCCCCTCTTATACCCCTCCTCCTATACCCGTACCTGGCATTGATTTTAGCGCGATAGCCAATGCCCATCCTGACACGGTAACTGGACGATTTGAAGTGCGTCTCGTTCCTATCATTTCCTACGGCCGCACGCGATAGAGAGGAGGGAAAGGAGATTAGTTCTGAGTGGAAAGGAGGCCTCGTTTCCACGCTCGGAAGGTATTCGCACTCTCTCCATAGGCGTAGTACTCCAGTAGACCTATGGCTTCAATGAGGCGCATTTTTTCCTGCCAGCTCTCAGGCGACTCATCAAAGCCAAAGAAAGTATAGGCTGCCAGTAGCGCCCGTAAATACCCTTTGAGAGCCGCCTCTATGAGAAGGGAGAGAGGAGGATGCTCATCGGCAGTAATCCATGCTTCTACGACACTGCGCGCCAAAGCTGCTCCTTGACGAATAAGGTATCCTGTGTGAGAAGTATCTCCTTGGGCCTTTTTCTGAAGCTGCTCGTAGGCTGCTATTAGCACAGCGGGCTCTGCTGTTCGGTCTGCACAACCTTTGAAGAGTGCCGCCAGTGCCGCACTATCCACCTTTACATACTTCTGAAGCTTGTGAAGTAGAATGCTGAGAGTATCACTCTGATTGAGATAGAGCTGAACTATTTCTCGGAAAAAGCGATCATTCCATTCTAAGTGCCGAAGGGTCTCCATTTCCTGCCTGAGTCGTGAGAGCCACTCTCGCCGACTTGTATCCCGTACTAGGGGATACAGCTTTTGATGTAGGGCTTTGTAAGGAAGAGTAGGCTGAGCAAGCACCCCTCCCATTAGGAGTAGCAAACCGGACATGGCGCGGGTCATCAGACAAATATGTGCGCTGAGTTCTTTATATTTCATAAAATGGCGACACGATGGGAGTTAGCCTTTACAGAGGCGGAGAAAAAAAGCATTATTTCTGCGTACCGGAGGCTCCTTCGGGCATGTGAGGACTTTCTAAACAAAGCTGGCAAGGCGGAGCTGCGCCGAGCTTTCCGTTTCGCCATAGAACAGCATGGTGACATGCGCCGGCGCTCCGGCGAGCCTTACATCCTTCACCCTCTGGCAGTAGCCCTCATCTTAGTGCGAGAAATTGGATTGAAAGACTTATCTGCCGTGATAGCTGCGCTCCTTCACGATGTGGTAGAGGATACAGAGACGGATATAGAGACCATTCGCACGCAGTTTGGAGACAAAGTCGCCATGTTAGTGGATGGGCTTACAAAAATAACTCGTGTTCAGAGCCCGCTGGAATCCGTCCAAGCAGAAACTTTCCGAAAGATTCTGCTTACGATGGCAGATGACATTCGCGTAGCCCTCATCAAGCTCGCAGACCGACTTCATAACCTGAGAACCCTTTCAGGACTGAAACCTGAAAAGCAAGCCAAGATTCTCGCAGAAACTGAATACATTTATGTACCCATAGCCCACAGGCTGGGGCTCTACGCCATAAAAGCAGAGTTAGAAGACCTTATCCTTTTTTATCGCGAGCCTGAAAAGTACGAGGAAATAGCCCGCAAGCTCCAAGAAACTGCACGAGAGCGAGACAAATACATCCAGAAGTTCATAGAGCCGATTGTACAGCGGCTTCAAAATGAGTTACCTGTGCCCTTCAAAGTAGAAAGTCGCATCAAGAGCATAAGCTCCATTTATCAAAAGATGAAGCGACAGGGGGTCCCTTTTGAAGAGGTATATGACATCTTTGCGGTACGCTTTATCTTGGACTCCCCCCCTTCTACAGAGAAGGCGGACTGCTGGCGCGCTTATTCCATCATTACCAGTTTATATCGCCCTAATCTTCAGCGTCTGCGAGATTGGATCTCTCATCCAAAGCCTACGGGCTACGAAGCCCTTCACATCACAGTCATGGGACCAGAAGGACGATGGGTGGAGGTACAGATCCGCTCTCGCCGTATGCATGAAGCAGCAGAATACGGACTCGTAGCCCACTGGCGATACAAAGACAACCAAAATGGGCACTCATCTGCATATGATGAAGCTCTTGAGCGATGGCTCTCTCGGATTAGGAGCCTTTTAGAAAATCCAGACCTGCCCACCGTGGACCTTCTGAGCGAGTTGCACTTAGATATAGCCCAAGAGGAGGTATATGTATTCACTCCCAAAGGAGAGCTAAAGGTCATGCCGGCGGGCTCTACGGCATTGGATTTTGCCTATGAGATTCACTCGGAGATTGGGCGCCATGCCATTGCCGCCAAAATCAACGGACGCCCAGTCCTCCTCAATACGCCCTTACAGAATGCTGATCAAGTAGAAATCATCACGAGCGAACGCGCCGAGCCCTCCGAAGAGCAATTATCTTTCGTCAAAACTGCTCGCGCCCGCCTCAAGATTCGGGAATACCTCAAGCAGCAGCGAAAACAAGCTATAGAACGCGGCAAAGCTATCTTTGAATGGCGACTGCGGCACATGGGCATTCGTCAAGATGACCCGATGATACGAGAACTCCTGTGGTACTTGCGCCTTCCTTCCTTAGAAGAGCTGTGGTATCGCCTCGGAAAGCATACCATAGACCTGACCCGAATTCAGGATTTTATGCGGCTCAAGCGCCTTTCCCAAGGCAATACTCCTATTATTGACCAACTTTCGCAGCAGCTCGGACTCCTCAGCGGAGCAGTAGAAGTAGGACATAATGAAGAAAAGCATACCTACGCTGCTTGCTGTCAGCCGATTCCTTTTGATGCAATCATGGGATACGTAACCTCAGAAGGGCTTATCATCCACCGAACTACCTGCAAGGAGATTCAGCGACTGCTTTCCTTAGACAGCTCTAAGGTTCGCACCTTGCGGTGGATAGCTACTCCTCAAAAGGAGTTCGTTTCAACCCTTCTGCTGGAAGGAGAAGACCGCCAAGGTATGCTTTTAGACATCGTCAAGGTTATATCCCTTCGCAAGCGAAAAAATATCCGCTCCATTCGCATAGAGGGGCAAGCCTCATATTTCCGAGGGTTTATTGAGCTTTATGTCCATAATGAGCCTGACCTTCTTAGTGTGATACGGGCACTCTCGGAAGTGCGAGGCCTATTGCGTATAGAGCGATATCAAGCGAATCCATAAACTTTGCCCTCTCTATGCAAGAGGTTTTGCTGGACGGGCTCGCTCGCGTGCTGGCATATTTTACCTTGTACGGAAGCTTCTCAGAAAGAGAACGAATTGTTTTACGGCAGCTTCTTAGGGAGCTGGGTGTAGACCCAGAGCAGGAGATTCAAAAAATCCAGCAGTACATCGCTCGTCCAGCAGAGATGCGTCCTACGCTTTTATTGAGGTCCATTGCTCAGCAGATGCCCCGGCCCCTGCGTTATCTCCTCTATGCTTATGTGATGCAGTTAGCACATGCTGACAAAGCCTTTCAGCCCGAGGAAGAGCGGTTCTTGGAGGAAATGGCGCGTGAATTTGAGATACCACCGTCAGAACGAGCTCTAATAGAACGATTTGCCCATGTAAGCCGCATACGGGATATAGATTCTCCTCAGCTTCTTATTGTCGGAGCCTCTGATAAAGAAGTAGCCCCCTCAGTAAGGCACATGAAGCTTCCCCTGCCAGGTTATGTAGCGTTTCTTTTTCTGCCTTCTGTGGATTTGATTTTGATGCGGCTGGTAGGCGCCCAGATGGAGGCGCACCTCAATGGACAATGGATTCACGGTGATGTCATTCGGGTATTTAGTGAGGGAGCTCTTTTGAGGTTGAAGGGATATGTGCTCACCTATAAAGAGGTTTTGGAGCAGTTTCAGCCGGCTCCCTTTCAAGAGCGTCTGCTGTGGGAAGTCAGACGCGTAAGCTACAGCTTCAAAGATGGGCGCACAGCTATTCATCCCGTAAGTTTTGAAGTAGTTCAAGGGCGGCTTGTAGGCATCATGGGCCCCAGCGGGGCGGGAAAAAGTACCCTACTTCGCCTCCTCAGCGGGCAAATCACACCCTCCAGCGGGAAGGTTTATCTCAATGGAATAAACATCCATACGGAACGCCGAGCCATACAGGGACTGCTTGGATTTGTTCCTCAAGAGGACCTTCTCATAGAGGAGCTAACCGTTTGGGAAAATGTATATTATGCTGCCCGTTTAGCCTACCCTTCTGATGTGGAGGCTCGGGAGGCTACCGAGAAAACTCTCAAGCTTCTCAATCTTCATACTATAGCTCATTTGCCCGTGGGCTCCCCTCTCAATCCCATCATCAGTGGAGGGCAGCGGAAGAGAGTCAATATCGCCTTAGAGGTAGTGCGAGGGCCTTTAGTACTTTTCGTAGATGAACCTACTTCAGGACTGTCCTCATCTGACGCGGAGCAGGTAGTGGACCTTCTGCAAGCTTTGGCGCGGGATGGACGCATCGTCTTCTTCACTCTCCACCAACCCTCTTCGGATATTTACAAGAAGATAGACCATCTTCTTTTTCTGGATGAGGGCGGCTATGCAATTTTCTGGGGCTCTCCCCTTGCTGCTCTTCAGCATTTCCGAAAAGCGGCTGGGCTGATAGACTGGGAACAGGTAGAATGCCCTTCCTGCCGCCGAGTAGAACCCGAAGCCCTCTTTGACATCGTTCAGCAGAAACGAATAGATGAGACCGGCAACATCTCCGAACATCGGCACGTCTCGCCAGAGCGGTGGTATCATATATTTTGGAGAGACTATACTCCCCCGAAAACCCAGGTAGAAGTGCCATCACCGCGAGCACGCCCTCAAGCCTCTATGTGGAGACAAGCTACTGTCTTATGGGCCCGAGAAGGGCTGCGTAAGTGGCGAACCCGCCTCTCTTCTCTCGCTCTCATCTTGGCTGCGCCGCTCTTGGGACTTATCGTCGGCACCGTTCTTCGGTATCATCCGAAAGACCAACCCTATACCCTTTATGAGAATGACAACCTTCCCACCGTTCTATTCACAAATATTCTGGCTGTCATTTTCTTAGGCATGCTCTCCTCTGCCGAAGAGCTTCTGCGTGACCGAAAAATCCGTCTCCGAGAAGCCTTCCTTCACTTGAGTTGGTTCAGTTACCTTCACGCCAAACTTTTCTGGGTGGCCCTCTTCTCTGCAGTACAGGTTACCCTTTACTGGGGTGTAGTTTCTCTCCTGATAGGCATATATTCGGGATGGGGGGCTACTTGGCTTCTTCTCTACGTTGTAGCTCTTCTGAGCAATCTTCTTTCTCTCAATCTTTCAGACACTTTCACCCAGCCGGTACCGATCTATGTGCTGATACCTATTCTCATCATACCGCAGCTTGTCTTGAGCGGTGCAGTTATCCCCTACGACAAGTTCAATCCAGTGCTGAGAGGCGAGCGTCCTGTGCCGTTTTTAGCAGACCTTTCTTTCACCCGCTGGGCATATGAGGCCCAGGTAGTCCTTCATTTCACCCAAAATCCCTATCAGCGAGCTCTTTACGCCCTCAAAGCAGAGCAATCACATCTGCGCTATCATCTTTTGCATGAGCTGCCTCTGCGCCGCCAGCAAGGCGACCTAAATGAATACCTTCAGAGCTGGAAAGTTCCTTCTGCTGACAGCTTGGAGCGCTTGCTTCGGAGTCGCTTGCGCCTTCTTGCAAGTCGCATCGCCTCCAAGGAAGCCGAGCTCCCCTCCCATCTCCGCCTGACCTACCACAACGATGCCCTGGAAAGATTAGTTCTTGCCTCGCAAACCCCTCAAAAAATTCTTTATGCCGGCGGGCGGTATTATAGACTATACGAGCCGGGTTACATTACCTCTCCCACTGGCGCCTATACGCCCTTCTTTTCTGCGATGAAGTGTGTAGGAGGGTACTGCCTCTCCACTCCTACCTTCAATCTACTAATCCTTCTCCTAATGGGTCTTGCTCTGTGGCTTCTACTGGTTCTGCGAGTGCTGAATTATTTGTTTTTAGGAGGAAAGCCATAGGCTGATGATTGATACCGTTTCTACAGTCCAACTATCTCTCAAAGAGCTGAAAGCGGCTCTTCCTGAGTGGAGTACCTTTGAAGAATTTTATGCAAAGACCTTGCGCAGCGCTGTATATCGCAACAACTGGCTTTTAGAAAAGTTGGGGGGGTTTCTATTGCGGCGCAGTGGAAAGAAGGTACGCCCCCTTCTCCTTCTGTATACGGCTGAGGCCTCGGGTCAGATTACACTTTTATCCCATGTAGGTGCTGTGCTTATAGAGCTCCTTCATAATGCAACGCTTGTACATGACGATGTAGTAGATGATTCCGACTATCGGCGGGGATTTTTTTCTCTACGAGGATTATGGGGAAATCGGATTGCGGTATTATTTGGAGACTGGCTTTTAGCTCGGGGCCTCCTTTTGGCGCTGAAATACAAGGCGCCTGAGCTTCTCCATTATACTTCGGAGGCGGTAGAGGCCCTGGCAGAAGGCGAGCTCCTGCAGCTCAAACGCATGCGCACAGAAAGTATTTCCGAAGCGGAATACTTTGAAGTGATAGAGAAAAAAACGGCTGCTCTCTTCCGAGCGGCTTGTACTATGGGAGCCTGGAGCGCCGAAGCCCCCCCTTCCATCATAGAAATCGCTGCCGAAATGGGTACTGCCATAGGAATCGCCTTCCAAATCCGAGATGATCTCCTGGACTGGGGAGACAGCCATTTGACAGGCAAGCCGACCGACGCAGATCGTCGGCAAAAAAGATTTACCCTACCACTCCTATGGGCATTTGCTCAGCTAAGTAAAGCTCAACGACGAGCCCTTCTTTCTATGCCTTTCTGGGAAGCCCGAAAGCAGTTAGAAGAAATGGGGGCTTTTCGCTATGCAGAATCTGTGCTTGAGCAGCACGCTCGTCGCGCTCATGACCTTGCCGCTTCCCTTCCGCGAGCGGCTTCCATACCAATAGGTGCCTTGATTAATCTTCTCATTTTCCGTTCCCAGTAAAAGGATATCTTCGTAAAAGATGGAGACAAAAGTCGCAGAGAGCGAAATCGTCTTAGAAGGGATAGACCTCCTCAGCTTTTACGGAGTAGGGAATGAGAACATAGCCCTGTTACGCAGTGCTTATCCTTCCGTCAAGCTCATAGCGCGCGGCAGCAGCATAAAAGCCCAAGGAGAACCGGAAGCGGTAGCCCGCTTGGAAGAAATCATCCAGACGATGGTACGAGAGGTGCGGCGGCATGGCCGTCTGCCTACCGAGCGAGTAAGAGAGATACTGGGGCGACTACGCAGCGGCGAGCCAGCACCACCCTCAGAGCGAGGGCCCTCCATCCTTCGCACTGTCTCAGGGCAGATAGTGGCCCCCCGTACGGAAGGGCAGCGCCAGCTTGCCCAAGCCATAGAGACCCACGATATCACCTTTGCTATCGGCCCCGCCGGCACAGGGAAAACTTATACCGCAGTAGCCTTCGCCGTCAAAGCTCTCAAGGAGAAGCAGATTCGTAAAATCATCCTCACCCGTCCAGCGGTAGAAGCGGGCGAAAGCCTTGGGTTTTTGCCCGGCGACCTCAAAGAGAAAGTAGCCCCTTACCTGCGTCCTCTCTATGACTCTTTGGAGGAAATGCTCTCCAGTGAAAAGCTTCAGCAGCTTTTGGAGCAGAACGTGATAGAAATAGCTCCCCTGGCCTATATGCGAGGGCGCACTTTGAATGATTCTTTCATCATCTTAGATGAAGCTCAGAATGCTACTCGCCTTCAGATGAAAATGTTTCTTACACGCTTTGGTCATCGCTCAAAAATTGTCATAACTGGCGACCTTAGCCAAATAGACCTTCCGAGACCAGAAGCTTCGGGACTCCTGCATGCGGTTACGCTATTAGAGGGTGTGCCTGGTATCGCCGTAGTTCGGCTCACAGAAACCGATATTGTTCGGCATCCTCTTGTTAGTGAGATTGTACGGCTTTATGAAGCCGATGCGTCGCGTAACCGATAGCGTAGGACGGACAGTAGAGATTCCTCTCCATCCTCAAAGGATCGTCTCATTGTGCCCTTCTCAGACAGAGACTCTTTTTGCTCTGGGTCTGAGGGGACGAATCGTAGGGCGTACCCGCTACTGCATTCACCCCACTGATGCTGTCAAGGAGGTTAGTGTAGTTGGAGGCACTAAGAAGGTAGATATATCCCAAGTCCAAGCTCTAAGTCCAGACCTCATTATTGCAGAGAAAGAGGAAAACACCCGAGAGGATGTAGAGGCGCTTTCCTCCATAGCACCAGTGTATGTAACGAATGTAGAAAGCTACGCTGACGCCCTTGAGAGCATCCTTGAGCTGGGGGAGATTACAGGCACCTCTGCAGCTGCTGAGCAGCTTGTTCGGGATATAAAGAAGGCATTCGCGAGCTTGCGTCCCTCTTCTCCTTTGCGAGTTTTGTACCTAATATGGCGCAACCCCTACATGGCAGCTGGAGCGAGGACATACATCGGGAGCCTCTTGGAAATTCTGGGGTGGATAAATGCTGCTGCAGTTTTACCCGGGCGTTATCCGATGATAGAGGCCCCTTCCCTCCTGGATCCAGAAGTCATCCTCCTTGCCGACGAGCCCTATCCTTTCAAAGAGAAGCATATTCCCGAAATCCAGCGGCTCTGGCCGCAGGCGAGGGTTTTCCTCGTAAAGGGAGACTACTTCAGCTGGTACGGCGCACGCATGAAAGAAGCTGCCCCTTATTTGGCGGGGCTACAGGAGCGCATCTTGAAAGGTTCTGCTTAAGCATAGGCTCAGCTTTAGACTTCCAGAGCCAGCAGGAGTATGTCATCAGTCTGAGGGACATCACCACGCCACTGCTGGATGGCTTTTTTCAGCAAATCTATTTGCTCTTTTAGCGGCAGATATTGATTTGTCTGCAGGAAATCCCGAAATCGCTGTGAGGAAAACTTTTTACCCTCACCATTGAGCTGATGGACGATTCCATCCGAGAAGAGGTAGAGGCGATCCCCTTTTCTTACATTTACAACGCTCACTTCGGGATATAAGCTGCTGGTGGCAGAGCTGATATCGCTACGCAAGCCGCGCACTTCCCGCAGCTGTCCATTCTGAAAAATCCACAAAGGCCGTTTGGCTCCGAGATATTCTAACCGTCCCGTGCCTGGCTCATACCGCAGGAGAGCCAGTTCAAATCCCTCCTTGTGAGACCCACTTTCACTGCTGAGTATTACTCCCTCCAAGAGGTCCTGATAGAGGGCAGGTAAAGAGGGGGCGGACTGGCGCGTACTTCGCCAGAGAGAGGTAAGGGCATAGACGCCTATGAGAGCTGCTGCCGCACCATGCCCAGTGCTATCTCCTAAGGCTATGATTACTTGCCCCTCATGTGGAGCAAAAAAGTAAAAATCTCCTCCCACGCCTTGCAGAGGGGCATTCCATATCTGAACATCCGTAAAATAGGCCGTGAGTCCCTCAATTGGTGGCAAAAACCTTTTGAAGATATGAGCTGCATACCGCTGGGCTTGCTGTATGTCCTCTAAACGATGCTCCATTTCCATCAGGCGCCGTTTCTCCTCGGTAATGTCCATTTCTATCGCCAGAAAGTTTTTCACCTCATTTAGCTCATCTACCAGAGGCGTAACATAAAGCCTGAGCCAATAGGGACGTCCATCCTTAGTATAGTTCAAAATCTCTTCGGTGAAAGGCTCTTTACGACGAAGTTTCTCCCGAATGCGGGCTACGGTCGCTGGATCCGTCTCAGGACCTTGAAGAAGGCGACCAGGAACTTTTCCCCGCATTTCCTCCAAAGTATATCCAGAGAGAAGCTCAAAACCTCTATTCACCCAGACAACTTTGCCTTCCGCATCCGTGATAATTACTGCATTGTCTGTGTGAGCAGCGACAGCAGCTAAGAGACGAAGCTGCTCTTTGCTTTCCGTGAGCGCCCGATTCGCAGCCTCCAAGCTCTCTTTCAACTTCGTAAGGGTCTCTATCTGCTGAGCCAGCTGCCTTGCGTATTGAGTGAGTTCCTCTTTAGCTTGATAAAGTTCTGTAACATCTTGCAAAGCCAAAGCATAAACATTTTCCTCCAGCTTAATCCAATACCCCAGCAGATGAAAAAGCTTCGTCAATGCCCGATAATCCAAGGAAACCTCTGCTTCTTGAATGCCATCCTTGAGAAAGGTGTCAAGAACTTCTTCAGGGGAAAAATGGGCTTCCCAAAAAGATTTTACTGACACGGAAAAAAGCGCTTCTGCAGACAGACCTGTAAGCCAGAGAGTTCCAGGACTTACCCAGACAAACCTATCCTTTGTAGCATCAATAACAAAGACAGGCATAGGAAAGCTTTTGGCGAGCTTTACTATAACCTTAGGGTCTAAGCCTTGCTCTTCGCGCAGAGCCCGAAGGGCTCGTAGGGACTCCCAAAAGGTCGCCATACTCGCCCCCCTTTAAACAAATTCCCCTCTATACGACCTTAGGAACTTGTATCTTTGTAAGCAAGCTTTATGACAGAAGCACTGAGGCGGCGGCTGACGGCTTTTCGGGCTGCATACTACCGCATACAAATCTTGCGCGGGGTCTTACTTACGCTGGGCTGGAGCGGGCTGATCTTTTTGCTATTTGCCCTGACGGAGGGGATTTTCTGGTGGGAGGTACCTTTACGCCGATTTTTATGGGTGCTTTGGGTAGGGGGAAGCGGTTTCCTTCTGGGACGCTGGGTTTTGTATCCTATCCTTCAATATGGCTTTCGGTTGCGGGGTTATCTCTCAGATGAGGAAGCAGCTAAATGGATAGGACGGCGCCTTCCCGAAATCCGAGATAAACTTCTCAATGCCCTTCAGCTTTCTTACCAAGACCCTGAGGCTAATGCTGCCGTAGCCTTGGCGATAGAAGAGCGCATGCGCCAGCTTTCGGTTTTGCCCTGGGAAGCCTCCCTCCCCACGGAGCACCTGCGCCGCTATGGGTTATTACTCGTAGGAGTTATCCTCTTTGGAGCTTTTCTCTGGATAGTTAGTCCCACTGTATTCAGGGAGGGGGCTCACCGTTTTCTTCGTCCGAATCAGGCTTTTGCCCGTCCTCTGCCCTATACCCTCATTGTAGAAGGGTTACAAAGCTTCTACCGGCAAGGAGAGGCATTGAAGCTCATTTTTATTCTGCGTGGGAAGAAACTTCCAGACAATTTAGTGATAAGCAGCGAGCGAGGGCCTCTTTCCGTAGAGAAACAAGGCATAGACCGATATATCCTTTCCCTTCCCCAGCTACGGGAAAGCTTTACCCTTTTCATAGAAGCAAATGGGGAGCTGCTGCGCAAAATTCCTATCAAAGTGCTTCAGGCGCCCCTTGTACGAGATTTTCAGCTGGTGTGCATATATCCTCCCTATACAAAGCTGCGGGCTGATACTTTCACTCAAACAAATCTAAGGGTTCTGCGGGGCAGCTCTATCCAGCTGTCTTTCCGCATAGAAAGCGACCGTGATTATACGCTGAGCTCGGCCCAGCTTGCTTTAAAGAGCGAAAAAAACACATGGAGCGGGCATTTGGCGGTAACCTCCTCTGGCGAATATACGATACGCATTCAGGATGACTTCTTTCAAGATTCTATCACTATACGGGTAGAAAGCTATCCAGACCTTCATCCTTCAGTGCAGCTATTTGCTGAATGGTTCAATCCAGAGAGCTGGCAGCAGAAGCTGCGTATGCGCCTCATGGATGATTTTGGATTTACCAGGGCTGTTTTATGGTATCGTATTGCAGAAAGCTCCACGCCTGGACGAGCACAGAGCCAGTATCGTGCTATCCCACTTTCCATCTCTGGCGAAGCGATTCAAGAGCGCACTTTCCAACAGGACTGGCGTTCACTGGGAATCCAACCGGGTGATAAAGTAGAGTACTATGTAGAGGTCTGGGACAATGATGCCATCAGCGGTCCTAAATCCAGTCGGAGCATTCTTTATACGCTGGAGCCGATAGATGATCCGGAGCGACAGAAGGTATTTGCCAGCCTTCAAGATTCTTTATTCAGGGAGCTAAAGGCTTTGCGGCGGGAGGTGGAGCAGCTTGTCTCGGAAAAAGAGCTTTCGCAAATCAGTCAGAAAGCCTCGCAGTTATCGGAGCGGTTTCGGCAGCTTCGCAGCGAGCTTCGGTCGCTGGAGCGGCTCGCAGCAGAGCAGCAGCTCTACACCGAAGAGCTTCTGAAGCAAATGCAGCAGCTTCAGAAACTGCTGGAAGCCACGGACCCTCAAAAGGCGGAGCAGCTCCTCATGCAGATGCAGCAGAGTGACTCCTTACGCTTCCGCCAGCTGCAAGAGGAGCTGCGTCAAGCTTTAGAAGAATGGCGGCAAAAGTTAGAACGGCTGGAGGCTCTCCTTCCAGCGTATCAGCAGCAGCGCTTTTTAGAGCAGCTAATGACTAAGCTTTCAGAGATGATTGAGCAGCAGCGTCAGCTGAGTCAGCTTAGCGATTCTTTGCAGCGGGCTTCGGAGGGACTACAAAAGAATCTCCAAGCTCAGACCCAGGAGCTTCAGCGTCAGGTAGATTCCCTTCGCCGGCAACTGAATGAGGGGATTTTGCGTGACAGCCTCGGTAAAGCCGGTGAAGCCCTTCATAATGCCTCGGAACGCATGAAAGAAGCCTTGGAGAAACTTCAACAAGGCGGCAGTCCTCAGCCTTCTCAGCAAAAAGCAGCAGAATCATTAGAGCGGGCACTCTCTGCCATAGATCAAGGCATGCAAAATAGCGCCGCCCAAGAGGAAGCAGAGGATTATGAAGCTCTTCGCCTTTTGCTCAAGGGCATTCTATCCCTTTCTTTCCGCCAAGAGCAAGCTCGCAAAAAAGCTCAGGAATCCAGCAATTTCACATCCACTGCACAACCTCTCATAACAGAGCAGACAGCCATTCGCCGAGATTATCGTCAAGTACATGACACCCTTTTTGCTTTAGCCCATCGTTCTCCAGCTGTAGAGGAGCCTATTTTAGACCTTTTACGGGAGATAGATCGCTACTTTCAGGGGATAACTTTCACGGAGTCTGAGCTGCTTATTCGGCGGCAGCAGTATATTCTTCAGGGGTTTAATCGGTTAGCTAATCTGCTGACGGAACTGCTAGCGCAGTTAGAAGAGAGGCAGCGTGAGCGGCAGCAAGGCGGCGGTGCCTGTCAACGTCCCTTCAAGGTGCGTCGCAAAAGTACCTCTTCTCAATCCTCTTCCTCCCAAGGAAAGCAAGGGCAGCGTCCCTCTCCCCAACCTGCTCAAAAAAACTCACCTGGCTTATCTCCCCAGCAGCTTCAGCGACGGCTTAATGAAGCGTTAGAACGAGCTTTATCCCCTAATCCAGCGGCAGAGTCGCCCGGCGGGCTCACCCCCGAGGAACGAGCTCGCCTCTCAGCTCAGCAAGAGCTAATCCGATTACGCCTGCAGGAGCTTATGCGTCAAAACCCTGGCGATGCCGGCAGCCTTCAAAGCCTCATAGAAGAGATGCAAAAAGCAGAAAAGGACATCTTGATCGGAAACATCACTCGGGAGCGGCTTATGCGCCAGCAAGCCATCCTAACCCGACTATTAGAATATGAGCGGTCCCAACACGAACGCGAACTTGACCCTTCCCGTGAATCCCGGACTGCCCAGCAATTTTTCCAGCGAACTACTGGTAGCTATCCTACGCCGAACCTGAAAATGGCTCCTTCCTCCCCCACGCCGGCACTGTGGCTGTATCGTCCCCTCTATCAACGGCTTATTGAAGAGTTTTTCCGACAGCCATGACCCGACTGCATGCCACTTCTCAAAGTTTCTATCGTGAGGAGGTTCTGCGCAGCGACCTAAGTGAAATCCTTCGGCTTGAAGAGCTTCTTTCAGAACTTGCCTATAAAGCTGGATTCTCCGAAGAACGAGCCCCTCTTTTCGTAGTCGCCGTTACAGAAGCCCTCAGTAATGCCATACTGCACGGGAACCGAGAGCAGCCCGAAAAATCCGTTTTTCTGCGTGTGCGTTGGGAGCCTGAACACAAACTTCTGAGTGTAGAAGTACAAGATGAAGGGGAAGGCTTTGACTACACCAATCTTCCGGATCCCACCCAAGAAGACAATCTCCTTCGGGAGTCGGGACGGGGTATTTTCTTGATGAAGAGTTTAGCCAACGAGGTCCTTTTTCGCGAGGGAGGAAGATGCGTGGAGTTGCGATTTTTCCTACCATAAGATTTCATAATCTCCACAAGTATGCGCGTCCTGCGTGGAGATATCGGGCATGGCTTCATTCATGTATGGAAAGATTCGCTCTGCCCAGCAGGTTTATTCGCATAGAGTACTACGCTGTTTCACGAGAAACAATCGTGGAGCTCCACAAGCGCTTTTTAGATGATGATACCCCGACAGACATTCTGACTTTTGACTACGGAGATGCCGCAGAAATTCTCATTTGCCCCGAAGTCATCCGAGAAAATGCCCAGTACTATAATACTTCTTTTTCGGAAGAGCTGAGGCGAGTAATGATTCATGGGGCATTGCATTTATGCGGCTTACAGGACAAAACTTCCTCTGAAGAGGCGCGCATGCGTGCCGCAGAGGATTTTTGTTTGAGAGCGTGGAAAACCAGCGTTTCACATGAAACATCACGGAAAGGACTTTGATGTAATCGTCGTAGGAGCAGGACACGCAGGAAACGAAGCGGCTGCGGCTGCCGCCCATCTGGGCTGTCAGGTGCTCCTCATCACAATGGACATGACCAAAATCGGTCAAATGTCCTGCAATCCTGCCATGGGCGGCATAGCCAAAGGACAACTTGTACGAGAAATAGATGCGCTCGGCGGGCTCTCTGGCATAGTTACAGATGAGAGCATGATTCAATTCCGTATGCTGAATCGCTCCAAAGGACCTGCCCTCTGGAGCCCCCGCGCCCAGAATGACAGAGCCCTCTTTGCAGCTCGCTGGCGCTGGCACTTGGAACAGATTCCCAACTTATTCTTTTGGCAAGACATGGTAGTGGGGCTCCTTCTCTCCTCCGACAAAAAGCGGGTGGAGGGAGTAGTCACACGCTCTGGCAAAACCTTCACAGCCGAAGCGGTAGTTCTCACGACGGGAACCTTCCTTGGAGGGGTGATTCATATTGGGCTTTCTCAGCAAGCGGGAGGACGAATAGGGGAACCGCCTTCTTATGGCATTACTCAGCAGCTGCGTGAGCTTGGATTTGAGACGGGAAGGATGAAAACTGGCACCCCTCCTCGGATAGATGGACGCACCATAGACTACAGCCGTTTGGAGATGCAGCCGGGAGACGAGCCGCCCGGACGCTTCTCTTTTGAAGACACGCCCCCCCTCCAAAACCAACTGCCCTGCTGGATTACCTATACCAACCCCAAAGTACATGAGATTCTAAGCCGAGGCTTCTCCGAGTCGCCTCTATTTACTGGCGTTATCCAAGGTATTGGGCCCCGCTACTGCCCCTCTATTGAGGATAAAATAGTTCGCTTTTCCGATCGGGAGCGTCACCAGCTTTTCATTGAACCTGAGGGGCGAAATACAGTGGAGGTGTATCTCAATGGATTTTCCTCTTCCTTGCCTGAACGCATCCAAGCAGAAGCCCTTAGGCACATTCCTGGCTTGGAGAATGCACGGATGTTTCGTCCCGGCTATGCCATAGAGTATGACTTCTTCCCACCCTACCAGCTTTATCACACCTTAGAAACGCGGCTTATTGAGAATCTATTCTTTGCAGGTCAGATTAACGGCACCACCGGATACGAAGAGGCAGCTGCCCAAGGCATCATCGCCGGCATGAATGCCGCTGCTAAAGTCAAAGGACTGCCGCCATTCATCCTCAGACGAGAAGATGCTTATATTGGCGTTTTGATAGACGACCTGGTAACGAAAGGAGTAGATGAGCCCTACCGGATGTTCACGTCACGGGCGGAATTCAGGCTCCTTCTGCGTCAGGACAATGCCGACTTGCGATTGACAGAACGCTCTTATCAGTTTGGATTAGCCTCTGAGAAGCGGTATGAGCGGATGCGGCAGCGACGAGAAAGGATAGAAGGTTTCCTCAAGTACCTTTCTTCAGCAAAAGTGTCGCCAGAAGAAGTGAATGGCTTATTAGAATCCCTCGGCGAAAGTCCGATTAGCCAGAAGATCTCCCTCAGTGCTCTGCTCCTGCGGCCTCGGCTTTCGTTAGACCTACTGGCAAAGGCAATCCCCGGTGTGCGCGAAGCAATGGCTCAACTAGATGAGGCAGATAGGCTCACTGCCGAGATAGAGGTGCGATATGCAGGATACATCCAAAAAGAGCTGCAACAAGCAGAAAAGCTGCGACGATTAGAGGAAGTTCCTCTGCCAGAAAATTTTGATTTCACTAAGCTGCCCTCCCTTTCCTATGAAGCTCGGGAGAAGCTCATGAAATACCGCCCCAGAACTATTCGTCAAGCCAGCCAAATCAGTGGGGTAAGTCCAGCGGATATTGCGGCGCTCTTGACATACTTGGGGCGATGATACGGCTGGGGCTTCTGGTGGGTATCCTCTGGGCCCAAACACGAATGGTAGATTTTTCAGCAGAGCGCAAAAGGCTGGAGCGTCGTCGTCAGCAGATAGAGATGGAGCTGCGTCAAGCCCAAGAGCTCCTTCAACAGACTCGGAAGGAAAAACAACGCTCTTTAGCAGAGCTTTCCCTCCTGCGCCGACAGATTGCCCTAAGGGAAAAGCTGCTGTATGGACTTCAGCAGGAGATTAATCTTTTAGAACAGGACATCTATCAGTTAGCCACTGTAAGTCAGGCCCTTGAGCGCGACCTGCGCCGTTTGTACCGAAACTATGTCTGGAGTCTTTATTTGCTGGATAAAGCTCAGCGCCAAATCAGCCCATGGATATGGATTTTGAGTGCAGAATCTTTTCGGCAAGCGTATGAGCGCTTATTTTACTTCCGAGCGGTTTCTCGCTTTCGTCAGGAACAGCTTTTGATGATTGAGCGCACACAGAAATTTCTTGAGAGCCGCTCAGCAGCCCTCCGCAAAAGCCGAGAAGAAAAACATCGTCTTCTTTTACTCCATGCGGAGCAAACAGAAGCCCTTCAAAAAGCTCGTGCAGAAAAAAGAGAACTCTACCGAGCCCTTCGTCAAAAGGAATCTTCCTATCGTCAGCGCTTAGTCCAGTCTCGTAAAGAGTTGGAACGGATTCAGAAGCGTATTGATGAGCTTATTCGGGCAGAGGTTGAGCAAGCTGGAAAAGCCAGTCCGACAGCTGCGGAGCGCCGCATTGCTGGAGCATTTGAACAAAACAAAGGCAATCTGCCCTGGCCTATCGCCTCGGACCGCTTAGTCGTCATCAGTCCCTTCGGGACCGTAGAAGATGAAAGCGGCGGCCTAATCACTAATCACGGAGTGTATTTAGCTGGTCCGCCAGAAGCAGAAGTGCGAGCGATATTCTCTGGAAAGGTTACAGCTGTAACTACTATCCCTGGTCAAGGGAAAGTTGTCATCATCCAGCATGGTCCTTACAGAACGGTTTATGCTCGCTTGCGAGACACTTATGTACAAGTCGGGCAGAGCGTAGGTATTCTCACGCCCATCGGACGGCTCAGTCCCGCTACGGAGGATGAGCCCCCCCAGCTCTACTTCCTCATTTACAAGGGGAAAACGCCGATGAATCCCTTAGAATGGGTAGCCAGCCGGTAAGCTTAGCCCAGCTTCGCCAGCTCACTCTGAGTAAGCTTTCCCCGCAGTACGGTCAAGAAGAGGCTGAAGCTCTTTTTCGCCGCCTCCTTATGCATTTCCTGCCAGAATGGCAGCTTTTATGGCTGCAGTCTCGCGGAGAAGCCCTCTGCCCTCCCGACCTTCTGAGCAAGTGGGAAGGCGCCCTACATCGTCTCTCTCATTACGAGCCGATAGCATACATCATCGGTAAAACGCACTTTGTTGATATAGAGCTTCTGATCTTGCCAGGCGTTTTTATTCCACGCCCAGAAACCGAAAGCTGGGCCTACGCCCTATATGCCCAGTTAGCGGTCTCCCCCCGCACGATATTAGACATAGGGACGGGGTCGGGCGCCTTGGCTATTTTTTTCGCTCAGCGGTTTCCTCATGCTCAGGTCTACGCAGTGGATAAAAACCCCCTTGCTATCCTTCTTGCTGAGAGAAACGCTGTCCGAAACGGCGTCTCTATTCACACGGCAATACTAACCTTTGGCCAGGAGCCCCTGCCTGAGTACTTTCCAAGAAAATGGGACCTTATCGTCAGCAATCCTCCCTACGTACCTTGGGAAGCCTATTCAGAAACCGGCGAGAATGTAAGACTTTTTGAACCTCCAGAGGCGATATTCTGTACAGGCTTTGAGCTATATGAGCGGATTGCTATTTATGCCTACGAGAGCCTTTCCACGGGCGGCAGAATAGCAGTGGAGGTTTTTCCTCCCCATGCAGAGTCTATCGCAGCTTTATGGAAAGACTATGGACTTGCCCCCACCCTTCATAAAGATGAAAGGGGGCTCTGGCGGTGGATAGTGGCTGTGAGAGAGGGGGAGGAATAGCTCAGTGGAGTTGAGAGAGGGGGGATATTTGCTATGGGTTGAATGAGAGGGGGGGGGGGGGGGGGGCGGGGGCGGGGGGGGCCCCCCCCCACAAACAAAACACACAAAAAAAAAAACCCGACCCCCCCCAACAAAAAAGCAAAAAAAAAAAAAGAAAAAAAAC
>JANXDD010000129.1 GCA_025059915.1 Bacteroidia bacterium | reverse complement strand
GATAGAGAACATATTGAACCCCCAGAATGGCTCAGGGAAGGCTTCGCCCGGGAATGCCAATAATCCCCCGAGCCACCAGCTGCAAACAACCTGTCCGAAGTGGGAAATTGACTATTACGATAGACTACCCGATGTTTGCCGCCATTGTGTCCAGATTGTGTATTATAGTGAAGAGAAACTGCATCAGAGTGCAAGTTTTGTAGCCAAAGTAGAGGGTATTGTGAATGGTGAGGTAAAGCCTCCCTACCCCCTTGACGGGCGCCCTGTGAGGATATTGATTGTCCTGAATACCGTCACGCAAGCCCTACAAGTGTATGATGTGCTCAAAGACCGGTTGAATGGCAAAGCAGAGATATGCCTTCTCCATTCTTTATTTACTTACAACGATCGGAATAAAAAAGAAATGGATTTGAAAAAAGCGTGGGGGCTTGGTTCTGAAACCTCAGAGAGAGGCCCTGACCGAGATAATCCTCAGATTGTAGTAGCTACGCAGGTGGTAGAAGCGGCGCTGGACATAGATGCGGATTTTCTCCTTACGGAGCTGGCGCCGGCGGATGCACTGGTCCAGCGAATGGGGCGGGTAGCCCGCCGATTCCGAGCGGACGATAAAGGAGTGAAACCTCCTGAGAGACCGAATGTATTCATATGGGCTCGTCAGCAGAACTCTAAGAGTAAATTAGCTTCTGGGGAGGGGCGCGTATATGATAGAGAACTTCTGGAGCTTACCTTAAATCGGCTTATAGAGGGTGCAAAGGACTCATCCGAGATATTGGTAGGTTGTCAAGAGAATCCTGAGGCTTTTTGTCTTTCTGAGAAGCGTAAGAAAGAGTGGGTAGGAAAAGTCTATGAAGACTTAGAGAGGTTGGGGAAAGAGAGCGCTTACCTTCAAGATTTTTATCGCACTTTAGAGGCGGTACGGGCAGGCTTCGTCGCTGAGCATCGTGAAGAAGCCCAACGGGTCTTTCGTCAGTTAGCCAGTGTACCAGCTATTTCTGAGGATTGCTGGAAGTCGTGCAAGCAAGCTATCATAAAACTGGATAAGGACTTTGAGGGAAAGAATTTCGCTCAGCGTGAAGTCCGTAGGGAGTATCTCTTGAGCTGGCAAGAGCAGATAGTCGCCCGCTTTTTTGTACAGGTGCCTTTCTACATAGCTAAGAAGCATGGGAAGCTAATCACTCGGAAAAGTAAGCGCATAGAGGAAGTACCAGAGCGAGCTACACCGCGGCTGGAAGGCGTGTATGTGCTGGAGGGTTATGCGTATTCGTTTGAGAAAGGGCTTCATCCAGGGGCAGGCGCCTCTATTCAAGACTTAGAAGAGCAGATACTCTAATCCTCTGCCGTAGGCTCAGGCTGGCCTGCTTAACCCCTGTTAGCTAAGGGCCTCATGCTAAGAAAAGCAGACTCCCTTTGAACAAAAAGCCCTAATGAAAGAGAAACTACAAAAGCTCACCCGAACCGGGGAGGCTCTGCCTTGTTCTCCCCACAGCAAGCTCTCAGAGGTGCCTTGCAGTTTTCCAAATAAGATTTCTTTTCCTTGTGCTAATATGAAGAGGGGATGGAGCGTTTCAGGCTTGGGCTTTGTCTTGGGTGTGCTGAGCCTCCTGTGGGGGCAGAGCGTAGGTATTGGCACTGCCAATCCGCATCCTCGGGCTATTCTGCATTTAGAAAGTAGGACGCAAGGCTTCCTTCCACCTCGTCTCAGTCAAGCGGAGCGAGACGCCATACCCATCGCTGCCCGTCCAGAGGGCCTAATGATCTACAATACTACCACGAAATGCTTAGAATACTGGAATGGTACCCAATGGATCAGCACCTGTGCCAGCACCGCTCCTTGTCAATCGCCTTCCCCGCCTACTGCTAGCAGTAATAGTCCCGTCTGCGCTGGCCAAACTATCTATCTCTTAGCCTCTAACGTGCCTGGAGCCACCTATGCCTGGAGTGGGCCTAATGGTTTTTATTCCACAGCTCAAAACCCTACTATCCCTAACGCCACCACCGCCCATGCGGGCACCTACTGCGTGCGAGTGAATGTGGCAGGCTGCTGGTCCGACCCCGTATGCGTGAATGTAACGGTATCCTCCACAACGCCAGTAGTGAGTAAGGCTCAGTTCCCAGGAACTCAGAGAAATTTTCTCTCAGGATTTCTGCTGGGGAGTTCCATATACGTAATTCAGGGAGTTCAAGCCCCTGGTTGCTGTATCCCTGTCTCAGGTTCTTATGCATACAATATAACAACGGATTCTTGGAGCTCCATCACCGACCCTCCAGGTTCTCCAAAAGGTCTCAGAGGGGCATTTGAACTCGGCAACTACGGCTATATCGTGGGCGGTACCCCCACTTGGTCAAATGAGGCATACTGATATGACCCCATTACAGACTCGTGGCAAGCTATCGCCAACTACCCAGTAGGTGTAAGCGACCTTAGTTCCCGTGGAGCAGTTGGCGTGGGAAGATATGGTTATGTATTGGGAGGCAAAAACAACTCCGCCGGCTGTTTTAGAAATGAGATTCGCCGATATAATCCACTGACTGACTCATGGAGTACGGCAGGTTATTTAGAAGGAAATGCCACTAGTTTGGGACGAGCACAAATGTTCGTTTTTGAAATTGAGGGACAGATTTATTACGGGGCTGGCGGACGTTGGGACTGTGCCCCAGGTATGGGTTTCAACACCGCTTACAGGTTCAATCCCAGCACAGGTACGACTGCGCCAATCGCTAATACACCGTTTTCAGGAGGAGTAAGTGCCTACTGCTCGCTGGGTGGATATGGATATGTATGGAATGTATGGAGTGGTGAGCTATGGCGGTATGACCCCACGGCGAACCAATGGTCAAAAGTTTGTATCAACCTGCCTGCCCCCCCGGATATCATGCTTCCCTACAATGGGCGAATTTACTTTATCAACACTAGCCACTCCGACCCTACCCTACGCCGAGTATATGAATGGGAGCCGTAAACCCCTTCTATAGAGAGTTTTGACTGAGTTTGGTCTCTCCCTATCCTGCTCATGAAAGCTATAGCCCTATGAGATGTCCTACACATAGGCCCTTTTCTGCAATCAGCTGTCCAACTCCCGCACCAGCCTGCAGTGTATAACAAATATCGCTGCGAAAAGCTCAAAAAAGCGATTGCTAAGATTAAGAAAAACTCCGAAGTTCATCGGTTGTCTGAATGTAAGAATTGTGAAGATTTACTTTGTGAATAGCAGGCGCGCAGTAGCTTTCTTCTTTGTATAGGTTCCCTTTTTACCCCGCTTTTAGGCATGGAGGCTTTTGGCTTTGCGTCGGTGAGGTTAGGTTTGAGGGATTATCAGAGCGGGTCAAACGGCGGCTGGAAGGCGTGTATGTGCTGGAGGGGTATGCGTATTCGTTTGAGAAAGGGCTTTATCCTAGTGGATCCTCTACCGCAGCGGTGGAAGAATTAGAAGAACAGATACTCTAAGCCTCTACATGGGGCTCCTAGCACATCCTTCGCAGAAGGCGAACTACTGCAGAAGGCTCCTTGCATACTATGAAGTCCCACCTTCCAAAGCGTCCATCGTGATTGACAGCGCGGACCCAGCGGTGAGCAGCCACTTCCTTCTGGCGATCTGTTTCGGTTTCAAAGCCTTTGAGCTCTAAGAGGACCATTCGCTCTTGTCCGTCGCTGCACCGCAGCCGAACTAAATAATCCGGACGATATTCTCGCTGATGCCCCTCCCACACATAGGGTATGACAAAATCTAGATGGTCATTACGAGCGTATGCAACCACTTCTGGCATGTTTTCCAGGTGGTAAGCGGCAGAGCCTTCCCATTTGGGAGCATCCAGCACTACATGGCTAATATAGCTTTTTGAGGTGCCTTTGCAAGGGCGCACAGTGCGAAAGAGCACCTCCCCTGTAGAGCCCGTTTGACGAAATCGTTCCAAAATAGGTAGGATAGACGGTTCTCCCTCTTGCTTGTCAGGCTCTATTGCGACTAAAAGCCGCTCCACAATCTTTTCCCGATAACGAAGGAGCGCCACCTCCTCTAACGGAAGCTCTTCGCTTGTGAAAACTACTTTCTCTTCTAAATACCGCCATACAACATCCACTACTTGCGGAAAGAGCACATGGCGGATAGGCCATTCTCGCCAGCTGTTCTTGAGCCTTTCTATGATTTCAGCGGCGATTTCATAGACAGTCGTTTGGAGGCGCTTCTCCCAGTGGAAAGGGTTGCGGTCATGAAAGACTTCCTGTCCAGGTCCTAAGCGGTCAGGTCGCCCTACTCGCTAGCCCACCGAAGGTTTTACCACTACTTCAGCAGGTTCAGCTTGCGGGTCTATAAGGAGATAAGGCAGTCTCTCCCAATCTACTCGTATGCGCTGGCGCACATCTATAAGGTAGCCTTCTACCCGAGGGAAAGTGATCTCCAAATGCTTCCGCTCGGGAAGGGCTCGTACCAGCGTAGAAATTTTTTCTGTTTCGATGCGTCCCAAGGGCTTCTTTTTGACGGGAATCACTTCAAAGGGTACGCCGTAGATATCTACGTACTCGGGTTCGCT
>JANXDD010000128.1 GCA_025059915.1 Bacteroidia bacterium | reverse complement strand
GCCAGCGCCGAAGGCGCTGGCGCCCCCCACTCAAAAAAGTTCTACTCCTCCATCTCTACCTCCTTTGTTCTATCCTCGCATCTTTACAAATTTTCCTACTGCCCCTCTCAAATAATCCTACATTCCGCCCCTAACGACTCTAACACGACCCAATACCTTGGAAACGACTTGCTTACACATTCGTGCTGCTTGATGATTACTGCAGGCATGCGGGCTGCCAAAAGGCTGAGAGCCATAGCCGTTCGGTGGTCGCCATAGCTCTCCAGAACTATCGGTTCTTTCGGCAGAGATTCTGTTGGATAAACTATCAAATCTTCCCCCTGCACAACTAAAGTAGCTCCGATTTTAGACAGTTCAGTGATGAGGGCTTGTAGCCGGTCGGTTTCTTTATAGGGCAGGGTGTGAATACCTCGTAGCCGAGTAGGATTCTCCGCTACCGCAGCTATGACAGACAGAACAAGCACTGCATCAGGATAATTCTCTACTTCTATTTCCTTTCCATGGAGAGGCTCACCTAAGGGAGTGATAAAAGCCTCGTCCGAAGCCGGGGTGATAGTGTAGCCCCACTGAAGGCTGGAAAATAGGCGAGCCTCTGGCTGAATGCTCTCTAAAGAAAGAGGCAGAGTACCCCTAAAAGCTCCTAATGCAGCCCATCCAAAAAAGAAGCTCGCCGCACTCCAGTCCCTTTCTCCTCTAAATGCATAGAGCTTCTGCTTCTCGTCAGATGTTTCCAGCTGCCAGCTGTTCTCACTTTGCTGCCAGTTCCACCCATACAGCTGGAGAAGCTTTCGTGTCATTTCGCTATATGCTGGGGTAGCAGGCTTCTGAGCCAGTTCATAAATCACCGTTCCAGCTTTCAGCCCAGGGGCCATCAGCATAAGGGCAGAGAGAAACTGACTACTCAAGCTACTGTCTATGTAAAAGGAGGTAGGATCCCACTCAGGGTCTCCTACTATGGAAAGGGGGTAGGTATTTGGAGCCAGTCGCACATGGGCCCCTGCTCTTTGTAAGCTCTGAAGGAGAGGAAGAATAGGGCGTCCTCGCAAGGAATTTCCAACATGCACGTAGGCTTGCAAGGGGAGGCGCGCTAAAAGGGGTAGAAGAAAGCGTAGAGTGGTTCCTCCTTCACCTGTATAGAGTTCCACTCTTGAGGGATAAGAAGAGGGCGGGAGAAAGGTCCATACTATCCCATCACGTTGTATGATATAGCCGAGGGCTGCAAGGGCTCTAAGCAGGTAATAGGTGTCTTCTCCCTCGGAAAGTCCTTCTATGGTAAAAGGGGCTCCGGTATGAGCTCCTACAATAAGCTGACGATTGCTAAGGCTTTTGCTGAAAGGCAGCTCAGCCCTTCCAACGAGCCCCCCTGATGGAAGCCGTAGCTGAATCATCTGCCTTATGCATGTAGCCAACTTGGGTACATCCTGACTACTTTTTTGAGCCTTTCTACAGGTATGGCTTGAAGGGCTACGCGCCCTACCTCCAGAAGGAGAGGGATAAACACCCTTCCCTCCCGTATCTTCTTATCCTGAGAGAGGAGCTTTTCCCATTGCTTCCATGTGAAAGAGGGGAGAGGGGAGAGAACTTTTTCTCCTTTGAGCTTAGAAAGGATGGTTTCCCATACCTTTTCGGGAAGCAGTCCCATTTGCACGCTCACAAAGGCTTCTTGCACCAGTCCCATAGCTACTGCCTCTCCATGCAGTAAAGGCTTTTCCTCGCGCTGAGAGAGAGATTCCCATATGTGTCCTAAAGTATGCCCCAGATTGAGGGCCTGGCGAATCCCCTTTTCTTCATAAGGGTCTTCTTGAACGTACCGAAGCTTTACAGAGACGAGTTTCTGTAGAATGAGCGTAGAAGGAAGTGCCGAAAAGGAAGTGGCTTGAATTTCTTCCCACAGCTCCCCTCCTTCTAAAAGGGCATGTTTATATCCCTCCACCCATCCAGCTTTGAGGCTTCTCTCGTCAAGGGTGGTAAGAAAGGCGGGCAAAATCCAAATGCTCTCAGGATGGGCATAAGTGCCGAGGAGGTTTTTGCCCTGACGGAAATTAATCCCAACTTTTCCTCCGAAGGCTGCATCTATTTGGGCAATGAGGCTTGTTGGCACACTTACAAAAGGGACGCCGCGCTTCCATGTGGCCGCAGCAAATCCACTCACATCTAATGTGCTTCCCCCACCGATGACTAAAACCTTTTGTCCCTTATCTACTTTGTACTGCCAGAGCTTCTTCCACAAGCGGCGCAAGCTGGGGAGCGTCTTACTCTCCTCCCCGCCAGCAATAGTTATTACAGGCGTCTCTCTGCAAAGGGCATCTATGAGAGACTTCCATAAAGAATAAACCTTCCCATCGCAAAAGACCACCGCGAACCTCTCATGGCTTGCTTTTTCTAAAAGGGCCTCAGGACTCTCAAAATACTCAATGGGCGTGCTGTTCCTTATAGCGGCGGATGGCTTCGGTAAGGCGGGGTACGACATCAAAGGCGTCTCCTACGATACCGTAGTCTGCGGCTTTGAAAAATGGGGCTTCTGGGTCATTGTTGATGACGACGATAGTCTTAGAAGAAGCCACCCCAGCTAAATGCTGAATAGCCCCAGAAATCCCAATAGCCACATATAGGTTGGGAGAGATTTGAATGCCCGTCTGACCTACGTGTTCGTGGTGGGGTCGCCAGCCTACATCTGCTACTGGCTTAGAACATGCTGTTGCCGCTCCTAAGACTTTCGCCAGCTCTTCTACTATGCCCCAGTTTTCGGGCCCTTTGAGACCTCGTCCGCCAGAGACGACAATCTCCGCTTCCGTAAGGGGCACCTTGTCTGCTGCTATCTTCTCTACTCGCACCACGCGCAGGCGCACATCTTCTTCTGAAGGCTTGAAGGGAAAATCTTCTTCTTCTATTGCACGGGGGCTTTTCGCAGGTACGATAGAATTTGCCTTGAGGGTGGCAATAAGAGGCAGGTGGCTACTGCTTACCCACTCAATGCCTTTATTAGAGTAAGCGATTCTTTTGGCTGTAAAGCCGTTTTCGGTTTTCTCGGGAACCGTTACGATGCCAGAGAGAAGGGCAGCCTCCGCCCAAATGCTAAGCATAGGAGCTATCGCCCTTCCATCATATGTTTGAGGCAGGAGGGCATAGGAGATGTTTTTTTCCCGAAGCACTGCTGCAAGCGCCCGAGCATAAGCATTAGGAGAAAAGGAAGCAAACTCTGGCGCCAAAACTTTTATGACTTTATCTGCTCCATATTCTCCAAGCGTAGCGGGAATGCCCTCAGGAACCTTATCGCTAATGATGACCGCCCAGAGGGGGAGCCCCAAGGCATCGGCCCAGCGGCGTCCAGCCGTAAGCGCTTCTAATGAGGGCTTCTTAAGACGCCCTTCAGTCAGCTCTGCCCAAACCAGTACCGCACTCATATCAGTCCTTTATTGGCAAGTTCCTGGACGAGTTCTTCTACCTTATCGGGGTCAATCTTTTTGAAGGCGCCTTTAGGTGGAGGCGGCTCGTGGCGAAGGGTTTGCACACGGGGGGAGACGGGGATCGGGGGAATCACATGAAGGGGCTTGGATTTGGCTTGCATGATGCCGCGGACATTCGGGATGCGCCACTCAGCTAAACCTTTCTGCGCACTCAGCACCAGCGGAAGCGGAGACTCTATGACCTCCTTTCCCCCCGTAATCTCCCTTGTAAGGGTAGCAGTGCCGTTATTTATCTCTATGCTCGTAGCAAAAGAGATAAACGGAAGGTTCAGAAGGGCTGCGACCATGCCCGGCACCTGCGAGCCATTGTAGTCTATAGATTCTTTGCCGAAAAATAGAAGGTCAAATCCTTTATCTTTAGCATAGGCAGCGATTTGGGAAGCTACAAAGAAAGCATCCACCGGCTCTGCGTCTATCCGAACGGCTTCGTCCAGCCCCAAAGCCAAAGCTTTTCTGAGGTTTGCATCTACGCTATCAGTAGGGGAGGTCCCGTTTTTCCCTACGCACAGAACTGTAACATGGACGCCACTGGGGTTCTTTTCCTTAAGCTCTGCAGCCCGAGCCAAAACAAAGTCATCATAGGGATTGATGATGAAAGTTACCCCCGAACGCTCCAGTGCTTTTCCATCCGCTGTGAATTGAATCCGTGTCGTCGTATCGGGGACGTGACTGATGCAACAGAGGATTTTCATGCCAATGCAAAAGAACAAAAAGCGCTTCACTCACGACTCTTTCTGTAAGGTAAGGGTGAGGGGAAGGCTCATAATCTCATGAAAAGCACCGAAAAGCTCAGGGTTACCGCTCAGCAGGGATGGTACGCGCTCTTTCCCTCGCAGGACTGCCGATTTACATTTTCTACCTCCACCGCTATATTGAGCCTAAGAAAGAAGCTGCCTTGGAAGGCTGGTGATAGCCGAGTATTTTATCAGAAACTGGGCTATGAGAGACTTTTTTGCTTCTCCCGTTTAGAGAAATGCTGCGGGTGGTGAGGCAGCTGGGCTTATTCAAAAACCTGCGCAGGCTTGGATAGGGGAGAAGAGGGCAGATTAGGCTGAAAATGAGGGAATTTCGCCTATGATTTTTTCTGGACGCATTTCCCAAAAATACTCC
>JANXDD010000127.1 GCA_025059915.1 Bacteroidia bacterium | reverse complement strand
AAAGCCTCTCGTACGCCTCATCAGGCAGCGCAGGAAAGTTGGCCACTCGGAACGTTTCTTCTTTATACAGACCATAACCCCACCCCACATACAATCCCTCCGCATGTGCTTTCACTCGGAGGACCTGTGCTTCTTCCCTAAAACGCCACCTAAAAGTCAGCACAGTAGGAGAGCGATAGGCTGGCGGCAAAAACGCCTGAAATCCCTTTCTCTCAAACGCCTCATACAAAAAAGCAGAGCGAGCCAGAAGCCGATTCTCTACCTCTCTCACGCTTTCGGAGGAAGCTGAATAGACCTGCGCCGCAAGAAAAATACCCAAGAGGTTTGGTGTATGGATAGGCTCATGCCGCTCTGCCTGCCGAATTAGGTAACCCAAGCTATTATAGCGAACACGAGGGTGATCCCGAAAGGTACTCACCGCTTGCGGGGAAAGGACAAGAATCCCCAAGCCTGGCGGAAGCCCAAAACACTTCTGAACAGAAGCAAAAGCCATATCCACAGCTCTCCAAGGAATCTGTATTCCCCCCATACTACTCGTAGCATCCACGGCAATAATAGCCTTAGGGAATATCTCCCTAAGCATGCCTAAAGTGGGAATCCATGCTCCCACGGAAGTCTCTACATGCACCACGGCAAGGTACTGGATAGCCCTATGTTGAATATCTGCTGCTATCAGCTGCTCCCTCAGAGGAGACTCAAAAGCAACCTCTAATATTTTCGCCTCGGAGGAGACGGCTTTCTGAAGGCTATACCAGCGTTTTCCAAACTCGCCCTGGACTATGTGCAAGCTATACATGTCTGCAGCAGCGTCGGCTAAAATCTGCCATGCCTCTGTGGCACTGCTTACGAAAGTTACAAGCCAGCCTTCAGGAAGGTCCAAATAACGGCTCAACGCCTCCTGCGCCTTTCTAAAAATCCCTTTCCATACAGCATCTCTATGGTACCTGGACAAGAGCCCCTCTTTCAGGGCTACCTGAGTCCAATACTCTACTGCAGGCAGAAGCTGACTCGGCCCGGGCTGGAATGAATATGTTATTTGCCCTTCCACTGAGGGGTGCGCTTCTCAATGAATGCCCTCATACCTTCCTTCTGGTCTTCCGTAGCAAAGAGAAGGTAGAAATTGCGCCGCTCAAAATGAAGCCCTTCCTCCAAGGACAGCTCGTAGGCTTTATTAACTGCCTGCTTTGCGAGCTGGACGGCGAGAGGAGGCATGGAAGCTATCTCAGCAGCCAGATTCAAAGCCTCCTCTAGGTAGAGTTCCACAGGGACGACCCGACTTACGAGCCCCCACGCCTCCGCTTGCTTAGCAGAGAAAAACCTTCCGGTGAGGATATACTCCATAGCGCGAGATTTTCCAATCGCCCGCGTAAGGCGCTGAGTTCCTCCCGCGCCGGGGATAACTCCGATTTTTATCTCCGGCTGACCGAACTGGGCTGTCTCACTGGCTATTACAATATCACAAAGCATAGCCAGCTCACATCCTCCCCCCAGTGCATATCCACTCACAGCGGCGATAAGGGGCTTCTTGAGGCGCTTTATCTGGTCCCAGCGCTGAAACTGGTCTAAAATCAGCATCTCTACCGCAGACTCTTCTGCCATCTCCTTGATGTCAGCGCCAGCAGCAAATGCTCGCTCATTACCTGTGATGACTATTGCACGCACCTCTGCATCATTGTCCAAGGCAATCAGGGTGTCCGTAAGCTCTGCTACAAGGGCTCTATTGAGGGCGTTCAGGCTCTCAGGACGATTCAGGCGAATAAGAGCCACGCCCGGCCTTACACCTTTCTCAAGGAGGAGATGTCCCATAGAACAAAAGTAAAGCTTACCAGCAGCTCATTCTGATGATGGAGAAACTGCACTTGCCTTTTCTCCCTTCCAGCTGTCCCAGCTCAATTCCTGAATTGGCTCAGCTGTACCAAAAGGGTCCTCTAAAAGTACCTGCCCATCCTCGCGTACATACCCAATCACATGTATCTGGGGCTCGCTTTTAAGCTTCTCATAGTCGCTGAGTGGTACCGTAAAGAGAAGTTCGTACTCCTCCCCCCCGTATAGTAAGAAGGCTGTAAGCGGCATGTCATAAAGCTCGGCCACCCTCTTCGTCTGCTCGTGAAAAGGTAGCCGGTCTAAATACAGGTGCATGCCATACCCCGAAGCCTTAGAGAGAGCATGAACCCCTGCCGCTAAACCATCTGACAGGTCTATCATACTTGTAGGCAGAACATTTAGCTCTCGCAGACGAGCTACCATATCGCACCGAGCCTCAGGCTTGAGCTGCCGGCTAATGATATAAGTGAATTCCGAAACGTCAGGCTGTACCGAAGGATTCTGCAGAAATACTGCTTTTTCCCGCTGGAGAATTTTTAGCCCTGCATAAGCCCCCCCCAAGTCTCCTGTAACACAAACTAAGTCTTTCGGCCGAGCTCCTTGCCGGTAGGTGATCCTCTCCCGCTCTACTCTACCAATAACCGCTATGCTTAGCCATAAGTCCCGAGCTGGAGAGATATCCCCCCCAATTACGGTCACGTTGTACTTATCTTCCACCCGACGAATTCCCTTGTAGATTTCTTCTATATAGCCCGAAGGAAATCCCCGAGGAATACCGATAGACACAGTCAGGAAAAGAGCCTCGCCATTCATTGCGCAGATATCGCTAATAGCCGAGGTCGCTGCTTTGTATCCTATGTACACTGGCGCATGATATACTCGGTCGAAGTCCCAATGCTCATGGAGCGTATCTACTGACAGTAGCGCATAGTACTTATCATCCCAATTCCATACGGCCGCATCGTCTCCTATGCCCTTCACCAGTAGAGGGTGCTCATTTCTCAAATGCTGCCGCAGAGACAGGATTAGCTCTGACTCCGTCATCCTTTTGAGATTAGCCCAAGCTCCCGACTCATCTCTAACATCCGCTCAATCGGACGACGGGCAGCTTCTATTAGCTCAGGAGGTAAAGTAACCTCTGGCATCTCGTAGAGCAGAGCGTTGTAGATTTTTTCAAGCGTATTGAGCTTCATATGAGGACAAGTATTACAACTGCAGGAGTACTCCGCTGGGGCTTGTATAAGCTCCTTGTCTGGCGCAGCTTTTCGCATCTGGTGTAGAATGCCCGATTCCGTAGCTACAATAAACTGCTTTTTAGGAGACTTTACCACATAGTTCAAGAGAGCAGTAGTAGAACCGATAAAATCAGCTTGTTCCAGAACTGCCGGCTCGCACTCGGGATGAGCTATCAGCTCTGCCTCGGGATACTGTCTCTTCATTTGCAGAACCTTCTGATAGGAGAAAATAGTATGAACCATACAAACCCCATCCCACAAGATCATATCTCGCCCTGTTTTCTTCATCACATACTGACCCAAGTTCTTATCTGGAGCGAAGATAATCTTCCAATCTGAGGGAAGTGCCTTTACGATAGGCACAGCATTGGAGGAGGTTACAATGACGTCACTCATAGCCTTGATGGCAGCGGAGGTATTGATATAACTCACGACTTTATGGTCAGGATGCTGCGCTTTGAATGCAGCAAATGACTCGGGAGGACAACTGTCGGAAAGAGAGCAGCCAGCATTAAGGTCTGGGATGAGTACCTTCTTAGTGGGATTGAGAATTTTTGCTGTCTCTGCCATGAAATGAACCCCTGCGAAGACTATGATTTCGGCATCGGTTTCTGCTGCCTTTTGAGAAAGCCCCAAGCTGTCACCTATGAAGTCTGCTATGTCCTGGATATCCGCATCTTGGTAGTAGTGGGCCAAAAGGATGGCATTTTTCTCCCGCTTGAGACGCTCTATCTCTGCAAAAAGGTCTATGCCCTGCGGCGGTTCAAGGGGCACATATCCATATTCCTCTACCAGATTAAGGAGTTCCTCACGCGATGGTGAGCGTGTGGAAATGTGGAACATACTGTCAAAATAACAAAAAGTTAGCTTGTAGCTAAGGACTTTTGGAGACTGAGGCGCTGTGGATGAACATACGAGTGACTTGTAGAATCCCGTGAATTTTGGGGAGGGGGGTATGCGGCTTATCTACTTTTGCAGGGCGGACATCCAGACAAGCCCTACACTTATGCCCCGAGTTATCCACTGCATTATCCACGACCTTCTTCCTGAACATCGTCTTCATAAGATTGTTTCGGCGATGGCGGAGATTTGTGAGGTTGAAGTAGTGAGCGTCCTATCCCCTGTCGCTTCTCGCTCTCTACCTCAGCGTCCGTATCGGATAAAGCGTTTGTGGATACCTGTGGGTCGGGGTCCTTTTTTCTTCCTTCTTGGTAACCTCTGGTTTTTCATATACCTTCTCCTGAAGAAAAATTGGGATGCCGTGGTAGCAAACGACTTAGCGGCTTTACCGGGTACGTGGTTAGCATCAGTTCTTCGGAGAAAAGCCCTTCTTTTGGATAGTCGCGAGCTTTTCACGCAGACCCCTTTTGTAGTTCATAGACCCTTTAGGCGCCGCTTGTGGGAGATGCTGGAGCGCTTCCTGTATGCTCGGGTGGATTACATCATTACCGTGAGTCCGCCGATTGCAAGGTATTTTGAGCAGAAGTACAAAAAACCTGTATGGCTTGTCTATAATCTTCCCCCTAAATCTGAGGGGTTTGCATGCCCGC
>JANXDD010000126.1:2280-4667 GCA_025059915.1 Bacteroidia bacterium | reverse complement strand
GGCGCCCCCGCGCTTGGGGGGGGGGCCCGCCCCCACAGTAAATAACACTACACACCTCATAAATGCCGAAGAACTCATGATCGCTTCCAGCATCCCGCCGCCCCAGAGCTCCCTCCTCCTATTTGGGCATGGTTAGGGGTTTTATCCACCGCCTCCATACAATGAAAACCCGCCAAATGCTTTACGCGCTTCCTCCACCCGCCATCCCGAAAATCTCTTCCCTTTTCTTTTGCCGGCACCGCTTCAGTTTCGCCCACCTATCTTCTTATAAAAGCGAATGCTTGCTTCTATTCCTTTTCGCAGCTGCTCTAGATGGAAGTGTTCATTCGGACTATGTACTGCGTCAGTAGGCAGCCCGAAGCCCATGAGAATGGCAGGTGGGTTCCCTAGCCGTTTCTGTAAAGCGGAGAGCACAGGAATAGAGCCTCCTTCTCGGACAGGTATGGGGCGTCGTCCGAAAACTTCTGCAATAGCTTCTTCTGCGGCTTGGTAGTACCGCGAATCTATTGGGGTCTCAAAGGGAGGAGCCGGCTCATGAAGCAAACGCACCTCTACTTTTACCGATGGTGGAGCGACCTGCATGACAAAATCATGAAAGGCTTGCCATACCTCTGCGGGGTCTTGCTCAGGCACTAATCGCATGGAGACTTTGGCTAAGGCTTGGGCAGGGATAATAGTTTTAGCTCCCTCTCCGATATAGCCGCTTACCATCCCATTCACGTCCAGCGAAGGGCGGATGCCGATCCGCTCTATCGGAGCAAACCCTACTTCGCCGGCGAGAGCGGGAGCTCCCGTCAGTTGGAGATAATGCTGCTCATTTGCAGGCAGCTGGCGCCAAAGCCCCCGTTCCTCTGCTCGTACGGGACGCACCCGCTCGTAGAAACCAGGAACTTTTACCCTTCCATCACTGCCTTTGAGTTGAGAAAGGATTTCTGCCAGAGCCAAAGCTGGATTCGGCGCTACTCCTCCGAAGCTGCCAGAATGAAGGTCTCGCTGCGGCCCTTGTACGATAATCTCGCTGTAAATCAAACCACGCAAGCCCACGGTCAGCGTCGGAACATCCGCTGAAAAAAATGCCGTGTCTGACACTAAAATCACATCACTTTTCCACGCAGCCCCGTGACTTTCTAAAACCCCGTATAAAGTCTGGCTGCCAGTCTCTTCTTCGCCTTCTATGACAGCATGAATAGAAACAGGCAATTCTCCGTATCTCTCCAAAAGGTAGCGCCATGCAGCGAGGTGGATAAAAACTTGCCCTTTATCGTCGGAGGCGCCTCGGGCATAGATTTTATCGTCTTTTATTCGCGGAGTGAAGGGAGGACTCTCCCATAACTCTAAGGGTTCTGGCGGCTGAACATCGTAATGCCCATAAAAGAGCACCGTGGGAGCACTTGCGGGCCCTTTGTAAAACCCATGGAGCACAGGGGGCTCTCCTACTTTTTCCACGGAAAAGCCTAATCCCCTTAGCTGCTCCGCAAGCCAGTCCGCTGCAGCTTGTAAATCCTGCCTGTAGGAGCTCTGAGCGCTGACGCTGGGAAACTTTAAAAAGGCTACCAGGTCCTCTAAAAGGGCTGACCAATGCGCCGTTATCCATTCTTTTTCAGACATGCCTCAAATATAACCCCCTCTTTACAGGGTTACATATAGGCGCCGAAGGCGCTGAATCTCTTCTTTCCCTATCCAACCGCTTTGCTCTAAAAAGCCCACAATCGCCCGAAGTACCTCACTCGTATAGCGCTTTTTATAAAGGTCTGGCGATTGAAGAAGAAGGCGGGTAAGCGTCCGCAGGTCATCCTCCGCCTCTTTTCTTTTGCCCATGAAGAAAGGGAGATAGTAGTAAAAGCTCCCCCGCAAAAAGCGTATCTCTGGATCAGAGGGACATTGGCGAACCATCGCATCCATTTGGCTCACAGCTTGGTAGAAAAAGTCCCTTTTCTGAAGGGGATTGAGGCTGTATCGGGCTTTCAGGGCGGTAAGGCCATAGAGGTACATCTGAATAGGGGGCTGTGGTCCATAGATGCGAATAAGACTCTGGATAGCCCTTTCCGCTTCTTCCATATAGCTTTCAGACTGTACGGCAAGGAAGTAGAGCTTCTGGGCTCTTTTGTAAAGGCTATCGCTGTAAAAGTCTGGAAGATTTTGGCTCAGCAGGGGGGTCATACCAAATCCGATAACAAATCCAATCGCACAGCCTCTCACGGTAGCGGTAAAGAATCTAATAATCTCCGATTAGCCAGATGCCACTCTATAGTCCGCTCTAATCCTGTCCAGAAGTCGGTCTGGGGACTCCACCCTAAGTAGGTACGAGCTTTGTGAATGTTAGCTTGGGTGTGCATAAGGTCTGCTTTAGGGAAAGGATGCTGGATAATCTGGGCTTTTTTCCCCAG
>JANXDD010000126.1:0-2270 GCA_025059915.1 Bacteroidia bacterium | reverse complement strand
GCTGAATTACTTCCAACAGGGTAGTAGGAGCCTGTCCGCCGCCAATATTGAAGATTTCATACCCTTTTACTTGGAGGGCGGCGATGGTCCCCTCAGCCACATCCTCTACATAAGTGAAGTCTCTGGACTGGGTGCCATCGCCATAGAGATGGAGAGGCTGATTTCGGTAAATCCATTCAATGAAGCGGAAGATGCTCATGTCCGGGCGCCCCGCAGGACCATATACCGTAAAATATCGCAGGACAGCGGCATTGATGCCGTAATGATAGGCATAAGTGTAAGCCAGCACCTCAGCACTCTTTTTGGAAGCAGCGTAGGGAGAAATCGGCGTATTTACTGGACGGTCTTCTGTAAAAGGAAGTTCTGTGCCGGCATACAACGATGAAGTAGAAGCTAATACATACTGAGAAATGCCATAGCGCCGCATAAGCTCCAGAAGGTGAAGGCTTCCGGTGGCATTGGTGTGGTGATAGGTCAGGGGATCCTGCAGGCTTGCCCGTACGCCTGCCCGCGCCGCCAAATTAATCACCGCCTCTATGGGCTGGCTTAGCTCAAAAACCCCTGCTATGCTATTCCAGTCCGCTATATCTACTGCGTGAAACTCAAAACGGGGATGAGAAAGCAGCCGAGCAAGACGGTACTTTTTGAGCGAAGGAGCGTAATAATCATTCAGGTTATCTACTCCAATCACTTCGTGCCCCAGCTCCAGAAGCCTCGCAGCCGTGTAGCTTCCAATAAAGCCTGCGGCACCTGTGAGCAGAATCCGCATATTTGTGGTCAAAGGTATTGCGAATGCAGGCTACCGTGGTGCGCACAGCTGGAGAGCACATCTATGTAAGGCTCCCGCAGGGGACGCTCTACCCCGCCAAGTTGCGGGGTAAGCTTCGCTTAGAGGAGCATAATTTCACTACGCCGGTAGCCGTAGGAGATGAAGTGGCGATTCGCATAGAAGAGAACATCGCAGTGATAGAAGAAATCCTTCCCCGAAAAAACTGGCTTGTGCGCATAGACCCCAGCCATCCCTATCGCCAGCAGATTCTCGCTTGCAATATAGACCAGGCTCTCCTTTTAGTTACGGTAGAGGCTCCTTTTACGCCGCTGCGCTATGTGGATGGGTTCTTAGTGCTTTGTGAGGCTTACGGCGTGCCAGCAGCCTTAGTTTTTACTAAAGCAGACATGAAACTCACACCTCGTTCTCAGAAGAAGCGAGAGGACCTTATAAAGCTTTATCAGCGAATTGGCTATCCGGTTTTTTCGGTCTCCGCCTATACAAAAGAGGGCTTGGAGAGCCTCAAGGCTTTCCTTCATAAGAAGCGCAGCTTTATCACGGGAGTGAGTGGAGTGGGAAAAAGCTCCCTTATCAATGCGCTTATTCCTGGGCTTGAGCTGCCCACTCAGCCTCTTGTGCGCCTTACTCAGCGGGGGCGCCATACGACGACTTACTCGGCGATTTACGAGCTGCCAGAGGGAGGGGAAATTATAGACTCGCCGGGGTTTGGAGAGTTTCGCTCGGGCGATATCGCCCCTGCGGAACTTTCTCATTATTTTCCTGAGATGCGGGCCTTGCTTACTAACTGCCGATTCAATAACTGCCTCCATGTAGATGAACCCGACTGCGCAGTAATAAAAGCGGTGGAAGCTGGAGAAATCCCTCTCTCTCGGTACCACACTTATTTAGCCCTTCTGAATGAGCTAAAATCCCCTGCTACCTGATGCGTCTGCTTATCCAGCGAGTATCTCATGCCAGCGTGGAAGTGGAGGGAGAAATTGTGGGGGCGATTCAGAAGGGGCTTCTCGTGCTGGTGGGGTTTCGTCAAGGTGATACGGCAGCGCTTCTGCCTCGGGCTGCTCATAAGCTACTCCATTTGCGGGTCTTTCCTGATGAGCAAGGGAAGATGAACCGTTCCGTCAAAGAAGTAAATGGAGGCCTGCTTATAGTGTCTCAATTTACCTTGTATGGGCGATTGGAGAAAGGGTTTCGTCCCTCCTTTACCGATGCTGCGCCAGCAGAAGAAGCCAGAGTATTGTATGAGGCTTTCGTTGCAGAGCTTCGGCGGCAGGGCGAGGGCATTCGGATAGAGACAGGACGCTTCGGAGCTATGATGAAAGTCCTTCTCCTCAATGACGGTCCTGTAACTCTCCTGCTGGAGTTTGAGAATGAGGTTGCATAACTTCTACAGAGATGACCCAGTGGCTGGAAGAGCTTGGTATCGGAGTAGCGGCCGGACTTCTTAGTGGGCTTACTGGTGTAGGGGGAGGGATTATCATGG
>JANXDD010000125.1 GCA_025059915.1 Bacteroidia bacterium | reverse complement strand
AAGAGAAGCCCCCAGCTTGAGGGGAGGGCGCCCCAAAATGCGGGCGGCCACCTTAATCGCTTGATTGTAGTCTATCACGCGCCCTTTTCTATCAAAGGCGAGATAGTAAATAGATGGAGCTCGTTGAAGGAGAACAGCCCGCCAATGCTTTCGGCGACAGCGTTTCCGCAGATATACATGCCACGCTAATAAAAGCTGAGAAAGGCTAAGGGTGTCAGGGTCATAATAGCGGTCTGGCCGCTCTTTCGCCCGCACCGGGTCATACCAAAGAACAGGATAGAGACGCTTGGGTAAAGTATAATCTGACGGAAGCAGATAGACTGTATGCCGAGCTGGTCGAGCAGGAAGAGAAGGAATTCTTTCCCCTACGCCAGGGGCATCAGATACAAATACCGCATGGATAAGCACCTCTGGGTTAGGGGTTATGCCAGTAGCGGAGCGTCATCACTTCGCCTTTGGTCTCTAAGCGAACGAGGTAGACCCCCATAGGAAAAGAGGTGGGAAGGGCTATAGCATGATTGCCAGAGGAAAGGTTTTCCTTCGCTTGCCACACTTCACGACCCAGTAGGTCATACAGGGTTATACTCATAGGCAAATTCTCGTGAGGGACAGATAGATACAAAGTTGAGCCGCTGACATATGCCCGTATATGCGCAGCTGGTTGGCTCAATGTTGTCTGAAGGGCTGGTATAGTATCCACACGGATATCGTCTAAGAATAGGTTGTTTCCCCAGCCAGAGACCCCCTCAAATCGGAGCTTGATGGTCTTACCTTTATAGGCGTCCAGAAGGATGCTGTCAGTAGCCCACTGATTAGCAGTAGGGAGAAATTGAGCTGTGCCTGAGATGGAACCCTGCGCTGCGATGCAGCCCGCAGGATGAGTGGCTAAATCTCTTCCCCCTCGCTCCCACAGAAGGGTCCACGTACGACCACAATCTTCCGAGACATACACCCGCAGTGAATCTATGTAGTCCAGATTATATGAGGTGTAGCTTCCTATTTGCCCTTCGTAATTCAAGCAGGCATATGCCCATGAAAACTTGAGTTGGATGGAGTGGGAAGTATTTACATAAGGTCTCAGGTCCAGGCGAGGGGTTATCCAGCTGTCCTTTTCTCCATAAGAGCCGTAACTGAAGAAAAGAAGCCGCATACTTGCTTGGGAAGCTCCGTACGCTCCACGCGGAGGAGAAGTACTGTGAAATCTTTCCCACCGGCGGGAGTTATCGGGATTGTGGATGTAGCTGTGGGGGGGAGGAAATACAGTTCTTTCAAAGCTTTCTGCGTAGGGTAGGGTATATACGGTATCCTCAATGCGAATGTAGCCTGTTTTGAGAAGCGTGTCCCGGCGTCCGCTTTGATTTTCTACGATGAGGCGTACATCATACACTCCTGGGGAGGAGAAAGTAACCGTAGGGCAGGATGCGGAGGGATTATCAGGCACGCCCCCGCTGAAATTCCACTCAAAGATATGAGGAGCACCCATGCTATAGCTGAAAAATTGAATCGGCTCGTTAGGGCAGCCTACAGTGTGAGAAGCTGCGAAATAGGCTTTTACCAGTCCGTAAGGACCTGTGCCAGTTTGTTGAGGTACTGTCGGACGAACAAGGGGAGCCAGTCGCCAAGAGGAGTTTTGGATCGCCGCCCATGCTCGTGCTCTCTGACCAGCGGTGAAATGAGTCATGTCATCGTCATCTACATAATCCATGTAGTTTCGCATGTTGTCAGGTAAGTCTGGGCTGTCATTGGTGCATGTATTTTGGCGCCGTACGGAGAAATTTCCTGTTTGAACGGCGGTCGGCGGTGTGTCGCAGACTCTGTCTCCAGAAGTGCTACAGTTAGATGTACCACATCCATCTTGAAAAGGATGGGCTAAGTTGAGGTTATGACCCAGCTCATGGACGAGCGTGCGTCCCGCTCGGGGTGTAGAGCCGCCCCAGAAAAAAGCAGAACCAAGGACCGTCCCGTACTGAGTAGCTCCAGCGGAGGGATAGAATGCATACCCTGCCACAGAATTGCACTGATCACAGGGAGAGCTGGGATCAGGTTGAACGCACAGGCGGGGAACTATCCATACATTGAGGTAGCGTGTTCGGTCCCAGCCTGTTGCTTGTTTCATAGAAAAGTCTTGTGTTTCTCGGCAGAAATCCCTACTGCTCCAGTTCAGCGGAGGTTGATCATAGCGCCAGTATACCACGCCGCGAGTTGGGTTTCCATTCGGGTCTTTTGTGGCAAGAGAAAATTCAATTTCTGTATCAGCCCCGTTAGAAGAAAATCCAGGGGTTTCGGGAATTCTTCTAAAGTCCTCATGCAAGCGAAGTACTTGATTAAGGATACGCTCGTAGCTAATGCTATCGGAACTATTGGAGTAAATCACATGGAAAACCAGAGGGATGATGTACCGAGAGGGGGTGCAGCTGGGCTGATGGGTGCGCTGTTGGGCCTCTATGATAGGAGCGGCGGCTTCCATGAGGAGGCGGCGAAGCTCCCAATCGGGATGTACCTTCTTCATGTATTCGTCGGTGCCGCACCAGGAAGCCTGCGCCCACAAAATGAGGCTTGCGATGAAAGGCATACGTTATGCGAAGATAAGGGGTTTCGCAGGAAGATTACCATTTTACATTTCCCTATCCGATTTCATTGAATAGCGACTCTAGCCACTTCCACAGCTCTACTTCATAATGGCACCAGTACAGCTCGGGGGCAGTAGAGGCATGCTTATATCGCCTCCAAAAGGCATCCCACACGCTGCTTTTGCCTTCATTGTATCGCAGAGGGATGCCCAAAGCTGCCGCTTCATAAAACTTTCCAGGAACCTTATCCCGCAGATGAGGAAGGGGCTGGTAAAATGCATACAAAAGTTTAGAGTATCGCTGAAGGTTCTGAAGAACGGGATACGGGACGAATCTACTATAGATCCACAGCCACTGCTTATGATTTTTCAGCGCGGAGCGTAGAAGCGATTCTATGCGAGAGGATTTGAGGCTGCCCGCAATGACCAACGGGGTTTGAGGGAATTTGAGAGCCTCTTCTACGACGGCAAGCACACCCCAGCTTTCAGTGAGATTGCCTGTATAGAGGGCATAGGAATGAGTTAAGTTAGGTAGGAGCGGCGGCTCATTTTCTACGGAAACAAAAGCATTGGGCAAAAAAAGGCTCTTGGAGAGTGGATACGAAGGGGCGTAGGTGTATTCGGCTAAGGTATATCCTTTCGGTAGGAGACGCAAGGGGTACAAGAGATACCACTGGAGGGTTCGTTTCACCCGCTGCCATAGGCTGTAAGTTGGGTCATAACGAAAGTTTTTGGGATAGTCTTCCCATACATCCCATAGGGCGGTGGGGTGAAAAATAGCGCGCCACAGGTCGGCAGGATTGCAAAGGAAAATAGGCTGGGCTGAAAAAAGAGAGGGAAGAGAAGGCTCCCTGTCCAAAAATCGTATTTCCAGGCTCAGAGGAGAAGAGGGAACGCTGGTCAGCTTCTCCCAAGTTGAAAGGTGGATTTGCTCAGCAAGAGGTCCCTCTATTTGCAAAGCAGAAAAAGTTCGTCCCCATAAAGTGAGGCGCCAGCGCTTCGCCAGAGAAAGCCCTAAGCGATAGTATCCCCGAGGATGGAAAGCGACCTCACGACCCAGCCAAAGTAGCACTGCCCAAAGCTATGTAGCTTCGCTCCATGGGTAAAGTTGAGGTCCTGCACGGGGATATAACGAAAGTAGCCGCCGACGCTATTGTAAATGCGGCTAATGAAGCCTTACTGCCAGGGGGCGGGGTCTCAGGTGCCATCCACCGAGCAGCCGGACCAGAGCTGGCAGAAGCTTGCCGTCAAGTAGCTCCCTGTCCTACCGGAGAGGCGCGAATAACGCCTGGATTTCGCCTCCCAGCTCGGTATGTGATTCACACGGTGGGACCAGTCTGGCGCGGTGGAGGAGCAAATGAAGCAGTACTACTGGAGCGAGCCTACCGCAGCAGCCTCGCCCTCGCTAAGGAGTATGCCTTGCGCACAGTAGCTTTTCCTTCTATTAGTACAGGCATTTACGGCTACCCTTTAGAAGAAGCTGCACCGATTGCCCTAAAAGTTCTCTTGGAAGAAGCCGATGGGTTTGATGCTCTATACATGGTGGCTTTTGATGAGCGCACCTTTCAAGTATATCACTCCCTTTTGACTAAGCTGCTACATGGATGCTCAGAGGGATGAATATTTCATGCGGCTTGCGCTTGAAGAAGCCCATGCAGCATACGCCGAAGGAGAGGTGCCTATTGGCGCAGTGCTGGTTCTCGGTGATGAAGTCATAGCACGGGACCACAACCGAATAGAACAGCTCTCTGACCCCACGGCTCATGCAGAGATGCTCTGCTTGACGGCAGGTACGAGCTATCTGCGTAGTAAGTATTTACCTCAGGCAGCCTTATATGTAACCTTGGAACCTTGTCCGATGTGCGCAGGAGCCATGGGATGGGCACAGCTGGGGAAAGTTGTTTTTGCTGCTCGGGATCCAGAGCGAGGATTTTTACGCTATACGCCTTCTCTTTTGCATCCGAAAGGGAAGTGGTATCAAGGACCTTTTGGAGAGGAGGCGCTGGAGCTCCTGCAGCGGTTTTTTCGGGAGAGGCGGGTGTGAGTGGGGCGGGGGGCCCCCCCCCCCGCCGGGGGGCCCCCCCAAAAACCCCCCACACCCCGGAAAGACAAACCCCCCCCACCCAAGAAACCCCCCCCCCCCCCCCCCACCCACCAACA
>JANXDD010000124.1:4761-4993 GCA_025059915.1 Bacteroidia bacterium | reverse complement strand
ACCCTAACCAGAGGAAAAAAGCTGCTGTTAGCCACGTATAACGCATCCGCGTCAAATATAACTCATCTGGTCATATGTCTGCATACGAGTATCGTATGGATAGGTTCGGCGGGCAGGTGCTTAGGTGAGGGGCGGGGGCGCGCCCCCCGGGCCGGGGGGCCCCCCAAAAAAAAAAAAAATAAAATAATAAAACGAGGGGGAAGTGGGGATGGTTGGGGGGGGACAAAACACA
>JANXDD010000124.1:0-4751 GCA_025059915.1 Bacteroidia bacterium | reverse complement strand
TTTTTTTTTTGTTTCATTACTCGCTTTTGTTTTGTCTTTGGGGGGGGGGTTTGTTTTTTGGGGGGGGGCCGCCCCCCCGCTGCGGCGCCCCCCGCGCCCCAAAAACTCAAATTTCGTAAATTTCGTACCTTTATACAGGCGAGCTGAGATGGCTTCGGTAGGTGCGACTCCTACCCTCGCCACATGGGTGTCATCACGATAGAGGAGCTCTTGGATAGATTAGACCGCCGAGAACTCCTCCAAATCGCCCGCGAAGGAAGAGAGGCGGGTGTCGTGCGCCCTATTTACCCACTCACCCATTACGATGCAAATAATTTGCGACGCCTCTTGCGTCGCCATGCTGACCGTCTTGGTCGCTTGGCTTCCGTCCAAGCGCTTTTAGAGAGATACAGTCGCCGCAGCCGCAGTGAGCCCCATACAGGTCCTACCTCTCCCCTCCCCCCCCTCCATGTGCTAAAAGAAAAACTCTTTCCAGAGGTCTATGGCATGGACGCAGAAAAAGAAGCCCTCATAGAAGCAGTCTATCTTCCCATCGCTTTACCTAAACAAGCCTTGCATTATGGCGTTCCTCCTGCTCCCGCAATTCTCATAGAGGGAGCACCTGGCAATGGCAAAAGCTATTTAGCGCGCCGTTTTGCCCGCGCCTCGGGATTTTACTATCGGATCATCCACACTCCCGCTCTTGCTTCCAAATGGTATGGCGAGACAGAGGGACGCCTACGAAGCATTTTTCACAAAGCCTTCAAAAATGCCCCAGCCCTTTTGATATTTGAGGAGATAGATAGCCTTTTTCCAGACAGGGAGCATAACCTAGAATGGCTCAATGGGGCTACACTCCAGTTTCTCCTCCTAATGGATGAGGCGAAAGAAAGAGGAGGAGTAGGCATTATCGGAATTACGAACCGTGCCCACCGCCTGGACCCTGCTCTTCTGCGTAGCGAACGCTTTGATAGACGAATCTACATCACACCCCCGGATAAGGAAGAAAGATACATCATTCTCACTCGGCTGGCTAAATCTTTACCCATGGCAGAAGGCATAGACTGGAATTTTTGGGCAGAGACAACCGCTGGTTTCACACGGGCAGATTTGACCCGCTTAGTACGACAGGCAGGATATTTCGCCTTTCTGCGACATTACCGAGAAAGGCAGCCACAAGTTATTACCGAAGCCGACCTCTACCGAGCCCTCAAATCCGAGTAGGCAAGTCTGGAAATTTCACTGTATAGGGTTCTATGGAGGGGGGCTTCTCGCCTTGGGCGTTTTTCTCCAAAATCTCCTGCACCGCAGAAGCCAGAAGGCAAACCTGCTTCCCTTCCCCCACTTTTTCAAACCACATTCGCTCTAAAAGAAGCTCCGTCCGCAGGAAGCGCCACTCCCCTTCTTCGGTATAAATGGACTTGACTTTGGGGATGCGCTGAGTGATTTCTTTATACACATCCAGCTCGTAGCTAATACAGCACTTAAGCTTCCCACACAAGCCGAGAATTTTTGAGCTATTGAGAGCTAAACCTTGATAACGAGCCATTTCTGTGGTGATAGTCAGTGGAGCATTAATCCATGAGGTGCAACATAACTCTCGCCCACATGCTCCTATTCCACCGATGCGAGCGCTCTCCTCACGGGGAGCTATTTGTCGGAGGTCTGGACGCACTTTGTACTTTTCCGCTATGATACGGATAAGCTCCCTAAAATCCACTCGGCCTTCCGCTGTGAAATAGCATATCAAACTGCGTCCATCTCCATAAAACTCAACATCTGTAACCTTCATCTGATGGGTAGGACCTAACCCTAACTCTTCCACAATCTGCCGAATCTCTTTGAGAATCTCGTTTTCCTTGAGCCGCAGTTCAGTGAGCTTATCCAACTCCTCAGGAGTAGGTCTGCGTAAAACCTTCTGGGCATGGGGAATCTCCTGACGCAAGCTGCGTCGGCGAGCCTCGGCTAAATATCCTGTAAGATTCACTATGCCGATGTCGTAGCCGCGCCCCAGCTGAGCTGGGCTTTCTGGACTGCGTCGTATTACTTCTGTTACGACGACCCATTCGCCGACATGCAGAGGCGGCTCTAAATCTGTCCAAAACAAATCCCTTCGCGTGCCTTTGAACCGCACCTCTACAAGGGGGGGCGCTGCTCCCGCAGGAGCTATGCCTGACAACCACTCCCCTACGAAAACTGCATTACTACAACCTCTACACCCGCGGTCGCACCCCATACACCTCCACAAACCGTTCTAACCTCCTCACAACTTCCCCCTGTCCAAGCACATGGATTATGTGATACAAAGAAGCCCCAGACTCTTCTCCCGTCAGCGCAAGCCGCAGCGTAGGCAGCACCTTCCCTAAGGGAAGTCCCATAGATTTTGCCCGATGCTTCACGAGAGCCTCTATATTCTCAACCGTCCAGCTCTGCAGCTCCCTCAGAGCTACGATCCATTCTGATAAATTTTCCACAAGGGCTGGATTGAGTTTACCCTCGCGCTCAGACGAGAGAGGAAAAGTCGGAGCTTCATAGTAAAACCGCACACTTTCTATGAGCTCTGGGAGGAGGGCGGCCCGCTCTTTCGCCAGCTCTATCAGCATAGAGAGCTTTTCATCAGAGACTGGCGGAAGCCCCCGAGCCTCCCAAAGAGGACGAATAAGCTCTACTAACCTCGCTGTGGGAACAGCGCGCAGATGCTGCTGATTGACCCACCGAGCCTTTTCAAAATCAAATCGCGCCCCTGCTTTGCTCACCCGCTCCAAAGAAAATGCCTCTATCAGCTCCTCTATCGTAAATATCTCTCGATTCTCCGACGGATGCCATCCCAAAAGGGCTAAGTAATTCACTACACCCTCTGGTAAGAAGCCTCGCTCTCTGTATCCTTCAGAGACTTCTCCCGTGGAGGGATCGCGCCACCGCAGCGGAAAAACCGGAAATCCCAGCTGATCTCCATCCCGCTTACTTAGCTTCCCCCCACCATCTGGTCGCAAAAGAAGAGGAAGGTGGGCAAACTTAGGCATTTCCCACTCAAAAGCCTCATACAAAAGTACATGCAGCGGCGTGGAGGGCAGCCACTCCTCCCCACGAATCACATGAGTAACCCCCATAAGGTGATCATCCACCACATTAGCCAGATGATAGGTGGGCATGCCATCACTCTTGAGAAGGACCTTATCATCCATTTCTTTGGTATGGACACTTACCCAGCCCCGTATCTCATCATAAAATCGCACCTCCCTTCCTCGTGGAACCAGAAATCGTATCACATATTTCCCATTCTGGAGGCGCTCTTGAACCTCCTCAGGAGGGAGAGTTAGGCTATTTTTCATGTAAGAGCGGGTGATAGCATTATACTGGGGAGCGACCATGCCTGCTGCCTCAAACCTCCGCCTCATCTCTTCCAGCTCCTCCTCCGTGTCAAAAGCATAATAAGCCCACCCTTTTTCTACGAGTAAATGAGCATACTGGGCATATATAGCTTTCCGCTCGCTCTGCCGATAAGGAGCATGGGGCCCCCCAATATGCGGCCCCTCGTCAAAAGTAATCCCACACCATGTAAGCGCTTCTATGATATACTCCTCCGCTCCCGGAACATAGCGGGTTTGGTCCGTATCCTCAATCCGCAGGATGAAGCGCCCTCCATGCTTCCGAGCCAAAAGGTAATTATACAAGGCTGTACGTACCCCTCCAATGTGGAGCGGTCCCGTAGGGCTCGGAGCAAATCGAACTACCATCTTTAGCTTCTCAGAGCAGAAGTGGAGACTAAGTCCTTTATGCTTATCGTCTGACCAATCTCTAACAGGTGTAATGTGCAGTCATTTTCCCTGAACTTTTCTTGAGCCTGCCTGTGGTCTATCTGAATAGGAGGAAAAGTGTCATAATGCATGCCGATGACATGTTCCACATCCACGAGGAGCGCCGCCTCTATCGCATCATCCACATCCATCGTAAATGTGCCGCCAATAGGAAGAATAGCGGCATCCAGAGTATAGCGTTCGGCGATAAGCTCCATTTCTATACTAAGAGCTGTGTCGCCAGAGTAATACACCGTGTACCTTTCATCTGAAATTACAAACCCTACGGGCACTCCCCCATATCGCCCGTCGGGGAAGCTGCTGGTATGTATCGCAGGAACCAACTTTACAGACACATTACCTTTAGAGGACTTCCACGTGCCCCCCACGTTCATCGGATGGGTTGGGCAACCTCTCTCTTGGAAGTAAGAATGAATCTCCCAAACTCCGATAATAGGAGCGTTATTTGACTTGGAAAGCTCTTCTGCATCAGCGATGTGATCAAAGTGAGCGTGAGAAAGGAATATGAAGTTTGGGGTGAGGTCCTTCAGAGCGATCTTTCCTTTTGCCAGCTCGTTGGGAGTGATGAAAGGGTCAAAGAGGAGCTTCTCCCCAGTGCTCACAGTTATTAGAAAGGCAGAGTGCCCAAGGTACTGGATGTCCATGCAGCAAAGGTAAGAGATATACCGCTTCAAATAAAAGGCATTCAGGGACTGAAAAAGTTTATGAGGGGCGCTGCAAGCTGGATCCGATAAAGCGCATTTTGGGAGTGCATTTAGGGGGACGGAAGTTTTCTGAGAAGTAATACAGCTTATTCAGGACTTAGCTTAAAATTGGATTTAGGTTTCAAGAAGTCTTCATGATAACCTTTAGGTATCTGCCTGTGTGCTCAGCCTCATACAGCCTGCGGGGAGTAAAAGGTTTTGATGAGAGTTTTTGTGTTGGGGCGGGGGCGGCGGCGGGGGGGGGGGGCGC
>JANXDD010000123.1 GCA_025059915.1 Bacteroidia bacterium | reverse complement strand
GGCGCGCCAGCGCCGAAGGCGCTGGCGCGCCCCCTCACGACAGCTCCCGAAAAATCACAAGCAGCACTAACTGAAATATAGACAAAAACACCACCCAAAGCCCCGGGAAAGCCTCTTTCTCCCTCTGATACACCAGCACCCCACCGATGATTCCTAAGATAGCCGCTATCTCTACCAAAAGTAGCCCCCCAGAGAGTAAACCCTCTACCTGTAGAGAAGAGCCGCCATGCCTCACTAAAAACGCCACAAGCCCCATTTGAGAAAGTTCTGCGATCCCTAATGCCCCCCAGAAGATCAAATCCAAATCCTTTCGCCGAGCATGTAGGAAGCCCAAAGTGATGAGTGCCGGCGCATACAGGTGAAATAGGTAAATCAGCACTTCCATTCGCCAAATGTCCAAAACATTTCCTATACATTCGCTGTGTGGCTATTGTCCTACTGAGTGGGGGGCAAGATTCCGCGACAGCTCTCCTCTGGGCTTTGGAAAACCTTCCCTCGCCCATTCACGCCCTGACTTTTTTGTACGGGCAGCGGCATGAGATAGAGCTTCAATCTGCTCGACGGATTGCGGCTCACTTAGGAGTGTCTCATGCAGTTATTGACTTAGGACAGCTATGGGATGCCTTGTCTGTGAAAACAGCTCTAACTCACGAAGCTCCGCTCTCCTACACCCCAGAAGGATTACCTACCACTTTCGTTCCTGGGCGGAATCTTATTTTCCTCACTGCTGCTGCTATCTGGGGCTATCCGCGGGATGAATCTGACCTCGTGATAGGCGTGAGTCAAGTAGATTATAGCGGTTATCCTGATTGTCGTGCTCCTTTTATAGAGGCGGCACAAAAAACCCTTTCAGAAGCTCTTGCGCGCCCGATTCGTATCCACGCCCCCTTTCTCTACATGGACAAAGCTCAATTGTGGAAATATGCCGATGAGCTGGGCTACCGAGAGTTTATCGCAGAGGAAACTCATACCTGCTACTTAGGACGGCGCGAGGTGCGTCATCCCTGGGGCTATGGCTGCGGGGAGTGCCCTGCTTGCCAGCTCCGCAAAGCAGGATACGAAGCCGCTTTTGGCTAACTTTGCTGCATGACCCCAGAGATTCAGAACCTTCTCAAAAGTGCTGAGGAACACATGAAAAAATCCCTCGCTCATTACGATGACCTCTTTAGCAAAATCAGGGCTGGAAAAGCCACCCCAGCCTTGATAGAACATCTGCGGGTAGATTATTATGGCACACCTACCCCCATCAAGCATGTGGCTACTTTTAGCGTTCAGGATAACCGAACCCTGCTGATTCAGCCATTTGAACCCCAAATGGCAAAGCCCATAGAAAAAGCCATTGCAGAAGCCAACTTAGGGCTTTCTGTCGCCACCGAAGGAAAAGCAGTACGGGTAACCTTCCCTTCTCTAACAGAGGAGCAGCGCAAACGCTTTGTCAAGCAGGTCAAAGAGTTAGCAGAAGAGGGGCGGGTGGCTATTCGCAATATTCGCCGTGACACTTTAGAGGAGCTGCGCAAACTCACGAAAAACGGCACCCCAGAGGATATTGTCCGTAAAGGTCAAGATGAGCTTCAAAAGCTCACTGACAAATACATCGCTCACATAGACAAGCTGGCAGAGGCTAAAGAGCAGGAACTGCTTACAGTCTAATGGCACGGCTGCTTATCGTAGATGATGATCCCGAGATACGAGCGACTTTAGCGGAGGTTTTATCCTACGATGACCACATAGTAGAGGTAGCGCGGGATGGAGTAGAAGCCCAGCGGATTTTAGAGCGGTCAGACTTTGATATTGTCCTGTGTGATGTGCGCATGCCGGGCAAAGACGGCATGGAGCTCTTAGCTTGGGCTCGCCAGCATAAGCCAGAGGTTGAGTTTATCATGCTCTCTGGACATGCGACCATAGAGACTGCAGTCGCCGCTACTAAGATGGGGGCTTTTGACTTCATGGAAAAGCCCTTAGACCTACCACGATTAGAAATCCTTATCCGAAATGCGGCAGAAAAGCGTAAGCTGGTCTCTGAGAATAAGACTCTTGCTCAGAAGGCATTCCGCGTACGGGAGATTTTAGGGGTTTCTCCCGCTATCCAGCGGATTCGGGAGATTATAGACCGTGTAGCTCCCTTAGATGCTCGGGTGCTTATCACCGGCCCCAGCGGGAGTGGAAAAGAACTTGTTGCCCGATGGATTCATCTCAAAAGCGCTCGTAGTAAAAACCCCTTCGTAGATATCAACTGCGCCGCTATCCCGCCAGAGCTGATAGAAAGTGAGCTCTTTGGTCATGAAAAAGGCGCTTTCACCCATGCTATCAAGCAGCATATCGGGCGATTTGAGGAGGCCCACGGGGGCACGCTCTTTCTGGATGAGATTGGAGACATGGCCCTTACCGCCCAAGCCAAGGTTCTCCGAGTCATAGAAGAAGGTAAAATCCGCCGAGTTGGAGGGGAAAAAGACATCCCCGTCAATGTTCGCCTAATCGCAGCTACTAATAAAAACCTCCTGCAAGAGATTGCAGCTGGACGGTTTCGGGAAGACCTCTATCATCGCCTCAGCGTCGTCGTAATAGAAATTCCACCTCTTCGGGAGCGGCGTGAAGATATTCCCATTCTGGCAGAAGCGTTTTTGAAAGAAATCATTGCCGAGTACAATATGCCCGCCAAGTCTTTTACGCCAGCTGCGCTACAGGAACTGACCCTCTACGAGTGGCAGGGCAATGTTAGAGAGCTGCGTAATGCTGTAGAACGGTTAGCCATATTTACAGATAAAATCATCACCCCAGCAGATGTGCAGCGGTATGTCATCTCACCCTCAGCTCCGCCTGAAGCTTCTCCTCTGCCAGCTCTTCTGGAGACTCCTAATGTAGAAGCCTTTCTGGACCAAATGGAGAAAGAATATCTCCTTTACCACTTACGAAAGCATGGCTTCAATGTATCTCGGACAGCAGAAGCTCTGGGTATGCAACGTACTGCTCTCCACAGCCGGATGAAACGGCTGGGCATCCATCGCAGCGATTATGCCTGAAGCCTACATATATGATGCAGTTCGCACCCCTCGGGGGCGCGGCAAAAAAGACGGAAAGCTCCATGCAGTTCGCCCTGTAGAGCTAATCCGCCAGCTGATACATGCTCTTTTGGAGCGAAATCCTGCGCTTCCCCCCTCTGCAATAGAAGACATTATCCTCGGCTGCGTAACCCAAATAGATGAGCAGGGCTCCAACATTGCCAAAATTGCTGGACAGGCTGCAGGACTGCCAGATACCGTAGCTGGGGTTACATTGAATAGATTCTGCGCTTCAGGATTAGAAGCCGTAAATCAAGCCGCAGCCTACTTGAGAGCCGGCATAGGAGAAGCCTTTTTAGCAGGCGGGGTGGAATCTATGAGCCGAGTTCCCATGGGCTCAGATGGTGGAGCCTGGTACGCAGACCCCGCCGTAGCTTTCCCAGGGCATTATATACCACAAGGGGTATCAGCTGACCTCATCGCCACTCTCTATGGGTATGATAGAAAAACCTTGGATCAATTTGCTTTACGCTCCCATCAACGAGCTGCCCACGCCACCCAATCAGGCTACTTCAAAAAAAGCCTCATTCCCGTACGAAATGTTCTGGGGGAGGTCGTTTTAGACAGAGATGAAAACATTCGGCCAGACACCAGTTTGGAAAAATTAGCAGCTTTAGAACCTTCATTTGCTCATATCGGACAGCAGTTTGGGTTTGATGCGGTAGCCTTACAGAAATACCCTCAACTGGAAGCGATTCATCACGTACATCATGCAGGCAATTCTTCAGCTATCGTAGATGGAGCTGCCTTGGTACTCTTAGGAACTGAAGAGCTTTATACAAAATATGGGATGCAGCCGCGCGCTCGGATTGTAAGCTGGGCTGTAACTGGCACAGAACCAACTATTATGCTACTGGGACCTGCTCCGGCGACCCGTAAAGCGCTCCACCGCGCAGGTTTATCCCCCGAGGAAATAGACCTTTATGAGGTAAATGAAGCTTTCGCCGTCGTTCCTCTACGATTCGCAGATGAACTGGGGATTCCGCTGGAGAAAATCAACGTCAATGGCGGGGCGATTGCTATGGGACACCCCCTCGGCGCCACGGGAGCTATCCTCATCGGAACGCTCGTAGATGAACTGGAACGCCAGAATTTACGCTATGGCGTCGCTACCCTCTGCGTAGGGGGCGGAATGGGTATCGCTACCGTCGTGGAAAGACTTTCCTAAACTACCTACCTTTGTGGAAAATCTATTTCGTATGAGAAATAAAGCAGCCCTCTACCTGAGCCTCGTAGCAGTGCTCAGCGTAGCATGCGGACCTAAAGACCTCATCAATAAAACCAAGTATGGCGGTAAAACTTACAAAAACACCTGCCAATCCTTCAAGAAAGACGTTCAGGCTACGCTGGATGCCAATAATGATCCCGCTACTCTCACTGTAAGCGAGTATGATAATACGCAGTTCGGACCAATCTTTGTAGAGCCTGGCCAGTTTATCCAAGCAAACGATACGCTTTATTTCCGACTCGCAAACGATTTAGAGTACGGCAAATACCTTCAAAAGAATGTAGCCATCATTGTACGAGTAGATTATGCAGCGCCTTCCCAGCTGGCAAATATGGAATCTGACCCCCAAGGAACTGTCGGCGAGCTGATTATCACAGAAAGCTACTACAAAGCAAATTCCCAACCCTTTTTCATCTATAAAATCCCTCTCGGTGGTAAGCGTTTAGAGGGAAAGCAAGTTTCGCTGTATTTCTCCATTGTCAAAATGGAGAAAGGCAAGATTACGAAGGTGTATTGCGACTCCCGGAATAAGCCTTTCGGCCCTGCTGATCCTGCCTGTTGCACCTCCCAGCCCTGGGCTAAGGTGCGCACAGGCGTCAAGTCCGTCCTCCCTGACCTCCCCATACGAGACGAGCAGTATCGGTACGAAGGATTTGAAGGGACACTGGACCTCATTTTCCCCATCATGTCCACAAGGTTCAATAAAAAAGAACTCTCCGA
>JANXDD010000122.1 GCA_025059915.1 Bacteroidia bacterium | reverse complement strand
AAGCTGGCAAGACATTTGGCTAAATGAAGCCTTTGCCACCTACTTAGGGGGCACTGTATATGAAGCTGTAGCCCAAGAGTGGTGGAAACTATGGCGCTATTATATCGTTCGGCATGCTTGGCGAGATACTCAAAGGACAATCTTTGTAGAAGATACCACGGATGTGTGGCGCATTTTTCATTATCCTACCACTTATGCTAAAGGGGCTATAGCTCTTCATGGGGTTCGCTTGTATGTTGGGGAGGCGGCATTTTGGCGGGGGCTGCGTGAATATCTAACGCGCTATGCAGGGGGCTTCGCCCGCTCTGCCCAGTTTCAAGAAGCTGTAGAAGAGGCCTGGGGAAGGGAGGTCGCTCACACTTTCCTCCAAAGCTGGATTTATAGACCGCATTATCCCCGAGCGGCAGTAGCATGGCAGGATGAATACAGCTGCACGATTTCCCCCATAGAAAGATACCCGCTACGAGTCCCACTGCGGGTGCGATTTATCTCTGGAGACTCTGCAGAATACATGGCAGATCTGATGCAAAGGCAAGTGAGCCTTTCTTTCTCCGAAGCAGTTCAGAGCTGGGAAATAGATGCTGATACTGTCTTCCCCTATTGGGGCGTGCGGCGGGGCGTGGTAGCTTCCGCAAAAGGAAGGGTCTTTCCTAACCCTTTCACCGACCGCTTGTATATCTCTATGGAGGGTTTGCGCAAAGCAGTTCTGTATGACCTTTCGGGACGGATAGTAGCTCTATACGAAGGTGCTTCTCAAAGGGAGCCCTTTATATGGGAACTGCCTGATCTTGCTGGCGGCCTCTATCTCCTTAGGTTAGAGGGTGAAAAGGGCACTTCTACGATGCGGCTCCTCCACCTCTCTCCCTAAAAGGCGTATTTTGTACAGATGCGTGTCGTCTTAGTGGACGGGATGGGGCTGGTATATAGGGCTTATTTTGCCTTTGCCACTAAGCCCCTGCGCAATAGTGCCGGACTCAATACAACTGCCCCCTTCGGATTTTTAGCTACTCTTATAGAGCTCTATGAGGAGCTGCGACCGACCCACTGGGCTATTGCATGGGATAGTAGTGAGCCGACCTTTCGTCATGAAAGCTTAGCGGGGTATAAAGCTCATCGGAGCGCTCCTCCAGAAGAAATGACCCAAAGCCTCCCTTATATCCACCGACTTGCTGAAGCTTTACGGATTTATGAAGCAGAAATAGCGGGCTATGAAGCAGATGACATCCTTGCCCAATGGGCGCTGGAGGCGGCGGCTCTCCCTGAGACAGAAGTCGTGTGGATCGTCTCAGCCGATAAAGATTTAGCGCAGCTGGTGAATGAGAAAATTCACCTCTATCGTCCAGCGCGAGGGAAAGCCCCTGCCCAGAAGCTTGACCCCAAGGGAGTTCTCAGGCATTTCGGTGTAAAGCCTGAACAAATACCTGACTACCTTGCCCTCGTTGGGGATGAAAGCGACAACCTGCCGGGCGTGCGAGGAATCGGCCCCAAAACTGCCCAAGAGCTTTTGGCTCAATACGGCTCACTGGAAAATCTATACAAACACCTTCCTGTCCTTCCTAAAACTATCGCTCAAAAGCTGGAGGAGGGGCGTGAGGGGGCTTTTGCTACTTATGTGCTGGCCTACCTTCGTCCTGAGAATTTCCGCAAGCTGCCAGCGGAAGCTCTTTTCTCTCCCCTTCTTTTTGAGGTACGAGAGCCAGACTGGGAAAAGCTCCTCCCTCTCTTAGAGGAACTGGAGTTTCGTCGGCATAAGGAGCGCCTTTTGACCCTTTGGCAAAAGTCAGAAGTGAAGTCTCCTCCCAGCCCCAAAGTTTTGCCCGACACTGAGTACCGTGTCCTTACCTCTCCTTCAGAGCTGGAAGCTTATCTCGCTAACCTCTCGCCTGAGGCTCCGATTGCTTTTGACACAGAGACTACCGACACCCACCCAATGTATGCAGAGCTGGTTGGTATTTCACTATGTGCAGAAGCCGGTAAGGCGGTCTTCCTTCCTATCCAGCCTGATACTTGGGAAAGCTGGAGAAAAGCCCTTGAACCATTTGCTCAAAGCTCGCGACTCAAAATAGCCCATAATCTAAAATACGACTGGGTGGTTTTAGCTCAGCATGGGCTAAGGTTAGAAGGTCCTTTTTTTGACACTCTGCTGGGAGATTACCTTTTGGACCCTGAACGGCCCCACGCTCTGGACGATGTGGCTTACCGAGAACTTGGACTTCGTAAAACCCATTCTTACTCAGACCTTTTTGCGGGTCTTAAAACAAAAGACTTGCGTAAGGTCCCTCTGGAAAGGCTTGTGCCGTATGCCTGTCAAGATGCAGATTTAGCCCTGCGGCTCCACCTGCCTCTGGCGAAAAGCCTCAAGGAACGCGGGCTTAGTGCATTGTACGAAGAGGTAGAGCTTCCCCTTCTCTCTATCTTAGCAGAGGTAGAACTGCGGGGAATACGCATAGACGAAGCTTACCTTCATCAGCTCAATAAGGAATATGAAGAGCAGCTTAGACATTTAGAGCAGGAAGCCCATCGCTTGGCAGGAGAAACCTTCAACTTGAATTCACCGAAACAGCTGGCGGAGCTGCTTTTTGAGAAGCTGGGGCTTCCCCTGCAGCGGCGCACCCCTACAGGGCAGCCCGCCACCGATGAAGAAACCCTCCAAGCCTTAGCTCATCTCCATCCCCTGATTGAAGTCCTTCTTTCCTATCGGGAACTTTACAAACTCCGTTACACTTATGGGGAAGGGCTTCTTAAGAGCATTCATCCGAAGACGGGAAGGGTACATACTATTTTTCAGCAGGCGGTAGCTGCTACAGGGCGCCTCAGCTCCCAAAATCCTAACCTTCAGAATATTCCCATTCGTACCGACGCAGGGAAGCGCTTTCGGAAAGCATTCATTCCAGGGCAAGAAGGGTGGGTGCTGCTTTCAGCGGACTATTCGCAGATTGAGCTACGGATTGCAGCAGCTCTTAGCGGCGACCAGCAAATGATAGAAGATTTCCGAGCTGGCCGCGACATCCATACAACTACCGCCCAGCGCCTCTTCGGAACCCCAGAAATCACCTCAGAAATGCGACGCATCGCAAAGACGGTAAATTTTGGGATCATTTACGGCATTACGGCACATGGATTAGTACAGCGATTAGGAGGAGGATTATCTCGTACGGAAGCCCAGCGCCTCATTGATCAGTATTTTCAGCGGTATCCGCAGGTTCATGCCTATATTCAGGAGCAAATCGCTCGGGTTGAAAAGTTAGGATATGCAGAAACCCTTTTAGGGCGCAGGCGATACATTCCCCACATCCACTCCAAAAACAAAACCCAACGAGCTGAAGCTGAAAGACTTGCTATCAACACCCCTATCCAGGGCACCGCTGCTGACATGATAAAGCTGGCTATGATTAGGCTCCATACGCGCTTGCCTGACCTTGCTCTCCTTCTTCAAATCCACGATGAGCTTCTATGGGAAGTTCCCGCTGAAAAGGTACAAGAAGTGGCTCCTATTATCCAAGAAGAGATGCAGAATGCCCTTCAGCTACCTAATGGAGTTCCCGTAGAGGTGGAGATAAAAGTAGGTCCTAATTGGCTGGAAATGGAGAAGCTCCCCCTCGCAGAAAGGCAGGTATGAGCTCTTTTTTTTCCAGTAGGTCTTTACGGTTTTGGGCTCTGCTGGTAGGCACTTATGCGGTTTTGCTGGTAGTATTAGGATTTCGGGTCTACGAGGATGCAGCTATTCCTCCGTGGGTATTAGCAGAACACTGTCCCTCTTGTTTCCAGAAGGATCGGTTCCTTCAAGAAATGCCAGCTGAGCGCCGCTTAGTCTCCTTCTTCTATGCTCCTCTAATAGACCGCTGGGAATGGGTATTTCTGGTTCATGCTGGGGTGAGTATGATTTTATTAGCGGGGCTGTGGCGCCTTGCCTACCTTTTGATTGGCTCTGAGGGGGGGGCATGGATAGGAGTTTGGCTTATCCTCCCTGTTCTGTACTATCACCACTGGGGAAGCAATGAACTTTACTACCCTCAACTTCAACCTTCTCTAATAGCTAAGGCTTTGGGGGCATGGCTGTGGGCGTTCCTTCTAGAGAAGAAGCCTTTCCAAGCAGGGGTATTCGCTCTACTTACCAGCGCAGCCCAGCCCAGCGTAGGCATTCTGACGTGGGGATTTTCCTTGCCCCTTTTACTCTACATTCCTCGTCAGAGAATTCTCTCCTACCTGCCATTTTCCTTCGGGGTTTTGGCGCACACCTTGTATGTGCTCAAAAGTAATGCTGTTCCAGAGACACTTCGCCCTCTCTGGGAGAAGGTCTTCATAGAGTTTCGCATGGGAATGCACTTCAATCCCAGTCAATTCAGAAAAAGCAGTCATTTTCTTTTTGCAGCTCTATGGGCTATTGGATTATATGTAAGCTACAAGCAGAAGCATCCTCTTTTGAGCGTCTTCGTGTTGTATGGAATAGGGATAGCTGCGTATGTGATAAACTTTTACACGCTGCGCTGGTCGCCTTTGATTTATAGCCAGCTGCCGCGCAGCACTGTCTGGCTTAAGCCCTTAGGGGTATTCATGGCCCTCAGCTGGGCAGGAAAATGGATAAGGCTCCCCGTCCTCTCCACCTCTACCGCTGTCGCGGGAAGCTTTTTGATGATATGGAGTGCCTTTCGGCTGAGCCGCAGAATAGACCAGCGAGACTACATTCAAGTCTTCCATTTAGAGAAAAGTGAAAGCTATCAGCTGGGCTCATGGATTCGGCAGAACCTGCCAGATACGATTGTTTTAGCTGTACCCCCTACTGAAGAAGCCGTCCTTTTCTATGCGCAGCGAAGCGGTTACTTGTGGTTCAACGCCGTACTTAGGCATGAGGACCCTCTCTTATACGCTCAGCGGGTTCGTCAGCTGTACGGAAAGGATCCCCTGAAAAAGGATACAAAATGGGAGGAAGTTCAGACAGAAGGGGTGGAGCATTATGAAAAATTGTGTAGAGAGCGGCCTGATTCTCTGAGGGCGTGGGGCATTACTCACGCGGTGGTGCCCAGGGGTGCCTGTATGAGGGGCGCGCCTTTGTGGAAAGGAGAAAGGTTAGCGCTCTATGCGGTGGGGGAGTAAGGTCATGGGGGCTTGCTCTAAGTCTTCATAGGAGGTCAGTTCCCTCTTTCGCTGGGAAAGGAGGAGGGCTATAAGTGAGGTTTTTAGAGTAAAGAAGTGTGGGGGCGGCTGGCGCCACCCCCACAGTTCCCACAAAGAGACACGAAAAACAACGGCCATTAGGCCACCCCCCCCCCAAAACCGCGCGTCAAACAAAA
>JANXDD010000121.1 GCA_025059915.1 Bacteroidia bacterium | reverse complement strand
TTTGTGGGGGTTTTTTCCCTGCTGGTGGTCTTTTTTGTTCTGTGCGTGGCCGCCCCCCCCCCGCCCCGCCCCCCCCCCCCCGCCCCAAAAAAACACCTTATCGCCCTCGTCGCCAGTTCTCTAAAAATCGTGTATTGTAGGTTCCCTTCCGAAAGTTCTCATCCCGCAAAATTTCCTTCAGAATCGGTATAGTCGTCTTGAGTCCAGGTCCTTCAATGATGAATTCATCCAGTGCTCTCAGCATCTTGTTGATAACCTCTTCCCGAGAGAAGTCTGAAACAATCAGTTTCGCTATCATGGAATCGTAGTAGGGGGGTATGGTATAGTTGGCATAGACGTGCGTATCTACGCGCACGCCGTGTCCTCCTGGCTTATGAAAGTCTTGAATTTTTCCAGGGCTGGGTCTGAAGTCATTGTAGGGGTCCTCGGCATTGATGCGGACCTCCATTGCCCAGCGGTTTTGAGGGAAGTAATGGCGACCTGAGACCGGCACCCCTGCCGCCACTTTTATCTGCTCTTTGATAAGGTCAAAAAAGAATATCTCCTCCGTCACAGGGTGCTCTACTTGGATGCGGGTGTTCATCTCCATGAAGTAGAACTCGCCCGTGTCTTGGTCTAAAATAAACTCCACTGTACCAGCGCTTTCGTAGCGAATAAACTTAGCCAGTTTTACCGCTGCTTCTCCCATTTTTTCTCGCAGCTCTTGGGTGAGGATGGGGCTGGGTGCTTCTTCTATGAGCTTTTGGTAACGGCGCTGAATGGTGCAATCCCGTTCGGAGAGGTGAGAAACGTTTCCGTATTGGTCCCCGACGACCTGAATCTCTATATGGCGAGGGTTCTGGATATACTTCTCCATGTATAGACCATCGTTTCCGAAAGCTGCTTTAGCCTCGGCGCGAGCGATATTCCAAGCATCCTCCAAGTCCTCAGGCTTCCAAACGATACGCATGCCTTTTCCCCCCCCTCCTGCAGTGGCTTTGAGGAGGACAGGATAGCCGATTTCACTGGCAATTTTCCGAGCCTGAGAGAGGTTTTCTAAGACCCCTTCCGAACCGGGGACGGTGGGAACCCCTGCCTTTTTAGCTGTGGCTTTCGCAGTAGCTTTATCCCCCATGGCGGCGATAGCTTCAGGCGAGGGACCGATAAACTTAACCCCATATTCAGCGCAAATGCTGGCAAATTTTTCATTTTCAGCGAGGAAGCCATAGCCGGGATGAACTGCATCCGCCGCCGTAACCTCCACAGCTGACATAATGGCAGGAATATTCAAGTAGCTGTCCTTGCTGGGGGGAGGACCTATGCATACGGCTTCATCCGCGAACCTTACATGCAGACTTTCTTTGTCTGCTGTGGAGTAAATCGCCACCGTCGGTATGCCCAGCTCCTTGCATGTGCGAATAATACGCAAAGCAATCTCGCCGCGATTAGCGATTAAGATTTTTCTAAACATAGGCTTAGCTAAGCGGCTCTATCTCAAATAAAGGCTGGTCATACTCAACAGGCTGTGCGTCTTCTACCAAAATGCGCAAAACTTTACCGGCTATCTCTGACTGGATTTCGTTGAAGAGCTTCATTGCCTCAATAATGCACACCACCTGTCCTGGCTGAATAATATCTCCGACTTTGACATAAGGTTCTTTATCAGGGCTTGGGCGGCGATAAAAGGTTCCTACCATTGGCGAGCGGATGTATTCTACTTTCTTCGGTGGAGGGGGAGCTGGCTCGGGTTTGCTTGGTTCAGGGGCAGCTGGGGTAGGGGCCTGTACAGGCAAAACGGGAGGGGCAGAAGCTGCGGCAGGAGTCCCCGCAGTCGGCAATGCTGCCACCGAAGCGACAGGCGAGCCGCGCCGTATCGTAAGCCGAAACTCCCCTTCTTCTACGATAACCTCACTGAGGTCCGACTTATTGACAAAACGCAGAAGCTCTAAAATAGATTTGAGGTCCATAGCGTTATCCTTTGACGCGTTCTATGTATTCTTTCTTGCGGGTATCCACTTTCACTTTATCCCCTGTCTCTACAAAGAGAGGAACCTTGATTCGGGCGCCGGAGGAAAGAATGGCATTTTTCATGATATTAGTTACGCTGTCGCCTTTGACAGCCATTTCAGCCTCTACAACGTCCAAAACTACGAACTGGGGCAGTTCCACAAATAGAAGGGTTTCAGTATCTGCATCCCAGAGTGCCTCGCAATGCTGATTTTCTGTGAGAAACTCAACACCTCGCACCTGCTCTGCAGGAGCAGAAAATTGCTCAAAGCTTTCCTCTTCCATGAAGTAGTACAAACTTCCATCGTTGTACAGATATTGACAGGGGCGGCGTTCTACTCTTACGGGTTCTATGCGAGTGTTGGAAGGAAAGTTTCGCTCAAACACCCGTCCAGTAACGACATTTTTCAAACGGGTATTGACATAGGGATTGCCTTTACCGGGTTTGATGTGCAGAAATTCTATGACTTCGTACAGCTCCCCCTCCAAACGGATAATCATGCCGTTGGAGATATCCACGGCTTGTGCCATGTCGCAAAGATGAGAAAAACCCCTTGACTGAAAAGGTACTTTGGGTCTGCGGTATTTGTTACCTTTGATGTATGGCACAGACGGCCGCTCAGCAGCATATTACACGGGGAGGTGCCTTTTTGATTCAGAGCACACCCGCTTCAAGTGTATTTATTCCCGAAGAGTGGAATGAAGAGCAGCGTCAGCTCGCTCAGCTCTGCGAGGAGTTTTTGGAGAAGGAAATTTACCCTCGGTTGGATGAGATTGACCATGGGGACCCCACTAAGGTTATGCCTGAACTCCTTCGTAAGGCAGCGGAGCTGGGCTTCTTAGGGCTTACAGTTCCGGAGGAATATGGAGGGCTGGGAGCTGACTTTCTCACTGGTATGCTCTTCACTGAAAAAATGGGGCCTTCTCATTCATTTGCGGTGGCGCTCCTGGCGCACACAGGCATCGGTACCCTGCCGATACTCTACTTTGGTACCCCAGAGCAGAAGCAAAAGTACCTGCCAAAGATAGTTTCAGGTGAGCTTTTCGCTGCATATTGCCTCACAGAGCCGGGGTCCGGGTCAGATGCGCTGGGTGCTCGCAGTAAAGCTATCCCTTCTGAAGATGGGAAGCTCTACAAGCTCTCAGGGCAAAAAATGTGGATCACTAATGGGGGATTTGCTGATCTTTTTACCGTTTTTGCCAAAGTCAATGGGGAACACTTTACAGCCTTTCTTGTAGAGCGTAGCTTTCCGGGCGTATCTGTGGGAGCTGAGGAAAAGAAAATGGGTATCAAAGGCTCTTCTACGCGTCAGGTCTTTTTCCAAGAGACGCCGGTGCCAGCCGAAAATGTGCTGGGGGAAATCGGGCGAGGACATGTAATCGCATTCAATATCCTCAACATTGGACGCATAAAGCTCGCAGCTGCGACAACCGGCTCAGCTAAGCGGGTGATAGATATTTCTGTCAAGTATGCCAAAGAGCGACATCAGTTTGGGCGCCCCATAGCCAGCTTTGGCGCTATCCAGCACAAGCTGGCAGACATGGCTATCTACACTTGGGCTTGTGAAACTGCTACTTATCGGGCTTCCGCAGATATCCAAGCATATGAAAAATACCTTCTGGAAAAGGGAGAGCCTTATGAAAAAGCCCTCTTAGGCGCTGCCCAAGAGTACGCTGCCGAATGCGCTATCTTGAAAGTCTTCGGCTCTGAGATGTTGGATTATGTAGTAGATGAGGCGGTGCAAATTCATGGAGGATATGGCTACTCTGCCGAGTACCCCGTGGAACGGGCATACAGGGATAGCCGCATCAATCGCATCTATGAAGGAACTAACGAGATTAACCGTATGCTGAGCGTGGATTACCTTTTGCGCAAGGCTATGAAAGGCGAATTGGATCTGCTCAGCGCTGCGATGAAAGTACAAAGTGAGCTTACCAGCATCCCAGAATTTGGAGAGCCAAATGGGGAGTTCCTCTCTGCTGAAAAGAAAGCCATTGAAAATCTCAAGAAGGCTATCTTGATGGTAGCAGGGTATGCGGCGCAGAAATACATGCAGCAATTAGCGGAGGAGCAGGAGGTTCTGATGGCTGTCGCGGACATGCTGATTGATACTTACGTAGCAGAGTCTATGGTTCTGCGCACGGAAAAGATAGCCCTTATGCGAGGAGAGGCTGCTGCTTCCGATGCTCTGGCGATGACGCAAGCCTACCTAGTAGATGCTCAAGAGCGCGCGGCGTCGGCTGGGCGTCGGGCTATTCTGCATGCAGCGCAAGGGGATGAGCGACGCATTCTCCTGATGGGGCTCAAGAGATTCACTAAACCTTTAGAAGTGGATACGATAGGTCTGCGCCGTCAAATAGCGGCTAAACTTATTGAGGCGGAGAGGTACTGTTTCTGACGGGAGGGGCGGGGTATGGGGCGGCAGCCGCCGAAGGCGGCTGCCGCCCCACACTCTTTTCAAACACCCGCATACCCATCATAACCTACCAGCGATAGGAAACTACTTTACTTTGCCTCATATGCGGTGGTTCGGACTTCTTATAAGCGTACTCCTTTGGGCTCAGGAGGAGACGCTACATTTTACCTTTTCCGGAGATAATATGCTTGGCACTTTTGTGCTTCCGCCAGAGCTGCGACAGCGCATCTTAGCCTTGCGCCCTTATCTCAGTGTAGGGGATATTCGCTTCACAAACGTAGAGGGAAATTTTATCACTGGCTCTGAAAAGCCCAGTAAGTGCTCCGAAGCTTCTCGCCAGCGAGGAATCTGCTATGAGTTCGGAATGCCTGTACAAAATGCTGACCTTCTTAAGGAAGTGGGCTTCAACTTAGCCCACTTAGACAATAATCACACAGAGGATTATGGCATCGCTGCTTATGAGTATACTAAGCGGCTCATTGAGAGTCTCGGTATCACCACGCTGGGGAAAAGGGAAAGCAAGATTCTGAATATCAAAGGGGTTCGGGTGGGTTTTATTGCTTTTGGATTTTCTGGACGGTCATATCATGTGGCGAATATACCGCAAGCAGTAGCCTTAGTGCGAAAACTGGCGGAGAATAGTGACGTAGTAGTGGTTTCGTTTCACGGAGGGGCTGAAGGGGCTAATCGCATACATACCCCTGACTCTGTGGAGATATTTGTAGGGGAGAATCGGGGAAATGTGCGGGCATTTGCGCGGGCAGTCGTGGATGCAGGGGCAGACCTCGTGGTAGGGCACGGCCCCCACGTCCTGCGCGGTATGGAACTGTATAAGGAGCGGCTCATCCTCTATTCGTTAGGAAACTTCATCGTAGTGAATGGAATCAGTACCCAAGGCCCTAATGGGTTGACGGGGGTCTTTGAAGTGGAACTGAATAAGGAGGGTAAGTTTTTGCGGGGGCGATTTCACTCCATGCGAATTGTCAAAGGCGTCCCTGTTCCTGATGAGAAGAAAGAGGCTTTGGCGCTTATTCAAAGGCTGACGAGAGAAGACTTTAGGGGAGGGGGGCTGGTTA
>JANXDD010000120.1 GCA_025059915.1 Bacteroidia bacterium | reverse complement strand
CCCGCGCGGCGGGGCGGCCCCCGCCCCGAAATCTCATCCCTCCACCCATATGCGTAGAGTTTTGCCCTTGGGCAGAGCCGCGCCGCTAATCTTTACCTTCCTTCAGACTACTCTTGCTCCGGTAAAAGTGCCCCTTGCTCTACCGCCTTTATTCTACTTCTGCCACAGTTATAGGTGAGAAGAAGATAATCCCCTCTACTTGACGCAGGTAAACTCCGCCTCCGCTTGGAATCTCACCGCTGAGGAGCTTCTCTGCCAAGGGGTTAAGGATAAGCTGCTGAATAGCTCTTTTCAAGGGTCGTGCCCCAAATTGTACATCATACCCTACCTCTGCGAGGTAGTCTACTACTTCTGCCTCCCAGTCTAAGAGGACATTCTGCTCCTCAAGACGCTTTTTGACCTGCTTCAGCTGCAGCTGCACAATCTCCCGGAGAAGGTCTTGGGTGAGAGGCTCAAAGAGCACAATTTCATCTATCCGGTTCAGAAACTCAGGACGGAAGCTCCGCTTTAGAAGCTCCATGATCTCGCTTCGCAGTCTTTGCATTACGGCGTCTTTTTCTTCCCCGCGAATCCCCGCAAGCCTATCCATGATGAGGTGAGCGCCGAGATTTGAGGTCATGATGATGATTGTATTCTTGAAGTTGACTACTCGTCCCTTGCTGTCGGTGAGGCGACCGTCATCCAGCACCTGTAGGAGAATGTTGAATACATCGGGGTGAGCTTTTTCTATTTCGTCCAGTAGAATCACGCTGTAGGGTCGGCGCCGGATAGCCTCCGTGAGCTGTCCTCCTTCTTCGTACCCGACATAGCCTGGCGGAGCTCCAATGAGCCGACTTACGGAGTGTTTCTCTTGATATTCGGACATGTCTATGCGGACCATAGCTTGTTCGGAGTTGAAGAGCGCCTCTGCCAGCGCTTTAGCCAGCTCTGTTTTTCCAACGCCTGTGGGTCCGATGAATAGAAAAGAGCCTATGGGACGGTTGGGGTCTTGGATACCCGCTCGGCTGCGTCGGATAGCGTTTGAGACAGCTCTAATGGCTTCTTCTTGTCCTACCACTCGCTCGTGGAGGACTTTCTCTAAGCTTAGGAGCTTCTGTCGCTCGGACTGGAGCATTTTAGCTACTGGAATGCCTGTCCAGCGGCTCACTATGGAGGCAATGTCTTCAGCTGTAACCTCTTCTCGGAGGAGGCGCTGACCCGTTTCTGCAAGGGCGTTGAGTTGGTTTGTGAGTTCGTTTATCTTTCCTTCTACGGTGGGAATGCGTCCGTATCGGATCTCAGCGGCTTTGCCCCAGTCCATTTGCCGCTCTGCATAATCTGCTTCCATCCGAAGCCTTTCCACTTCTTCTCTCATTGCACGTATCTGGCTCAAAAGGGATTTCTCTACTTCCCATTGCTCTCGGAGTTCCTGACGCTTTCTGTACAGCTCTTCCAGCTGGCGAGAGAGCTCTGCTACTTTTCGTTCGTCTTTTTCTATTTTGAGGGCTTCCCTTTCTACTTCCAGTTGGCGGATCCGTCTTTCCAGCTCGTCCAACGGTTCTGGGAGGGAATCTATGGCTAAGCGGAGGCGAGCCGCCGCTTCATCTAAGAGGTCTATGGCTTTATCAGGGAGAAATCGGTCTGAGATGTAGCGATGAGAAAGCTCAGCAGCTGCTACGATGGCTTCATCCGTGATTCGGATTCCATGATGCACCTCATAGCGCTCTTTGAGGCCGCGTAAGATGGAAATAGTCTCTTCTACCGAAGGCTCATCTACATATACTGGTTGGAAGCGGCGTTCCAAAGCCTTATCTTTTTCAATGTACTTCTGATACTCGTCCAAGGTGGTTGCACCTATCACGCGCAGCTCACCTCGGGCCAACGCAGGCTTGAGGATATTGCCTGCGTCCATGGCGCCTTCTGCTTTCCCCGCACCGATAAGGTTATGAAGCTCGTCTATGAAGAGCATAATCTGCCCCTCTGACTGCACAACTTCCTGTACTACCGCCTTGAGCCTTTCTTCAAACTGTCCGCGGTACATGGCGCCTGCTAAAAGGGCTGCCATGTCCAGAGCAAAGATTCGTTTGTCTTTGAGATTCTCTGGAACATCCCCTAAGGCTATTCTTTGAGCGATGCCTTCTACGATAGCGGTCTTCCCAACGCCGGGATGACCGATAAGGACAGGGTTATTTTTAGTGCGGCGAGCCAAAATTTGAAGGGTGCGGCGAATCTCTTCATCTCGCCCAATCACTGGATCCAGCTTTCCTTTCCGAGCGAGACCGGTCAAGTCTATGGCATATCGCTGGAGAGCATTGAACTTGTCTTCAGCAGAGGGGTCCGTTACTTTGCGTCCGCCCCGCAGCTCGTGAATAGCTTTTTCCAACGCAGTTGGGCTCAGACCCTGATCCTTAAGCAGGCGTCCAATTGCATCTTTGAGTTCGGACAGCCCCAGCCACAGATGTTCCACGCTGGCATAAGAGTCTTTCATGCGCCCGGCATGAGCTAAGGCTTTTTGGAGAACCTCATTAAGAGTAGGACCTATGGCAGGATTGCCTGCTGGGGTTGCGAGCTTGGGCTGCTCGCTTAGCCACTTTTGAGCCTGCTGTAAAAGGTAGCTCTGGTTCGCACCCAGCTTTTGTATCAAGTAGGGGGTTACCAGCTCGTCTTTCTTTAGAAGGGAAAGGAGAAGGTGTCCCCCCTCTACAGTGCTATGGGAATTTTCTTGAGCAATTTCCCCTGCGTATTGAAGGCTCTCCTGAGCCCGTACAGTGAACTGGTTCCAATTCATGAGGAAATCTCCTACAAAGTCTGAACCGCTGACAAAATGTTATGGTATCGTGCCAAATTGTCAATCTTTTGAGTGCATGGGTCTCGTTTTTTCCTCCTTGGGAACCTAATCACTCCTTCAAAGGCTTATCTTAGCCAGCCATGGAGATTCGGTTGAAAGGGGTGCGCACTCATAACCTGAAAGGATTCACTATTGCTCTTCCTCGCTACAAGTTTATCGTAGTTACGGGCGTTAGCGGCTCTGGTAAAAGCTCTCTCATTTATGATACACTATATGCCGAAGGGCAGCGGCGATATGCGGAGACTTTCTCCGTGTATGCCCGGCAGTTTCTACAAACAGTGGAGCGCCCCAACTTGGACGGACTGGAAGGTCTGAGTCCCGTGATCGCTATGGACCAGCACCGATACACTCACAATCCTCGCTCTACTGTAGGGACTACTACGCAGATTTACGACTATTTGAGGCTTTTGTATAGCCGCATAGCGGAGCCTCACAGCTTAGTTACGGGAGAAAAGCTTCAGCGATATACCGAGGAGCAGCTGGTAGCTCTCCTGAGGGAAAAGTTTGGGGGAAAGGTTATACAGATTCTTTCACCTATTGTGCGGGCGCGGAAAGGGCATTATCGGGAAGAGCTCAATCGTCTCCTCAAAAAAGGGTACGAACATGTGCGCATAGATGGAGAGTGGTATGACCTTACGGCAGGTATTCCCTCTCTCAATCGGATGCAAATCCATGACATAGAAGTTCTTATAGACACTTTAGACCCAGCCCGCTCCACTGAAAGCCTCCAACGTACCGTCCACTTGGCTTTACGAATGGGCAAGCGCAGTTTGTATGTGATTCAAAAAGGGAAACCTGAGGTATGGGCATACTCGTTAGACTATATAGACCCGCACACCGGAACAAGCTTTGACGAACCCCAGCCAAATACCTTTTCTCATAATAGTAAATATGGGGCCTGTCCTGTGTGCTTAGGGATGGGGACGGTGCGCACGCTTCACTCAGAAACCCTTTTTCCAGATGCTTCCCTACCTGCAGGGAAAGCGCTTGCTCCTGCCGCGCAGAATAGTGACCTTCACGTGTTTTGGCAAAGCCTGCTGAGTCGGTATAATGTCTCTCCAAGTGAGCCATGGTCAGAAGTGGCTGCAGACAAGAAAAAGCTTCTTCTATGGGGGGATGCTCCAGAGGGGCAGTTTATCGCAGAAAAAGACCTTGACATGGTGCCCATGAGGGGGACATGGCATCGTCCCTCTTCCTTGTGGGAATATGTGCAAGCTATTTACCTGCAGCAGGAAAATGTGCCCTCTTGGGTGGAGGAGCACCTTATCCCGATAAAGTGTCCTGCTTGCGAAGGGAAGCGCTTGAAGAAGGAGTCTCTCGCCTTCCGTATAGATGAGCTCTCTATTGGGGACGTAGGCCTCATGGAGATTTCTGAGGTAGGACGCTGGCTACAAGAGCTGCCTCCGAAGCTTTCTCCCATAGCCCGAGCGATAGGAGAGGACCTTATTCGGGAGATACGAAAGCGTATTGGGTTTTTGGAACGAGTGGGGTTGGGCTACCTTTCTCTCTTTCGTCCAATGTCCAGTCTATCGGGAGGGGAAGGGCAACGGGTACGGCTTGCTGCGCAGTTAGGCGTAGGGCTGACAGAGGTGCTGTATATTCTGGACGAGCCGAGTATAGGGCTACATCCTCGCGATAATCGCTTTCTCCTTCAAGCCCTCAAAGAGCTCCGAGATCAGGGTAGTACCGTGATTGTCATAGAGCATGATGAGGAAACTATGAGAGCGGCAGATTGGCTGGTGGAAATCGGACCTGTGGGAGGGCGAAAAGGGGGATATCTCGTCGCGCAGGGGTCTTACGAAGAATTTACTCAGCAGAGCTCGCTCACAGCAGAGTATCTGAGTGGAAGACGAAAAATTCCTTTTCATTCTCCTCGCCCCCATAAGCAGGGGTACATTACCCTGTATGGTGCACGAGGGCACAATCTCAAAGGCATAGATGTGAAATTCCCGCTTGGGGTTCTTATTGTCGTAGCAGGGGTTAGCGGTTCTGGAAAAAGTAGCCTCGTGTTAGATACTCTTTATCCAGCTCTTCTACGGGATCGGCACCATAGATACATCCCTGCGCTTCCTTACGACGGGATAGAAGGCGCAGAAAAAATAGATAAGGTCATTCTTGTCGATCAAAACCCCATAGGACGCACGCCGCGCAGCAATCCTGCGACTTACACGGGAGTCATGGACGAGATTCGCAAATGGTATGCAGAGCTTCCTCTCTCAAAGGCTCGGCAATATAAGCCGGGTCGGTTTTCTTTCAATGTAAAGAATGCTGGACGCTGTGAGACCTGTCAGGGAGCAGGCGTTCAGACGGTAGAGATGGGCTTTCTTCCGCCAGTGTATGTAACCTGTCCAGCTTGCCATGGTCAGCGCTACAATAACGCTACTCTAGAGGTACGATATAAGGGAAAAAATATCAGCGATGTCCTCCGAATGACGGTCAGTGAAGCATGTGAGTTCTTCTCTGCTCATCCTAAAATTCTGCGCTATCTGAAAGCGCTGGAAGATGTTGGCTTGGGATATCTCCCATTAGGTCAGCCTTCTCCTACGCTCTCAGGGGGCGAGGCTCAACGGATTAAGCTGGCAGAACAGCTTGCCCGTCCTGATACCAAATCTACCTTGTATATCCTTGACGAGCCCACCACGGGCCTCCACATGGAGGATATTGCGAAACTTCTCAGTACTCTGCATCGCCTCGTAGATAGAGGCAATACGGTGATTATCATAGAACACAATCTGGACATCATCGCTCGGGCGGATTGGGTTATTGAACTGGGACCTGAAGGGGGAGAAAAAGGAGG
>JANXDD010000011.1 GCA_025059915.1 Bacteroidia bacterium | reverse complement strand
ACACTTCCCCCATATGCCGCCGGATTAATGCCCATCCCCACCCCAGTGCTTTCCATATTTCCCTGTTTCTCCTTCATCTAACCTGCACCCCTAGTGTATGTATTTCCTATGAGCAATCACCTGCTGGGCTATCTGCTCTGCGATGCGCTGAAGGAGCGCCTCATCCGAGCTGTCAAACGCGCCTACCGCAGTTCCATCCACATCTATTTGTCCTAAAATCTCGCCGCTTTCTGGGTGTCGTATAAGGACCACTATTTCCGAAAGCGTCTCTAGGTTACAGGCAAGGTAGTTTGTTATTTCTCGGACGTCAACGACAATCTGGTTTTGATTTTCAGCTACTGCTGTGCCGCACACCCCTCGTCCTACGGGTATTCTGGTGTGTTCTGTAGGGGGGCCTGCGTAGGGGCCAAGTACGAGCTCCTGGCCATGCAGCCAGTATATGCCGACCCAGTGAGCATGGGGTATCTGCTCATGAAGGAGCTGCATCACCGCCTGAAGGCGAGATTCTAAAGGAAAGCTGCGGGAAAGAATCTCAGCAGCTTCGCTGAGAATCCTCTCCCGCAGAGGGGGGCTGATCATAATAGGCTCACCGTAGAAGCGTTACAGTTACACTGCGACGAATCTCTCGTCCATCCAGAGTCTTTGCCTCAACGTATGCCACATACACGCCTTCTGGGAGGGGCTGACCATTTTTCGTGCCATCCCACTCTATGCTGCCTGCTGGGGTATTCACCTGCTGGGTAAGGATTAGATTACCCCAGCGGTCATAGATGGAGACCCGAACGTTCTGCATTCCAGAATAGCGAATGGCATATCGGTCGTTGGTGCCATCTCCATTCGGAGTGAAAACGTTCGGAATAGAGAGTCCTTGGGCGAAAGTTACCCGAAGACGATATTGAGCAGTATCGCGGCACCCTTCGGCGGATATGGCTGTCAGGACGATGAGATATTCTCCTTCTCTGTCGTAGGTGGCTGTTGGGTTTTGGGCAGTGCTTGTTTGACCATTTCCGAAATCCCATTGGTAACTGACAGCTCCTGTAGAGGTATTTGTCAAGCTGACGGTACTTTGCTCTGGAAGTAGGAGTTCGGGGGGATTGACAGTGAAGCCGGCTTGCGGCGCAGGGAAAATTTGTACCTGTCTCTGAATCTGGCTTGTACAGCGACTACTTACAAAAGCTGTAAGGGTAACCGTATAAGTGCCCGGCTGCGTGTAGGCGTGGGTAGGATTGCGGCTGGTACTCCCTTGACCATCTCCGAAATTCCACTGCACCCGCGTAGCGTTTTGAGAGCGATCAGTGAAGGAGATATTTTCCCCTACACAGAACCGCAGGTTAGCATCTGGGGCAAAGTCCGCTATCGGCGGGGGGGCCACCGTGAGAGAAAGAGGGTTACTGGTATAGCTTGGATTGCTACTGAGTATCCGCACAGGGTAGCTTCCTGCTGGCGTGCCTGAGGGGACGCGACAGCCCAGCAAGCCGCTTGTAGCAGACCCCGCACTGGTGCAGGAGGTAATGAGATTATTGTTCCCATCTCGTACCTCTACTGTGAAGACATTTCCTGCTGCAAAGGAAATTCCCACGCTGGCATATTGTACGTAGAAGCTGTCTCCTTGGCAGACTACCGAATCTTGCAAGCCCAGAGCTATGAGGCGCTCCCCGCCGACCTGTACAGTTGCTTGGCAGGTGCCAGAACATCCAGAAGCAGGGTGAGTAAGCGTAAAGGTCGCTGTATAGCTCCCACTGGTCCCATAAGTATGACTAAAAGTAACAGGGAGAGAGGAGACACCATTTTGGGTGAGCGGGGGGCTGCCGTCGCCAGGATTGAGAGTGATGTTAAAAGGACCGGAGGGAAGCCCCGTACCTTGAAGCGTGAGCGTCACAGTGCTTCCTGGCAAAACTGGGCTGGGATGCGCTGAGCAGGAAAGGCTCTGGACGTTCACTACTGCGACGGTCAGAGTATCGCTGTAGGTAGGAGGCGTCGTGCTGGCCGCAACGCGCACCTGATAAGTGCCACTGGAAATTGTATTTGGGACAGGTAGGGAAATGGGACTTGCTCCAGCGGCAGAGGCTACTACGCTCCCGCTTCCGTCTATAAGCTGAGCAGTGTATGCCGTCCCCGCAGGGAAATTCTGTGCTGTGTAAGTAACTGAGAGAGAGCCTCCCGCACAGACAGGTGAAGGGGTGGCGGATACCAAGTCTAAAGAGGGGGTGGAAGGAGGAGTTTCTTCAAAAACCCGAATTTCATCTATAGCCAGCGAAGGATCAGTTCCAGTGCTTCCAGTAACGAAAAGAAAGCCTATCTCTATATTCGTCGGGCGTGTGCTGAGATTTAGAGTGATAGTGTCAGCATACCAGGAAGAGCTGTGATTATTGAGAGAAGTGTTTCCTCTTCTGGAAGTGAGACGCTGCCAAGAGCCGCTGTTTTCTCGCACATATACTTCTCCATAGGAAGTACTGCCTCCCTCTCCCATCCAAAAGAAGCTCAATTTCACAGGTCCGGTCCCGGCAGGGATTGGAATCATAGGACTATGAGCGAAGCTTCTTTCTGGAAAGCCCGCTAAAAATGCTACTGGGTAATCAGGTGTACAGCTGAATAAGCCTCCACACTCCACGGTGATGTAGAGAAAGTTTGACTGAGGAGCGCCCGTGACGACAGCGGGTTGGTTAGGAACGCTAAAATTTATAGGGGTTCCGAACATCGTTACTGTCTGGGGACCATACTTGCTATCTACCCGCCAGAAGTTGAATGGGTTGGGGTTACTACCCAGGTCTGAAGTATTGAGCTGCCACCCGGGCGGCGTTCCTCCAGCTGGCGTAGAGTTGAAGTTTTCACTATAGAAAATCGTCTGTGCAATTGCGAGGCTGAGAAGGGCACTCAGATAGCGCATGAAGCAAAGGTACTTCAACTCATAGCACGTAATCCAAACTTCTGACTGAGCTGCACTCATGATGTTCTGGATGGCAGAAAAATAGGGCTAAGTGAAGCTTTTCAAAAAGGATATCCTACGGCGAATACGTATTGAGCCCGCGTAGCTCCGACAGGAAACTGGCTTCCTACCCATCCGCTGGCAGGGTCAAATAGCTGCTGAGCAATATCCAGCCGAATTACAATCACTGAAAAGTCCCATCGGAGTCCCACACCTCCTGCAATGCCAGGTAGAGGACTATTCCGAAGGAGTCCCCTGGGGTCTTCAAAAAGGGTGGAGGCAACAAACCACACGTTTCCCACGTCAATAAAGGGGGCAATCTGAAGTCCCCGATAAATAGTTTGTCGCAGCTCGGCATTCGCTTCTATGAGCAGTGTGCCGCCAGGAATCAAGAAAAGATTTTTCGGAAAGGTATAGCGCCCTGGACCTAAGGCTCCAAACTGCCAAGCTCGCATGCTATTAGGACCGCCCACGAAAAAACGGTTCTCAAAAGGAAGGTCCAGCGAATAATAAAGCCCCTGCCCCCATCCTACGCGTCCCCGCAAGAAAAGCTGCTGCTTCGGACTGAGAAGCATGTACCGCAATCGCCCCTCACCTAAAACCCGCACAAAAACCCCATACCGAAACCGATTGAAAAGGAGATTGTCCCGATAAGTACTGTCCGTCTTCGGATAGGTCAAACTGATGACGTGTTCCAAGAAAAAAGGTGCCCATCCTCCTATTTCCACCAAAATCATAGAGTAATCCCCTCTGCCACGGGTGCTTCCGAAGTAGTTTCGGTGGGTGGATACTTGCCATGCGGTGATTTGTGTCAAGCGAGGTAGATAGTCTCGCAGGATAAGGCTCCGAACCAGCGGAGAAAGAGCTTCTATTTGAGCCTCAAAAGCTGGAGAGAATCGGCTATCTATAAAAGTTACGCTGAAAGGCGTCCATAGCTGCTCTTCCTGCCTTTTGTCCTCAAAGAGGAAACGCGTTTGACGGGTCCAGCTTAGGGTAGCGTAGCGCCGAGAGAAGTCTATTTGACGAATATCTTGGTAGGAAAAAAGAAAGGTATGGCTATACTGGGAAAGGGTGGGCGGAAGCGCTTTGGGTTTATTGTCTCGGAGTCTCCAAGAGCCTTCAGGAAAGGTAAGGCTTACATCTCCCGCAAGGTTGTAGAGAGGGAGCGGAGGCTCATCGGCACTCCTGCGAAAGTAACTCAGCGCTACTTGGGCACGAGTACGAAGCACCCACCCCCGACGAAAAAGAGATAAATGAGAGAAGCGGGCATTCACGCTCATCCCGGGCAAGGGAAGGCTTCCAACTAAGGGCTGAGTAGATTGGAAACCTTCAATACCTATACTAAGGTCTATTGGCGGCCGAAGCACGATATCATACTGAGCTCTCACCGAATCTTTTGCCGTCGGGATGAGAGAAGAGCCAACCCACTGGACCACCTCCAGCCCTTGTAGCGCCCGCTGCGAAGCCTGGAGAGCTTTTTGATTGTAGTAGCCCTTCGGTGGATAGTACAAGCGGGGAAGAAGGACAGCAGGATTAAGAATACTCATAGCCTGGGGCTCTGTGCGAATCGGAACAGACTCTGCCTGCAAGTCAAGCGTGGGAGAGTTATCAGAGGTGTGAATAGTGAGGCTGATTCCTTGCTGGACATAGCGAGTGTAACCTGAGGGAAGGATTAAGCGCACTACGCAAGTAGGGGCTCCTTCCCGCTTTCCTCCAATCCATCGCCGTAAGATATTCTTAGGGCGTTCGTGCCGCGCCGCAGTGCTAACTGTATCTATTTCCCATAAAAGTGCATTTAGTGGCAATCCCTGGTAGCCTTCCTCTAAAAATAGGGTGTGGAGCTCCTCCCGTAGAGCATCCAAGCGGCTGAGACGATAAGGCTCTCCTACAGGAAGGGTTTGCTTTTGGATATACCTCTCTGCCAGCGAAACAAGAACCGAATCCTCCCCTTCAATATCCAGCTCCCCAATGTACCACCGAGGGCCGGGGCGTATCCGATAAATGACTTCCACTTCTCGCTCATTGAGGGGGCGGATTTGGGCCTGGACAGCTACACGAAAATAGCCCTCTTGAATGTATGCCTCTTCCAGAAGCTGAATGTCCCGTTCAATAGCTCGGGCAGAGAGGAGGGTAGGAGCTTCGCCCAGCTTTTCTTTCAAAGTCCATCCCAACCAGTATGTGTAATATCTCACCTTTGGCAGCTGGCGCAAGGTTCGCCATGGTGGCTTTGGGCTCTCAGTAAGGAGCGCCCCAGCCCAATACAATTGAAGACCTAATCTAAATCCCAGAGCTCGGCTATTACTGCGGACGTAGAGCGGCGGCACCTCCTCTAATACGTTTCCCCGCAGGATAGGCTCTCGGGCTACCAGCTTCTCACCTTCTGGAACAAATCTGAGGGGGGAGCAGCCTACGAGAATTAAGAGACTACCCAAATACCACTGGCTGCCCTGCCGGCGCCCCATGAAAGTATCCATTATAGAAGCTGAGCTGTCCATTTACCCAGACGGCTTTAACGCGCCCTTGTAAGGTAAAGCCGCTTAGGGGACTCCAGGCCACTCGGCTATAATGCTGCGGTGCCAGAGGCGCAGGCACAGGTGTCTCCTCTTCAGGGGCAAAAAGAACCCCGTCTGCCCAATTTCCTTCTTGGATAGCGCCTCGTTCCTTTATCCTCCATATGCGTACGGGCGCATATACCATCTTCTCCACCCAGAAACTAAGAGAAAGGCCGCGAGCCCTTCCCATCGTCCAGAGCCACGGCAAAAGGTAGCCATGCGCAGGAGCTCCACTGGGTGCTTCGGGATAAGGGCGCATTTTTTCTGTCCATAAATGGGGAGCATGGTCAGTCCCTACTACTTCCAAGGTTCCTTCTATGAGCCCTTGCCATAACATTTCTCTATCGGCGGAAGACTTGAGAGCGGGATTGCACTTGAGGAGATGCTTATAAGTAGAGAAATCCTCTGAGCTCCACTGCAGGTAAATCGGACAAGTCTCTGCTGAGACGGAAGCCGGCCGATGTCGCAGAAGTTGGACTTCTTCGCCAGTGGTAATGTGTAAAATATGCACAGGAACGCTGCTATCAGTAGCTTCCCGGAGAAGCCACCGAGTACTTTCAATACAAGCTTCTGGAGGGCGAAGGCGTGTGTGGAGGTCAGGCATAGTTTCCCATTCCACCTCTGCCCACTGAGCATGCGCAGCACGAATGAGACTTTCTTTCTCGCTATGGAAAACCAGCCGTACGGGGCTTTCTTTCATCAGCTGTCGGACATATGCCTCGTCGGTAACCAGTAAGTCTCCGGTGGAAGAAGCCAAAAATACCTTTACCCCTGGCACCCGATGGGGGTCTAAAAGGCGAATTTCAGGTAGGTTATGCTCTGTCGCACCGAAGTAGAGCGCATAATTGGTCCAGCTGCGCTGGCTTACGTAGTGCATCTTCTCTTCCCAGCGGCGAAGGGTGGTAGTAGGAGGGGAAGTGTTGGGCATATCAAAGGCGGTCGTAACTCCCCCCGCCACAGCAGCTCTACTTTCTGTGTAAAAAGTGCCTTTGTGAGAAAGCCCTAAGTCCCTGAAATGTACATGCGTATCAATCAGCCCCGGTAGGAGATAGCGACCTTTTCCTTCTATTGTAAGGCCGCGAGCTGAGTCGGGAACTTGTCCTACTGCCGCCCATCGCCCTTCACGTATCCATGCATCCCCCTCTATTTCGCCGGAAGGAGTGAGAATGCGCACCTCTCGTATAATCCAGTTCATGGACGCCAAAGAAGGGAAGTATCCCCATAGCTCAGAAAGCGAAATCCATTTTCCAGCGCGTAGGTATAGACAGCTTCTATCCCTTCGCGTCCTATGAAGGCTTCAACTAACCCAAGGAGGGTGCTGCCGGGAAGGTGAAAATTTGTGATGAGGGCATCTGCCAGCTGGAATGGATACCCCGGCAGAATGTACAGCGCAGTGGTTCCGCTGATATTTTCTGGCAGAGCAGCCAGCGCCTCTCGGGGAGGCAGGTCAGCAGCCACCTCCTTCCAAATAAGGGAAGGAAGGGTAGAAACCTCCATTCCTCGGTGGCGAAGAAGCCCTATCCAATACAAGCTCTCAATCACCCTCAGCGTCGTCGTCCCCACACACAGAATCGGACCTTCGCCCTGCTGGAGAGCAAAAAGCGTTTCTTTTTTCACAAAAAAAGTCTCTGCATGCATGGGGTGCTTCTCTGGGGCATCGGGAGTTTTGAGAGGGAGGAAAGTACCAATCCCCACATGAAGGGTTACAGGATAGACTTGAATGCCTCTCCGAGTCAGCTTTTCCCATACTGCTGATGTGAAATGAAGCCCTGCAGTAGGTGCTGCTACGGACCCCGGCTCTTTCGCATAAAAGGTTTGATACCGCTCTTTATCCTCTGGCGAAGGCTCTCTATGAATGTAGGGAGGTAAAGGAGGTAGCCCAAAAGCCTGCAGAACCTCCAGAGCAGAAGCTATGGGAGGGGTCCATTCCGCTGAGAATCGCCCCTGCCTTTCATCTGCATCAGAAAGCCACCGCAGACGAAGCGATAGATTAGAGCCTTCCCAAGTCATTTCCCCCCCTCTCCGCCAAAACTTTCCGGGGCGAAAGAGCCCTCGCCATACTTGCGGGGAGCCGCTATTCCAACTTCCCGATTCAATCTCCGTAACTAAAACCTCATACTTTCCCTGCCTAAGGCGGGCTGGGATGACCTGACTATCGTTGTAAAATAGGCGGGTATGGGGGGGGAGGTACTCATCTAAGTGGAGGAAAATACTCTCTTGAATCTGCCCTTGCTGGTAAATGAGGAGGCGGGCATTGTGCCGTTCAGGTAAAGGATAGTGAGCAATTCGTTCGGGGGGAAGCTCGTAGGACCAGAGCACCTCCCAAAGTTAGCGTAGTACCTTTGTGTATGCCTTTTTGGCATGCTTTTCTCCGTGCTTGGGAGCAGGGTTGGCACCAAATGCAGCTTTCTCCCCTGCCCCGGGTGAGCTTGACGCCTCCGGATCAGCGCGGCACCCTCACAGTAAATGTTTTTCCCCTCCTCAAATCCTATAAAGGCGACGCTACCAAGGCAGCTGAAGATGTTTTAGCTCCCATCCGACCCTATGTAGCTCATGTAGAGGTAATCAAGGGGTTTGTGAATCTTTCCTTTACTCCTGCCTTTTGGGTAGATTTTCTTCGGGAAGCTCAAAAAGCAGCCGAGGGCTACACCCGCCTTTCGCTGGCGGAGGGCGCTCGCCTGATGGTAGAGTATCCTTCTCCTAACACTAATAAACCCCTTCATTTGGGACACTTACGCAATCTCTGTATAGGAGAGTCGGTAAGTCGCCTCTGGGAGCGCTTAGGGGCGAAGGTTATTAGAGCCAACCTCGTCAATGATCGCGGGATTCATATCAGCAAATCCATGCTGGGCTGGAAAAAGTTTTTTGCTCCTCAAACTCCTCAAGAGGCGGGACGGAAAGGAGATCACTTTGTAGGGGATTGCTATGTAGCTTTTGAGAAAGCCTATAAAGCTCAGGTAGAGCAGCTCGTAGCTCAAGGCATGCCAGAAGGAGAGGCTTTGGTAAAAGCCCCTTTATTTCAAGAAGCTCAAGCTCTTCTGCGAGCATGGGAGGCAGGCGATCCAGAGGTTCTCGCTCTGTGGCGGCAAATGAATAGCTGGGTGTATGAAGGTTTTGAAGCTACCTTTCAGCGGCTGCAGGTGCAGTTTGACCGAACTTACTATGAGTCTGAAACCTACCTTCTGGGCAAAGCTATCGTAGAGGAGGGACTCCGCCAGGGTATATTTTTCCGAGAAGAGGACGGTTCTGTCTGGGCAGACCTTACCGATGAAGGACTTGGCAGAAAAATTCTTCTGCGGCGCGACGGAACCTCTGTGTATATCACGCAGGATTTAGGGACAGCTGACCTCAAGTTTCAAGAGTATCCAGACCTCCTGTACAGCGTGTATGTGATTGGGAATGAGCAAGATCATCACATGCGGGTGCTATCGGCTCTTTTGCGGCGGTTAGGGCGGCCTTGGGCAGACCGAATCTATCACCTCTCTTATGGGATGGTGGAGCTTCCTACCGGCCGCATGAAGACAAGAGAAGGTACTGTCGTGGATGCGGATGACCTTCTGGAGGAGATGCACGTTCGGGCTTATGAGCTTACGGATGAAAGCATGGATGAGAGTCAGCGGCATTCCATCGCAGAAGCGGTAGGCCAGGGTGCCCTTCGGTTTTACCTCCTGCGCACCGACCCAAAGAAAAACATCGTCTTTGACCCTGCCGAATCTATTGATCTCAAAGGCTTTACAGGGCCTTTCCTTCAATACGGCTATGTCCGAGCTAAGCGGCTTTTAGAGAAAGCAGCGGAACAGGGGCTTTCTCCTCTGGAGGTTTCTGAGCCTTCTACTCTTTTACCTGCGGAGGAGGGGCTTCTTCAGCAGCTTTTTGCTCTGCCTCACTTTATAGAAGCAGCTGCTCGGGGCTTTGATCCAGCCCTTTTAGCTCATTATGGGTACGAACTGACGCGGCGCTTCAATGAGCTTTATCAAACCCTCCCCATACTTACTGCGCCTGAGCCCCAACGGGGATTTAGGTTAGCGCTGTCAGCAGTCTATATGCGCGCGATAGAAGCTGTCCTTGAAAGTTTAGCTATCCCCCTCCCCGAACGAATGTAACCCTATTTTCTTCTAAGCTCTTCTGGGGGTACAGCGCCTTTTCTTCTAAATCACTAAAAGCTCCACATCCAGAGACTCCATGTGGAGAAGCCGAGCCAAGGTATGGTTTGTCAAATGTCGCCCATAGGTATAAACGCCTGTTTTGAGCATATGCCCTGAGGCTAAAAGGGACCGAATCCCTCCATACTCTGCCAGACGAAGAAGGAGGGGAAGGAGCACATTACTGAAAGCGATGGAAGCTGTTCGGGGCACACGGGAAGGGATATTAGGCACGCAGTAATGAATAACACCATACTTAGTGAAAGTAGGAAGGTCGTGAGTAGTTTGGACACTGGTTTCTATGTTTCCACCCTGATCTATCGCCACATCAATGATGACGCTTCCCTCTGCCATAGTAGCGACCATGTCAGCGGTTACGACCATATGGGCGCGTTCGCCTTTGCGGTAGAGGGCACCTATGAGAACGTCAGTATGGGGGAGGAGTTCGTACAAAAGGTCAGGCTGGATAAGGCCTGTGGCGATGGGCTGCCCTCCTAAGGCGGCTTTGAGCCGCTGGAGGCGATATACTTCCTCGTCCAGTACAGTTACTGAGCAGCCGAAACCTAATGCTGCACGAGCGGCATGGAGAGCCACTGTCCCCGCTCCTAAAATGAGCACACGGGCAGGAGGAACCCCCGTTATCCCGCCTAAAAGAGTGGCTCGCCCTTGCTGGGCTAAAAGACCTGCCGCAATCTGAATAGCTGCATACCCCGCAATCTCACTCATAATCCGCATGATCGGAAGGCTGCCGTCCTTAGCTTGGAGGAACTCATACCCTATCGCCGTTACATTTTTATCCAATAGAGCCTGAATGTACTCTTGCCGCACGGAGCCCATATGCACTGCGGAAAAAAGCACCTGCTTCGGACGAAGAAGGTTTAGTTCCCGTTCTGTAGGAGGGGTTATTTTGACCACACAGTCAGCGCGCTCATACAGCTCCTCTGGTGAATATACGATGGAGGCTCCCGCCTCTATGTAGGCTCTATCCGGCAGAGAGGCATATTCGCCTGCCCGATGTTCTACGATAACTTCATGTCCTCGGGCGGTAAGGGTGGCTACAGCAGAGGGGATAAGGGGAACTCTACGCTCCTGCAGATGCTTCTCTCGTGGAATCCCAATCCTTAAAGTGGTCGGACGAGTCAAAAGCCGCTCCGTCTGCGGCTGCGGCTGAATGGAAACGGAGGATCTGACTCCCCCCATATTTTTATTCTACGCTGATGATCTCTACTGTGTAGGTGAGCGTCTTGCCTGCTAAAGGATGGTTAGCATCTACTCTAATGCTATCATCATTCACTTCTAAGACGGAGACTTGAACCGCCTCTCCCTCAGGCGTGTACAAGGTGATAATCTGACCAGGGGAGATAGGCTGGCTGATATCCCCCTCCAGTTGGCTTCGGCTGAGCTGAAAAACCCATTCTGGTTGATATGGACCGAAAGCATCCTCGGGAGAAAGGGTGAAAGTCTTCCGTTCTCCTACCTCCATGTCTAATATCGCTTCTTCAAATGCAGGAAGGACCTCCCCCTCTCCAATCGTAAATTCCACAGGTTCTTCAGTTTCAAAAAGAGTCTGACCATTTTCATCAGACAAAGTGTAGCGCAGCGTAACCGAACATCCGGGCAGGACTCGCATACGCCTCTAAGGTACAAAAATTCTGTATTTGCTCTTTTCAGCTATCAGAGGTAGAAAGCGAAGATTCTATTCGCTCATACCAGCCCTTGTACATGACATATCGGCTGGCGTAGTCTTTCAGATTCTCTATCTGCTCGGGCGAAAGGGGCTTGATAGGGCGAGCAGGGATACCTGCATACAAGTAGCCAGACTCCAGCTTCGCATGTTGAGGGACAAGGGCTCCCGCTGCAATGAGAACATTATCAGGTACTTCTGCGTGGTCCAAGACTATGGCGCCCATGCCTATCAGAACGCGATTACCGATAGTGCAGCCATGAACAATCGCTCCATGGCCGATAGTTACTTCATCGCCGATAATAAGTGGTGCAGTTTGGTAGGTGCAATGAAGTATAGCCCCATCTTGAATGTTTGTGCGGTTACCGATGCGTATGAAATGGACATCGCCCCGAATCACTACGTGGTACCATATGCTACATTCGTCTCCAATCACTACATCCCCTATCACTACAGCAGTTTCAGCGAGAAAGGTGTTTTTTCCTATCTGAGGAGCTTTTCCCAGAAGGGGGCGGATGATAGCCATCTTTCAAAAATAGCTATTCTCGCACACGCAGTCCGCGTCTGTGGCTAGCGTAGCAGAAGAAATAACCCCACACCCGCCGCTTTCCACCTATAAAGTTAGAGTAGGCATTATCCGGAGGGGGGCTAAAACCGCCACTTCCGCCAAATGCATTTCGTACAATCTGGTCATAGTATTTCACCACCTCTACTGGAATGCTCATAAGCTCTAAGGAAAAAGTGTCCCCTACTGCTAACGGATAGGGAAATTCAAACACGATTGGGCGTCCCTCTATGTACCTATCGTCGGAGTATATCCAATCAAATACACGGTTGAAGAGGGTATCGTTTCTGAAGACTCGGGCACGATAGGCATTTGACTCTCCCGCAGGGTCGCGAGCCACCCCTATCGCCCGATAACCTTCGGGGAGGTTACCTACAGCTGGTCGCCATAGAACAAATAAAGTATCTATCGGCACGCGACGAGGCATCCGACTGGTGGCGTAGATGTTTTCTTCTCCTACCCGAACCCTTAGGCGATAGGTATGTCCTTCTCGTGGTGAAACATTCCCGCGCACACGCACATAAAAAGAGTCTCGCCAGCGGAGTGTATCCACAGCTCCCGTTTCCACCTCTTCTAAGGTTACCAGAGCATCAGGGACAAGAGGAGGGCGCCCCTCCCCAAAATAGGGCACCGTCCGAGAGAGACGCACTACGGCGCTGTCTGCATCGCTGAAGTACGCTTCTATGACTAACTCCCCAGCATCCCCCGGCACATTTACATCTATTAGCTTTAGACATCCGCTCAAAAGCACACTCACCCCCACCAGTCCTACCCGAGACATGCATTATAAAACAAAAAGGCCGTTTGCATGGAGTCTGGTTTGTCCTGACTATTTTTGTGAGGTGCTTTTTGCACCCATTCGGCGTAAAGACTTTGGAGAAAACTTTCACTGGGGAGTAGCTGTCTCTGCGTATCAAATAGAGGGTGGCTGGAATGCGGATGGGAAGGGTCCTTCTATCTGGGATGCTTTTGTGCGCCGCCCCAACAAAATAGACCGAAGAGAAACGGGCGATGTGGCTTGTGATTTCTATCACCGCTATCTGGAAGATATTCAGCTTTTGCGGCAGCTGCATATCCCCGCGTTTCGCTTTTCCTTCTCGTGGCCGCGCATTTTTCCAGAAGGACGCGGCCAGCCGAATCCTGCAGGCGTAGCCTTCTACCATCAGGTAATAGACGCTTGCCTTGCTGCAAACATAGAGCCGTGGGTTACGCTTTACCACTGGGACCTACCGCTGGCTTTAGAAGAAGGGTATGGCGGATGGACTAATCGGAAGATATTGGATGATTTCCTTGCCTATGTGGAATTCTGTGGAAAAGAGTACGGAAAGAAAGTGAAGTACTGGATGATTCTCAATGAGCCTTTGGCTTTTACAGCGGCGGGGTATCTTCTCGGCGTTCATGCCCCAGGGCGGAGGGGCTTGCGGAATTTTCTGCCAGCGGTGCATCATGCCGCCTTAGCCCAAGCAGAGGGTATTCGCCTCCTAAAAAGTCTTTTGCCCAAAGCAGTGGTAGGCACAACTTTTTCTACTTCACCCACTTTCCCATTTCGTTCAGGTAATCCTAAAGACGAAGCTGCAGCCCGCCGATACGATGCCGTACTCAATCGGCTCTTCGTTGAACCGCTTTTAGGGCGAGGGTATCCCATAGATGCTTTCCCCGCCTTGGCAGAAATTCCCAAGCGATATGGGCAGCCTGGCGACGAAGAGCGCTTAGTTGCTCGCCCGGACTTTATCGGGGTCCAGAACTACACTCGGGAAGCGATTAAGTATCACCCTTTAGTTCCGTGGATAAAGGGACGTCCTATCCCTCCTAAGCGGCGTAAGGTTCCTTACCAAGCGATGGGATGGGAGGTTTTCCCAGAGAGTCTATACCTTGCCCTCAAGCAGTTTGCTCAGTATGATCCAAACCTCCCTTTGGTCGTTACTGAAAATGGATTTGCTGCGGAAAATGAGAAAACTGCGGATTCTGCTCGGGTGGCTTACCTCCGAGATGCCCTTCGTCAAGTTTATCGGGCTCTTCAGGAGGGCATTTTGGTACGAGGATACTTTATCTGGACTTTTCTGGACAATTTTGAGTGGGCGGAGGGTTATCGTCCGCAGTTTGGGCTTGTGTATGTGGATAGAGCGACTCTGGAGCGCTATCCTAAGCAGTCTGCCTTATGGTATCGGGATTTTCTGAAAGGGGAGGTGGAGCTGTAAAAAGTTACCTTTGAAGTATGCGACGGGCGATTCCCTTAGGGGTTTTGCTGCTCTTTTGGGCATGTCAGCCGGAGAGGCCGGCACCAAGCAATCCTTCTTCTGTGGAGCAGCGATTGACGGGGGGAAGCAGTCGCACATGGCGGCTTCAAACCCTTTCTCGGCGAGGAGCCAGCGAGCCGATTCCCCCCTGTCGGACAGATGACCGCTGGACCTTTCGTTCTGATAAAACTGCTGCCCTTCAAAATCCTACGGCTTGTCAAGCTAATGATCCTGATGATCCGCCTTCTCTTTCTGCCAGCTGGCGCCTCTCCAATGGGGACCGTTTCATTGTAGTAGAAGGGCAGGGCTTTTTCATGACTCGGGAGATTATCCAGCTTACTGATAACATCCTCGTGTGGGAATACACGGGTGATGGAGGCGACCTTATCCAAGAGACTTGGGTGCCTTAGGCAGGCGTTCGTACCAATCTTCCCGGGAGGGGCCCGTGGAGATGCCCCGTACAGGCACACCGACGAAACCTTCTATAAATCGGACGAAGTGTTCAAAAGCTGGGTCGTTGAGACTCTGCCAGCCCGGTAGGGTCTCATAAATAGGAGCCGTGTCTGAACCGCCTACTCTCACTTTGACTTGCGGCAAGCCGCAGAGAACGTCAGCTTTTGTGAGGGCAAGGTGAGTTACGCCGTTGAGCTGGATGGCATACTGCAGCGCCACGAGATCCAACCAGCCGCATCGGCGCAAGCGTCCTGTCGTAGAGCCTCTTTCATTTCCACGAGTTTGAAGCCATTCCGCTTCCGAGCCAAAGACTTCTGTTGGAAAGGGACCTTCTCCCACACGGGTAGTGTAGGCTTTTATCACTCCATACACTTCACGAATGGACTGGGGAGGAACCGATAGCCCTGCTATGACGCCAGCGACGGTGGTATGGGAGGAAGTAACATAGGGATAGGTACCGGCGAAAATATCCAGCATTGTTCCTTGTGACCCCTCTGCTAAAACTGCTTCAAACTGCAGGAGCCATTCTGTAAGCTCCACTCGCGGAAGGCTTCGCAGAAGCTCTATACCCTTCCAAAAAGTTTCTGAAAGGGTAGGAGGCTTTTCTGAAGGAAAGCGAGCAGCATGGTAGGTAAAAAGGGCTTCTACCCGCTGAGCAAAGTCTGCCTCATCTATCCACGCCACTGGAATGCCTCGGCGCGCATAGCGATCCGCATACGCTGGACCAATCCCTCGCCGAGTTGTCCCAATTTTTTCTCCTTCCGCAGATACTTCTTCCAACCACCGATGGATGGGCAAGATGAGGTGGGCTCTTTTCCCTACAATCAGCTTTTCTTTCGGGTCTATTCCTAAGGCTTGAAGCCCCTCTACCTCTCGCAGAAGTACCTCGGGGTCTAATACCACCCCATTTCCAATCACACAATACACCCCCTCGTGAAATATCCCCGAAGGAACTTGGTGCAGGACGACCTTTTTGCCTTGATAGTAAAGAGTATGTCCTGCGTTGGGGCCTCCTTGGAAGCGGGCAACTACCGGATAACTACCTGCTAATGCATCTACAACCTTTCCTTTTCCTTCATCGCCCCATTGGAGCCCTAAAACGACATCTACGCGGGGAGACCTCACTGAATAGACTGGAGAGCATCCTGTACCGTCTCCCGAACTGGAAATACAGTATCTAATCGCGTAATGTGGAGGAGATTGCGTACATTAGTAGGAACCGAGACGAGAATAAACTCTCCCCCCGCCGAACGCGTGCGTGAAAAAAGCGTGATAAGGGAGCCTAAACCAGAACTATTCACATTTCGTACAGCAGAAAGGTCTAAGATGAAATACTTATGTCCAGCGTCTAACTGATTGAGGAGAGCTTCTTTGAACTGCTGCTGAGTAGAGTCGCCCATGAGGCTTCCCTCCAGGCGAAATATAATTGCTTTACCCTTTGTCTCCTGAGTATAAGTCATATGAAGGTCCGGATTGAAGCTCATTTTTCTGCAAAGGTAATGGCTTCTTGCCGATACGGACAAGCAGGGCGAAGGCATTCTGCATAGATTACTAACTCATGTCGTAAAGGCTTCATGTGAAAAAGGGTTCCTACATTCTCCACGATAGTCCCCAGCTGAGGATCACAGAATTCCTGGATATGACCGCAGCTTACGCATAGGATGTGGTCATGCTGGCGTCGTCCCAGGCTTCTTTCATACAGCATGCGGTTTTCTCCGAAAGTGTAACGCTTTACAAGACCGCATTCTACCAGCAGTTCAAGGGTGTTATAGACCGTAGCGCGGCTTATGCGCATTCCTTTTTCTGTGAGGTGGCGATGCAGCGTCTCTGCATCAAAGTGTGTCAGCTCGGTGTATATTGCGCGCAAAATCTCATACCGCTCCTCGGTGCGCCGAAGTCCCCTTTGAAGGATATGATTGTCCAAAGCAGCGATAGCTTGTTCCAATGGGGAGGGCATAGATGTTTTCCCCAAAGATAAGTCAAGCTACTTATCAATCTGAGAAGTTAGGTATGTACCTTTACCTGCCGATGCATTGGATAGAGCCCCTACGCATCAGAGGACTGATACAGGATTTTACGCCCTTGCCCGATTCTCCCGAAAAGATTGGGGCGGCGTATGTTGGGATAGACCCTACTGCTGATTCATTGCATATTGGGCATCTGGCACCTCTTCAACTGCTGTATCATCTGGCGCAAATGGGAATTCAACCTATCGTGGTAATAGGAGGGGCGACGGCAAGGATCGGGGACCCCTCTGGGAAAAAATCTGAGCGCCCCCTCCTTCCCGTAGAAACTATTCGCCAGAATGCTCAAAAGCTCGCCGCTCAAGTCCAAAAGCTTCTGCCTTTTCCTCTTACCCTATTAGATAACTACGATTGGCTGGGGCAGCTGTCCCTATTAGATTTTCTCAGAGACATTGGAAAGTCTATCACTGTAAGCTACCTTCTGGCTAAAGAAACTGTACAATCTCGTTTGGAGAGCGGCATTTCATTTACGGAGTTTTCTTATGCTCTTTTACAGGCTTACGACTTTTATTATCTCTTTCAGACGAAGGGGTGCAAGTTGCAGATTGGTGGGGGAGACCAATGGGGAAATATCACCACAGGTATAGAGCTTATCCGAAAGCTCACAGGGGAAGAGGTGTATGGAATGACCTGTCCTCTTCTAACGCGCAGTGATGGAAGCAAGTTCGGCAAAAGCGAAGGAGGGGAGAATGTCTGGTTAGACCCCCAGAAGACCTCGCCGTACAAGTTTTACCAGTTCTGGCTTAATCAGGCGGATGCGGACATGCCGAGGCTGCTGGGCGTCTTTAGTTGGGCCTCTTGGGGAGAGATTCAAGAGCTTTTGGCTCGGCATGCGGCGGCGCCAGAACAGCGGCTGGCGCAGCGCGCTCTGGCTTACGAGATGACAGCGCGTATCCATGGAGAAGAAACCGCCCGAGCAGTTCAGCAAGTCTCTGAGGTTGTTTTCGGGTCAGAGAGCTTAGACAGGTTAGAGACTCTCGCTGAGCCTTTTTTTGAAGCAGTCGTGAGAGAAATGCCGCATTATTCTATTCCTGAGGCCCAGCTTTCTGTTATAGAGGCTCTTGTTCGGGTGGGTTTCCTCCGCTCAAAGTCAGAAGGGCGGCAGCTCCTTCAGCAGGCGGGCTTGTCAGTTAATCGCCAGCGCATTACAGATGAAAAGCAAACTTTGGCAGATTTTCAGCCTCTTCGCCAGCGCTACTGGCTCATACAAAGAGGTAGGAAGCACATGGCATGGCTATACCTTGACAGGTAAGTAAAGTTTGAGCCGTATATTTGCAGTGGTATGCGAAGCCGACTTTCCTACTCTCTGCTATCGGTAGGGCTTCTGTGGGCTCAGCTCAATGGAATTTATACTATCGGCCCGGGGGGAGATTACACTGATATTAGTGAGGCTCTCAATGCCTTGACTACACAAGGCATATCAGGGAATGTAACTTTTCAGATTCTACCCTCCTATACAGGTGAAGATGCAAATAACACCAATATACTCATTGTCAATCCCTACAGCGGCATGGGAACCTACAATGTTACCCTTACGGTTCATCCCAGCCGTGCAACAGTAGCAGAGATAGCCCTTGATCCTTCTGCCGTCTCTAGCCAGCGTTTTGTCCTGCGGTTCAATGGGATAGATAATTTCACCGTGGATGGGGGGCCCAATAGGCTCATTCGCTTCCGGGTAGGTACGCCTGATGCCGGCTTAGGAGTCATAGGTCTCATTCCCACAGGCTCTAATCCTTGTCGAAATATAACCCTGCGCAACATAGAGGTAGATGGAGGCAGTAAAAACCAGACACGAGTAGGTATTTACTTAGGTAATGCGGCTTCTTTCCCTGGCACTGCTTCGGTGGGGGGGAATAACAATAACCTCATAGAGAATTGCTGGATATATAGAGTTCAGGAGGGAATCATTCTTCATGGCAATTCTGCTACAAATCGTGATGTGGGGAATATCGTTCGTGGGTGCAAGATAGGACATGCTAATCTCGTGCGCAGCTGGGGGGGAGGAGGTAACTATCGGTCCGGCATTGCAGCAGCCCATCAAGACGGCCTGCGCATAGAGCAGGATACTATTTTCAACGCCTATAGTGATCAATACTATGGGTTTACGGGTATCTTAGTAGGTGCTACTGCTGGGTCAAGTGCTTCTCTTCCTACGGTTGCACCTTGCGTAAATACTCATATTGCTGGCAACTGGATTCATAGCATAGAGTATGCGGGTACAGGTGGTTGGGATGCGAATGGGATTCGCGTGTACGTGGGGAGCGTCAGTAATGCGAACATCTTCATCTATAATAACTTTATTGCGGGAATTGTAGCAGATGGATATAATAATCCGGCTGGAACATGGAATTCATACGGAATTTTACTTCAAGGCAGTTCTAACTCAAATGCAGGTATTTATGTGTACCACAATACCATTCACCTATATGGAACGCCGGCTACACCCTCTCCCCCTTCCACCTCTACACCTTCGTGCTTAGCAATAAGGTCAGGAATTACAGGAGGGGTCTATGTGAGAAATAACATCTTTCAAAATACTCAAACTCCAGCAGGTAGTGCTTCCTCTAATCGTACCACAGTAGCTATCGCCTACGAAGGAAATAGTCCGAGCGTATTTGCTCAGTTGGACAATAATGCCTACTTTGTAAATAATGCTAATGGGGCTCAATATGCTTTTGTAGGTGCATTGGGTACGAGTAGATACCCTTCTCTGTCTGCGTGGCAGACAGCGTTGGGGGGAGGACGTGAGCAAAATAGTCTACAGTTCAGTACAGCTTTTCCTTTTGTTTCCCCTACGGATCTCCACTTTCCTCTGGCCGCAGCAGAGCTTCCTCTGGAGGGAGGAGGCGTATTCATTACCTCACCTATCAACATAGCTACTGATATAGATGGAGAAACGCGGCCTATAGGAACGCCTACGGGTCCTGACATAGGCGCTGACGAAATCGCTGTTCCCCCCTGTCCTTCAGCAATTACGGCAGGTAGCTTATCAATCACTCCTTCTTCAATAGAAGCTGGTACTCAGAGCTTCACTATAACGGCTAATGGTACAGTAACTCACCCAGCCGAATGGCAAATCTCTATCAACGGAGGTCCATGGAACTCCCTGCAGCCATACACTAGTCCTACTATCACTTACACCCCTACACAAGTAGGAACCTACAGCTTCCGCATAGTGGCTCGGGTGGCCCGCTATCATCAAACTTGTCCCAATTTGCAGAACGACACTTCTAATGTAGTCTCTGGCACAGTGACTTGTCCGAGCACCCTCAGCGCAGGAACGATTTCTGCGAGTGTAACAAGCCAACCAGCAGGGAATCCATTCCAAATCACAGCAGCTGGTCCTGTAAGCCTTCCAGCTCAATGGGAAGACAGCATTGCTGGGGGGAGCTGGACTATGCGAGCTCCTTACACGAGCCCTACCTACAACTACACTCCGACCTCTCCTGGCACCTACTATGTGCGATTGGCAGCTTTGCCACCTGCCGGCTGCTCCGGCTCTCCAGTGTATTCTAACGTACTTACCCTACAAGCTACAGCCACAGGCAATACCATTTTGGACCCATTAGATATCACGCCACGAGATCCAAATCGCACAGACACTACCGTAAATGGGAACAATCAACCGCCTTTTACAAATACTTATACTGGACCAGGCAATCAACCTTCGCCTGATGTATTCTACATGTATGTGCTGCGGCAGTGCTTGGATTCTATACGCGTCTCCACCTGCAATTCCACTTCGTTTGGATCTAACAACGATTTGTACCTCCATGTTATAAACATTTCAGCTAATCGGAGGCTCTATACCGATGGCGGACGATGCGGTGGCTCTACAACTCTTTGGCAGGCAGCATTGGACATCTTTCATGACCCTACGGCTACGGGGGCTCAAAATGTTACTTCAAGTTCTGGCTACCGAGCAGGCATGCGATTAGCAGCTAACGATACCCTTATCATTGTAGTAGAAGGTTACGGCTCACAAACAGGTCCTTTCGTATTAGAGGTTCAAGAGTTTCGGTATAACCCTGCTAATCAACCTTCCTTACCTAATCCACCGTTCTTCCCTTATGATACGAGTCGGATCTGCTGGCGGGGCGGAATCGTTCGCGACAGCCTGAACACAGGTATAACTACTCCTGGAGTGCAGCATGTATGGTACAGGAATGGGCAAGTGGTGCCTGGGGTCAATGGCCCAATCTACAGGCCTTCCTATAATCGTGGGGGAATAATAGACACGATAGTAGTAGAGCTGCGTACTGCTACTTCCTCTTATTGTGCGCCTTCTGGTACATTTCCGCGAGATACTATTTATGTGCTTGTAGATTCCCTTCCCGAGGTGCGCTTTGTCGTAAACGGAAGTCCCTATAATCACGGTGAAACGGTGGAAATTACCCCTTCAGGTTCAGGAAACGTTTGCGTACAGTATAGCGCTTCTACGAATGCTTATACTTCCTATCTCTGGGTCATCAATCGCTCTACCTACACTGGTCCAGGTCCGCACACTGAGTGCTACCCTTCCACAGCTACGCGTGATACGATTGTACTGGTTACGACTAATGGGAGCTGTGTGAAAAGGGATACTCTCTACTTATTCATAGATCGCTCAACAAGTAGTTTGTCCCCTTCTCGCGGCGGTATTATGCTTTACCCCAATCCCGCGCAGGATGTTATAAACATCCTTTCTGGGAGTACGGGCGGGGCGGAGGTGCGACTGTATGATTTGCGTGGGCAGCTTCTTTATCAAGAGAGGTTGTATCTCCAGGCAGAAGAGCCCTTGCGCTGGAGGTTGCCTGCTCTCTCTATGGGGGTGTATCTGATAGAGGTGAGGCAAGGAGAGCGGCTCCTGCGTGAGCCTCTCCTGATAGAGCGGTGAAGCCTTCTTATCATAGGAAAAGGGAGAGGTCCCACCTCGCATGGAGGAGGTGGGACTTTCTCATTCTTGGGGGTAGAGTTTTTACGCAGCTGGTCGGCATTTTCTCCTTAGCTTATGCCCAAGGAAAACAGGCTTTATATGCAAAAGCCCAGTTGTACATGCAGCGTCGGCAATGGGACTCGGCGCTTAGCGTATGGCGACCCCTTCTTTTCGTGGAAAGGGACTCCAGCGCACGAGCCCTTGTCTATCAGCAGTTAGGGGTGGTAGCTTTATATAGAGGGGATAGTGCAGCCGCGCTGCGCTTGTGGAAGCTAAGTTTGACCTATAAGCCAGAGTATCAGATAGCCCAGCGTAATTACCAGTGGCTCTATCAGAAGCTAAGTCGTCCAGTTTCTACGAGCCTCTCCTCTCGTAGCCCCTATGAACCTCAAGATATTCCTTCTGAGCAGGCAAAGCCTCATATAGGAAGTGGGAACCCTTCGGCTCATAAAAAAGTTCTCTGGCTTCCTCTTGAGCGGTTTTAGGAGCGATGATATTTGCAAAGCTCTTATATTTGCCTCATGTGGCGTTTACTTACCCTTATCGGCGGCTTAGGGGTGGCTTTTTTAGCACTTACGGGGAATAGGTATTTGGAACCTGTTCAGGTAGAGTCTTCTTCTTACTTTCCGTGGGAGCCTGTGGGGCCTTACAATGTAGGACATGTGCTTACGAGGGGAATTCGGTTGGGAAATAAAGTATTTGTAGGTTCTGCATTTGGGGGATTGTATGAGTCTCAGGATGGAGGACGCAGCTGGAGACCAGTTCCTGGCTTTACGCTAAATCAAAATGGAGAAGCAGTATATAGAGCATTGTCGGTAACTGCTTTAGCAGCAAGCGGTAGTGTTTTATATGTAGGGACGGGGAATGTACCAGCTTTCAATCCTGCGGGAGTTTCCTTCCGTGTGATAGATACCCTGCGTGGCAACATTTTGGGCGGCTTTGGCATGCCGGGAATGGGCGTCTTCGTATCCAGAGACGGAGGTGTGACCTTTTCTAATCAGAACCCTACGTGGTCTCTTTCCTATCCAGCGGTATCCTATAGCCCTAACTACGCGCGAGGTATTGTAACTAATGTGATTGATATAGCTGTTCAAAATGATAAGGTGGCTATCCTCACGCCGGACTCTCTTCTTGTTTCCACCGATGCTCTTCAGACGGTAGAAAGGCGCGCAATTCCTGCCGGCAGAGTTCCCAGTAGTGTGGCCTGGGGGGCGGATGGAGTACTTTTTTTAGGAACGCGAGATTCTCTTTATCGGTCAGAGGATAATGGACAGACTTTTACAGCATACCGAGGAACGGCTTTGGCTCTTCCTTCTGAGGTAACCCAGCCTGCAACCGCTTCTCAATATGGTAGAGCAGGCTATGGGGGAGCTGCTATAGTTGTACGCTCTGCTCCTTCAGACCCGCGAATCATTTATGCCATAGGGGTTGGTGGAACAGGACGCCTTCTATCTGTATGGGTCTCTTCAGATAATGGAGCTACCTGGAATTCTCTTTCTTCCGCTCAGAATAGTTCATTTGATGTGCTGGATGTGAATAATCCGGGTATCGTAGCTTTCAGGATTGATCCTCAGGACCCAGCTCATATTCTTTTAGGGGGGGCTCAGATTTGGGAATTTACGCCTCAGAAAGGATGGCAGCGCCTAAACCCCGTAAATATTGATGGGGTGGTACTCGCTATGCCCAGACCCATTCGGGACTTTGTATTTTTAGACAATGAAGCATTTTTGGTAATAGGAACTGGGAAGCTGCTTCGGATCGTAGATAATGGAACTCGTGCGGAGGATGTTACTCGGGGAATCCAGGCGTCTGCTATTCTGTCTCTCGCAGTGGCCCCTAACGGCGACCTGTACGCTTCGGGGCCTTCCCCTGTGAACATCGTTGCTAACTTTACTGAGAGTGATCCTCCAATGGTATTTCGCCTTCTGAATTTAGGGAATCCCTTTACTCCTGTCTCGGCTCCTTCAGGTTATGTGGCTGTTAGTACGCGACTGCCGTCGTATGTATTTTTTTCTTATCAAGGCGGGCGGCTTCGCCTCTCCACGGATAGAGGACAGCAGTTTTCTTCTATTTACAATCCGCCTGCGCGTTATGCATTCTATCGTCTCTCTACCCAAGACTCTATCCAGCCTCCAACCGTCCGATCTGCCATTACGGAGGACCGACCGGCCAACTCTGGACCTATTTATCCCCCGTTCGTTTTGATGGAAAGCTTTCCTGAGCTCGTACTTGACAGAAATAGGCGGCTGGCGGGAACCTCTCATCTATTTGTAGCTACCTCAGGACATCTGTGGTATGTCTCCAACTCTATCACGAACATCGTAGATTCTTTGCAGTATTGGAGCAGGGTGAGTCCGACCTCTATCAGTAATGTTAGCGCTGCCACTTTCTCAGACTACTACAACTCAACCAGAAGCATACCGACTGCTATAGCTGCTGTTCATGAGGGAAATGGGGATTACACAGTCTGGATAGGAAACTCCAACGGCGTTCTGCGTCGTATTCGTAAAGCTCAGGACATCACTCTGGATCGCTCCTCAAACTTCAACTTTGAAGACATGACTTCTGCTATCGCCTCGCTGGTGGATGGGCGTACCATAAGCGCTATAGCCATACATCCTAATAACCCCAACCTCTTAGCTATTGCGGTGAGCTCTTATCGGGGGCCAGCTGATCGCATCTTTCTCACTCGCAATGCTACGGATCCTTCCCCTACTTTTACCTCTATCCATGCCAATCTGCCAAATGTACCAGTTTATAGCCTCTTTTTCCATCCAGATTCATCAGGTCTACTACTGGCTGGAACTCAATGGGGTTTATGGCGCTGCTCCGACGTGACCAACCCCATTTGGGAAGAAATAACGGGTGAAGCGATTGGTCGCGTCCCGGTAACGGCTATTACATGGAAGCCCTATCGCTATCAAATAGATACGGTAGATAAAACTGATCCCGCTGCTCCGTTATGGGAGGCACGAGTGCTTCCGGATCCAGAGCGTCCGATTTATATTGCTACCTGGGGGCGGGGTATATGGAAGATCAGTAGCCGTTTTGCTACGGCCCTTCCTACAGCCTCATCAGCTCAGCCTCTTCGCTTGGAGGTTTTCCCGAACCCATTTAGCGAAGAAATAAGAATAAAGCTTTCCACCGCCGTGGGAGCGTCTCGTGTTAGTTGGCAGCTTTATAATCTCGCGGGTCAGAAGCTTGGTAGCTACACCTATTCCGATAGGCTTCTTGCAGGCGAGCATACCTTTTCTTGGCGGATTGGCAGCCTCCCTCATGGGATTTATTTCCTTGAGGTAGAGGTGATAGACGGCGACGGAAAGCGCTATATCGAGACACGAAAGCTCCTACATCAATAAGCTGGCTCTATTAACCTGCAATCCCCCACATCACCCATGTGGGGGATTTTCTTTATACTTGCACCCGCTATGTATGCTGTGGTGGAGATAGGTGGGCAGCAGTGGAAAGTATCCCCCGGGATGAGGCTCGCTGTTAACCGTTTGCCTCATGAACCTGGAACGGAATTTACGATTCAACAAGCCCTATTAGTGGAAAAAGATGGGCAGCTGCAAATTGGCACGCCTTATGTCCGTGTAAATGTTCAGGTCCGAGTGGAGGAGCATATTCGTGCTCCTAAGGTCATTGTTTTCAAGAAAAAGCGCCGTAAAGGATACAAGCGCAAGCGGGGACATCGTCAAGCTATGACCCTTGTAACTATCCAATCAATATAATCGTATGGCACACAAGAAAGGTCTCGGTAGCACTCGTAATGGTCGTGAATCAGAAAGCAAACGGTTGGGCGTGAAGCTTTTCGGTGGCCAATATGCTCGTCCCGGCAATATTATCATCCGTCAGAGAGGGACTAAGTTCTGGCCTGGCCCAGGTACTCAAATAGGGAAGGATCACACTATTTTCGCTGTAGTGGAGGGGATTGTTCATTTTCGGGAGAAAAAGGGTCGCAAATATGTGGAGGTGCGCCCTTTAGCTACTGCGCCAAAAGCGTAAGTAAGCCTCTCTTTCTTCTATCGTCAGATAAGCTTGTGCGCCAATAGGGAGGGGTGTGTTGTGTTTATCGTGTCCTGCAGGGAGCCCCATGGCTAATGGCGCAGATTGAGTATAGGTATCGCTGACAATTTCCGAAGGGAGTTTGCCTAGGGGTTCTTCTTCGTTGTCCTGCATAGCAGTCAGGCTTCCAACTAAGAGAGCGGTGCTTTTCTTATACCATCCTGCATTTCTCAAATGCCAAGAGAGTCGGTCTAAGCGGTAGTAGTATTCTCCCACCTCTTCCCAAAAAAGGATAGGTTTCTCAGCCCACACTGAGAGATCTAAGCTTGTACCACAAAGAGTTTGGAGCATGGAGAGGTTGCCGCCCAGAAGCATTCCGAATGCTTTTCCTTCCCTCCATGCATACCACGGGCGCCGGTGCCATGTAATAGTCAAATCCACCTCTTCACTGCGCAGGAGAAAAAGCAGCTTTTCTAAGGTGCTTTGGGAAACTTTATGGGGAATCTGAACTGCTAAGGGGGCATGGAGAGCAACTATGCCAGCCTTCGCTGCGGCCCATAGGAGAGGAGTGATGTCGCTAAAACCGATAAGCCATTTAGGATACCGCTGAAACCCTGCCCATGAAAGAGCCTCCCACAGGCGGGAAACGCCATGTCCGCCTCGCACGCACCAGATGGCGTTTATTTCTGGGCTGTCTAACGCTTGCTGAAGGGCGTTCAGTCGGTGATTATCAGCTCCTGCGAAAATGCCTGCTCGGGCAAAAAGTTCTGGTCCATAAAGGAGGCGCCATTTCTGCTTCTGGGCAAAATCTATAAAAGGAGCAATATCAGCAGGGGTGATTCCGCGGGAGGGGGCTACAAGAGCTACTGTGCTCCCCGGCTGCAATGGTGGGGGCCATCGCACCGCGCAAAAGTAGTGGGCATCGTACTTTTGTAAAGTGCAGGTATGGGAGTGGCTTTTTTGGAGCTGTGTGGCATTGCTCCTTTATCCGTATGTGCTTTATCCAGCGGGGGTTTTGCTGGTCAGCTGGATTAAGCGCAAGATAACCCCCTCTCCCCTACCTCTCCTTACCACTTACCCAGAGGTAACTATCGTTATCCCTGCCTATCGAGAGGCAGGTTCGGTAGTGCCTAAGATGGAGTCTATTCGGCAGTTAGAATACCCTAAGGATAAGATTAGGGTGCTTTGGGTGATTGCTACGCATGAGGGGGATGAGAGCTTCGCTCCTACCTTGGAGGCGCTGAGAGCGTATCCGGAGGCGGAGGTCCTAATAGTAGAACATCGCGGGAAGATACACTCTCTAAACGAAGCCCGAGGACGGGTAAAGACAGAATATGTGCTCATTAGTGATGCGGATGTCCTATTGAGTTCCACCTCGCTTTTACAGGCTATCAGGCGAGCGGAGTCGGACCCCCGCATAGCTATCGTGGGGGGGCGGCGATGCATAGGCTCCTCTGGTAAAGAAGTTCCTACTGGTCAGAACGAAGGGATGTATGTGCGCTTTGATGCCCTTTTAGGCGCTGCTGAGGGCACTTGGGGATACGCCCTAGGACTTTGGGGAGGGTTTTTACTGATGAAACAGAACTTCTGGTCGCTAATGCCGAGCGGAGTAGTAGATGACCTTTACTTGAATTTAGATGCGATACTACAGGGGGGAAAGGTCGTTATAGAGCCTACTGCTAAAAGTTACGAGCTTCCTTCTCCTGATATCTCAACAGAGTTCAGACGAAAGGTCCGTATTGCTTATACGGCATTTCATACGATTGCCGCGATTCCGCTGTGGAAAAGAATATGGAAGGTGCCCACTTTTGCATTCTTCTTTCTGTCGCACAAGCTGTTTCGGTATCTGATTGCACCGATAGCTTTAGTGGGGCTTTGGGGAAGTACAATATTTCTGGCGGTGGAGTACCCATACTCGTTGTATGGAGTGATGTTAGTGGGGCAAGGGATAGCGTGGATAGAGGCGCTTATTTTGCTGCGTTATCCAGCTTTGCGCCTACCTTTTGGGACAGGTATGCCGGGGTACTTTGTATTGGCGCATGTAGCTCAACTGGTGGGTTTGTGGCGATTCCTTCGGCAGGAGGACCCAGTGAAAGTATGGCAGCGTCTTCCTCGGGTGGAACTGCAACCTTCTGCAAGCGATGTCAAAGTATGAAGTGGAGATAATAGAGGCGGCTTCGCCGCGGACGGAGCCCATTTTATGGAATGACCTGCCTTTTGGACGGGTATTCAGCCGTCATATGGCCATAGCCCATTATGATGGGAAGGCGTGGCAGCCCCCCCGAATTCAGCCGCTTAGAGAGCTTTCCCTTCATCCGGGGACTTCTGCCCTTCATTATGGGCAAGCTCTTTTTGAGGGGCTAAAGGCATATCAGCGCTCGGATGGGACTCGTTTTGCTTTTCGGGTGAAGGATCACTGGGAGAGGCTTAATCATTCTGCTCTGCGGCTTGCTATGCCAGAGGTGCCCTATGAGCTTTTCTCTGAGATGCTGAGGGCTCTTCTTCGGTTGGAAAGCGATATTTTCCCCCCAGATTTGGAACATGCTCTCTACATCCGTCCTGTCTATTTCGCCGTAGATCCTTGGCTGGGGGTGCGTCCCTCTGAGTCTTATCTACTGGTTATCTATTTGGTTCCTGTGGGTCCTTACTACAGTGGTGAGGTGCGTGCTTACGTAGAGACAGAGATGAGCCGAGCCGCCCCTGGCGGAACCGGTAGTGCGAAAATGGCAGGTAATTATGCAGCAGCCATGCTAAGCGGCAAAAAAGCACAAAAGCACGGCTGCCAAGTCTCTTTGTGGTTGGATGCGCTGCATCGGGAGTTTATAGAAGAGTTCAGTACAATGAATGTATTTATCGTGCTGCGCGGCCCAAAGTTGGTGACCCCCACCTTAGAGAGAGGGACTATTTTGCCGGGTGTGACTCGGGATACTCTTTTGCATCTTGCTCGGCATCTTGGAATTTCCGTGGAAGAGCGGGATATATCTATACAGGAGGTGACAGATGGGCTTGTGCATGGAAAGGTTTTAGAGATTTTCGGTACGGGGACGGCGGCTACTGTCATGCCTATCCGAGGTCTTTACTACGAGGGGAAATTTTGGAGCCTTCCCACAGAGTCACCGATTGCCCATGAGCTTCGTCGCCTCTATCGTCGTCTGCTTAGTGGAGAGATAGAGAGTCCAAATCCTGAGTGGATATGGGTGATTTAGACTTAGCGAGTCTAAGGCGGCAATATACCCAAGCTTCTTTGAGTGAATCAGAGGCGCCCGCAGACCCTTTTGTGCTTCTGCGGCGCTGGTTAGAGGAAGCTATATCGGCTCAGCTTATTGAGCCTAACGCCTTTATGCTGGCAACCGTAGATGAGACGGGCCAGCCACATGCTCGGGTGCTTCTGCTTAAGGGCTTTGAGCCGCCCTACTTATACTTTTATACGAACTATGAAAGTGCGAAGGCTCGCGAGATGGAACTCAATCCTAAGGTGGGAGCTACCTTTTGGTGGGATGTTTTAGAGCGGCAGGTTCGGATAGAGGGGGTGGTGGAAAAGGCTCCGCCAGAAGTTTCAGACGCATACTTTGCTACGCGTCCTTATGAGAGTCAGATTGGGGCGTGGGCTTCGCCCCAAAGCCAGCCTATCACGCGGGAAGCCTTAGAGGCTCGCTGGAAAGAGTATGCTCAGCGATATCCTGCAAAGGAGGTTCCTCGCCCTCCCTATTGGGGGGGATATCGCTTAATCCCCCACCGAATAGAGTTCTGGCAAGGGCGCCCCAATCGGCTGCACGACCGCATTTTATACGTTCGGCGAGGAGAAAAGTGGGAGAAGCAGCGCCTTGCCCCTTAGAGGGAGGATATGTAAAACCTTTCTCCGTACTGTTCGGTCAGCTTTTGCATACGGGCAATAAAGCGTTCCTTCCCCACCCACTCTACGAAGTGAAATACTCCCCCAGTAAACGGCGCAAATCCCCAGCCTAAAACAGATGCCACATCGCCGTCTGCCTTTTCCAAAAGGATTCCTTCCTGATAGGCGCGAAATGCCTCCGCAACTTGGACGTATAAGAAGCGGTCCTTGAGGTCCTCATATTCGGTAAAGGAAACGGAACGCTGTGGAAAGTACTTCGCCAGCTCAGGCCAGAGGTATTTTCGCTTTCCGTCGGAGGGATATTCGTAAAACCCTTTATTGGCTTTGCGCCCAGGACGCTGGAGCTCTTCCACGAAAAGTCTGCCAATCTCGGAGACGGGATCATCGGAGAGAGTTATCCCTAAGTCTGCCTCGGTTTGCCGCAGAATGCTATACATAAGGGAAATGCTCACTTCGTCTGCCAGGGCTAAAGGTCCGACAGGCATTCCGGCTTGACGTCCTAAGTTTTCTATGAGCGCAGGAGGAATGCCTTCCTTCAGCATGCGCAATCCCTCTCGCACATACGTGCCGAAAACCCGAGAAGTGAAAAAGCCTCGCCCATCTCGCACCACAATAGGCACTTTGCCTATTTGTTTTGCAAAGTCTAAAGCCCAAGCCAAAGTTTCGGGAGAAGTTTCCTTGCCTAGAATGATTTCTAAGAGAGGCATTCGTTCTGCAGGGGAGAAAAAGTGAAGTCCGATGAACCGTTTAGGAATGCCCGCTGCTTCTGCTAAGCTAGTGATAGGGAGGGTAGAAGTATTAGAACCGATGATGCCTTTTTCGCTGAGGAACGGACGTACCTCGCGGTAGACCTGAGTTTTGACAGCTCTATTTTCAAATACAGCCTCTATGACTAAGTCAGTTTCAGCCAGCTCTTCGTAGGTGGTGGTATAATGCAAGCGCTGGCGAATCTTATCGGCTTCATTTGGGCTTAGTCGCCCATGAGTTACGGCTTTGGCGAGAAGGTCTTGGGAGAATTTTTCTGCTACTTGAAGGGCAGACTCATCGGTGTCCTTTATCCATGTGTCATACCCGGCAACTGCACAGACATACCCAATAGCGCGTCCCATCATGCCTGCCCCTAATACGGCTACCTTACGAATAGAGGCGGGGGGCATCTTAGGAGGGCGATGTGGCAAACGAAGAAGTCGCTGTCGCTCAAAAAAGAGGGTCTTTACCATAGCATACGCTGTGGCTGTGGCAAGCGTGCGCGCAAAATACTGGCTCTCTATTTCAAGCCCTTGGATAAAAGGCACCTGAAGCCCTTCATAGATAGCACTCAGGGCATTTTGCAACCCGGGATAATGCCCATAGGACCTTTCTCGCAGACGGGCAATCGCTGCTGCGAAGGCATTGCGCCCCATTTCACTCTGAACCTTAAACCCTGGCAGATGAAAGTCCTTCTGATGCCATGGGTTTGTGGCACTCGGATGAGCATGAAGCCAGGCTAATGCCCGCTCTATAAGTTCCTCTTTTGAGGAAACAAGCTCCTCTACCAGACCCCTGTGGAGAGCCTGCTGAGGAGAGAGACGCTTCCCTTCTAATATCAGCTCTAAGCTGCTTAGGAGTCCAATCTTCCGAGGTAGGCGCTGAGTGCCTCCTGCCCCTGGCATGAGCCCGAGTGTAGCCTCAGGCAAACCGATTTCTATGGAAGGGTCGTTGAGAGCGATGCGATGATGGCATGCTAAGGCCAGCTCATAGCCGCCTCCTAAAGCCGTTCCGTTTATGGCTGCTACCACAGGCTTTCCGCCTGTCTCTAAGCGAAGGAAAATAGATTGTATCCGCCAGCTTGCGTCATAAAGAGCTTTTAGGTCTTTTGCCTGCATCAGGTGTAAGATTGTCTCTATATCTGCGCCGGCGATGAACTCTTTATTTTGAGAAGTGATAACGATGCCGTGGATATTAGAATCTGTCAATGCGCTCTCTACCGCCTCAGCAAAGGCTTGCATGCTGTCGGGGTTGAGTACATTGACTCGGGGCATGTGCCAAGAGAGGATGAGATAGGTACCTTCGCGGAGGGCTTCTATCATTCTGCAAAAGTACGCTGGACTGAAGGTGCGATTGAGGGGAGTGGGGGCGCGCCAGCGCCGAAGGCACTGGCG
>JANXDD010000119.1 GCA_025059915.1 Bacteroidia bacterium | reverse complement strand
AGTCCACCCCGCCTCAAAAGCACCTGATTGTGAAGATATTCCATCCCAAAAGTTGTAACTATCCCCTGCTGCCGTTCTCCAAATAGAGACCGCTCCGCTACTATCCCAGAAAAATAGCCCAGAGCCCGCCCCCCCAGTGGAAGCCTCAGATACATTCCCCCTGCTCGTTCCCTTACCATGCTCTCCCATCGGAAGGCATATCCTCGCACAGGAACCTCATACAAGCGCTGCTCCCCAGGGAGAAAAGCAGGCTGCTCATCTAAAAGCCTCGGTAAGGTGAGTTCTCGCACATCATCATAGTAAAAGAGGCGCCCACGCCACCGCTGTCCCATTTCCCCCTCCACTCCATACCGCCATGGAGTGCCCTGTGCTCCAGCCCACCGATAGCTCCCATACCCTACCCACACCCTAACCCGAAACCTTTCCGAAAGGTTATCATTTGTCTCAAGTCCCATTTGAGGGCGAAGCCCCTCAGCTTCGTGATACAGAAGAAAAGGTCGCCAAATGAGATTAACTCGCCCTAGAGATATCCTCCCTGATACTAAGGTCGGTAGGTCTAAAAGCCACTGCCATCGTCTCAGCTCTACTTTTCGGAGGAGGCTATCTAACACCTGATAGGAGCGGCTCTCTTCTGGTGTCAGAGGTTCTGCCCTTTGCTCTACCGAAGGCACCTGCTCGGGCAAAACTACTTCGGGATAAAGGGGACGCTCGCTTTCCCGAAGAAGTTCCACAGACCGAAGGAAGCTCCGGCTGCGTAGAATAAGGCCCACTCCTGCCTGAGCCGTTCGCACTTTGAGCTTCACTTCTGAATGGAGCTGCGTAGGAAACCAGAGAGTATCACCAAGCCTTTCATAATAATGCCATATGCGGTAGAAACTCGTCTGAAGTAGGCTGCTCTGAAAAGAAGGAATATATGCCTCACCTTGGAAAGCATAGAGAGCTGCATCGGGGAGAACTATTGTCAGCTGACCTTTGAGGGTCCAGGCTTCGCGCCCCCGCTGAGGGAAAAAGTCTATCCGAATCAGTGTATCCTTTCCAGAAAATATCGTATCACGGATGGCATATTCGTAATAGTTTAGAGCTTCATCTCCTATGGGACTTATGAGATGATTTTCCAAAAGCCTAAGCCTATCGGTATAAAGACTTATAGGCAGAAAGCTCGTAGGAGAAAGGATGCTTTGCACTGGGAGGTTTCCGACGACCCGCTGAGCGCGCAAAGTCTCTATTTGCCGTGAAGGGCTATGATACACTTTTTCCGTCTCGGTCTCCCAAAGAAAAAGATGAGGCGGAAGGGTGTCGCTTCTCACACTATCAGGCAGGCCCAGAGTGAGTTTGTTGTAACTGAGATACTTGTGAGGACGGCCCAGAGGGTCCCATCGTCCTCTCTGGGCTTGGAGTCGTCTAATCAGCTCATGCGCAGGATTTTCCCCCGGCCGAATAACTACCGGCATTACCTCAATCGGCTGTTCTACAAGCCTCACCACTGCTGAAAAGCTTGAGGCAGGCACTCGCAGAGTTTGATAACCTACACAGCGAATTTCTATAGTGTCTGTAGGCAGAGCTTCTATTCGGAAGCGTCCTTGCAGGTCTGTATAAGTGCCCTGATGAGCCCGAAGATTATACACACTCACGAAAGGCAAAGGCTCTCCCGCGCTATCTACCACTGTAGCACTCACCCAGACCTGCGCTGATAGAATCCCCCCCAGCAGGAGCCCCACACCTTTTTCCACATCACAAAAATAGCCCCCATCTGTAGGTAAAAGCCCTACTCCCTCCCCTCCTTACCCTTTTGAGAGGAAGCCCCTCTTTACATGGCTGGCAAGCCGTTTGAAAGATGCCTAAGCTGCTGAGCCTTTACCTTTGTAGAATGAAATGGCATACGCTGGCGGTACATGCAGGTACAGAACCGGATCCCCTTACTGGAGCGGTGATGACCCCAGTGTATTTCACCTCTACTTATGCGCAAGAAGCGCCAGGCGTTCATAAAGGCTACGAATACAGCCGCACCCACAATCCTACTCGCACTGCTTTAGAGACAGCCTTAGCCCAGTTAGAAGGGGCTAAGCATGGGATAGCTTTCGCTTCTGGATTAGCGGCCACTGATGCTATCCTTCGTCTCCTGAACCCAGGGGATCACGTACTCGTGAGCCGTGATTTATATGGAGGGACTTACCGAATCATGCGCCGGGTATTTGAGCCGTGGGGACTCAAGTTTGACTTTGTAGATACCACGGACCCCGCTGTGGTAGAAGCAGCTATTCGCCCAGAGACTAAAATGCTCTGGATTGAAACTCCAAGCAATCCCCTTCTTTATATCTCTCCAATCGCAGCCTTAGCGGATTTAGCTCATGCTCATGGCATCCGTCTCGTGGTAGATAACACCTTTGCTACCCCCTACCTCCAAGCTCCATTAGAAATGGGGGCGGATATTGTAGTACATTCCGCCACTAAGTATCTGGGGGGGCATTCAGATGTCGTCATGGGCGCTGTAATGCTGAATGATGACGAGGATGCGCAGCGATTACGCTTTATTCAAAATGCCGTAGGAGCTGTTCCCGGTCCTATGGACTGCTTTCTAGTACTGAGAGGAATAAAAACCCTTCCCCTCCGCATGCAGAAGCATAGCGAAAACGCTCAAAAGATATCCGAGTTTCTCGCCACCCATCCAAAGGTGAGTAAGGTGTATTATCCAGGGTTAGTTACGCATCCCCAGTATCTCCTAGCTAAGCAGCAAATGCGCTTGCCCGGCGGCATGATATCATTTGAGGTCAAAATAAACTCCATAGAAGACCTAAAAAACTTTTGGAAATCGCTTCAAATCTTCACGCTGGCGGAGAGTCTGGGCGGGGTAGAATCCCTCATCAATCACCCGGCTGTGATGACTCATGCCTCTATCCCTGAGACGGAACGGTTAGCGCTGGGGATTACGCCAGGTCTTTTGCGTCTGTCTGTAGGGATAGAAGATGCCGATGACCTCGTGTCTGACCTCAAAGCAGCTCTTCAACGACTTTGAGAATTTCTGTATATTTGAACATGGGCAGTACCTTAGGGTCAAGAGAGGGCTTTGTTCGGGGTGAGCCTAAAGCTAAACTCCCATGAGCCCCCCTATCGGTGTGCGCCTCCAGCGGCGCATCAAGCGGCTGCTCCGAAAGCTAAATCTGAAATACATCATGGATGAAGATGGGGATTTCCAGCTTATTCTGAGTGGAGAGCAGATCCCTGTCCAGCTGCGCATACTTATTCTGAGAGATGGACTAATGCAAGAGGTTTTGGCTTTTGTAGTGCGTTTTGAGGGGAAAATTCCTGTCTATTCTGAGACAGAGGCTATCTATATTGCTAATCAGTGGAATGCCCTTCGCCGCTGGCCGCGTATCTTCTGGCGAAACGGCCATTTTTATGGAGACTTTCACATAGATGCTGAATCCGACATTCCTCAAGCCTTTTTGGAGCTAAACTTTAAGCACTTTCTCAGCGCCAGCTTACAATTTGCTCTGCAAGTTACAGGACAGGAAGAGGAGCTACTGAAAAATTTCCTCCAGCAGCTTCTGGGCGGCTCTAGGCTCAACTAAATGGGCGACATTCTCCCTCTCTTGGAGGGAGAATGTCCCGTTGTGAGGAGTTACTTCTGTGAAGACTTGTTGTAAAAGAGCTGCTCCCAGACGCGCTCGCGTTCCTCAGCTTCCGTGATGTACCGGCTAAAGTAGGCGATATTGAGAAGGAGCCAATTGAGAAAGTTGGCGGGAAAATAGGTCGGACGCACAAAATCTACAAAAAGCACCGCCCGCAGTCCATCGGTATTATTATGAACTTCGTGGTCAAAACAGTCATCAAAAATTATCACCTTCCCCTCCTCCCAGTGCAGTTTCTGGTCATGAACGCGAATCCAGCATTTTTCCTTAGGCTCAGGAACAATCAGTCCCAAGTGCAGACGCAGAACTCCATTGTAAGGTCCTCGATGAGGGGGAATATACTTGCCTGGCTCTAAAATGGAAAAGAAGGCGGTACGAATCCCTGGGATGCGGCGCAAAAGGCGCGTTGTCTCAGGGCATAGCTCAGTATTGCGCTGGCTCCAGCGTCCATAGCCGCAAAAGAGAAACGTCTTCCAGTTTTTGTCCTGCGTGATGGTACTTACCTCAGGCACGATCTCATGAAAGGCTGGAAGTTCATCTTTTCGTTGTAGCACCTTCTCTAGCTCAGCCCGAATAACTTGCCAGTTGTCTTCCAGTTCTTTTGCCCATGGGAAAAGCTTTTTGTCATAAACGGGAGGGTTACCATAGACGGAGAAGCGAGCATTTACTTCCTCAACGAAATCTACGATGCCCTGGATAATTTTTTCTTTGAGGGTGCGCGGACGCGCTAAAGTCCCCTTGTACACACGGCTTGCCATGGGGCAAAGTTATATTGAGATGAAAGGATTAGCTTAGCTGAAGCAGATAGCTTTTCAAAAAAGGCTCCAGCTCGCCATCTAAAACCGCTTGCGCATCACTGGTTTCATAGTCTGTACGCAAATCCTTGACGAGCTTGTAGGGATGCAAGACGTAACTGCGAATCTGAGAACCCCACTCTATAGGGCGTTTTTGAGCTTCTAACTTAGCTCGCTGCTCCTGACGCTTTTGAAGCTCTAGCTGATAGAGACGGCTTTTGAGCAGCTGGAGGGCTTTTTCTCTATTTTGATGCTGAGACCGCTCTTGCTGACAAGACACTGTAATGCCTGTGGGGATATGCTTCACCCGTACAGCTGTCTCCACTTTATTCACATTTTGTCCTCCATGTCCGCCCGCTCGGAAGGTCTCCCACTCCAAATCGTTAGGGTCTATTTTTATCTCAATTCTGTCATCCACCAGAGGATATACAAAAACGCCAGCGAAGGAGGTGTGCCGGCGAGCATTGGCATCAAAGGGCGAAATCCGTACCAGGCGATGGACCCCACTCTCTCCCTTGAGGTAGCCATAGGCATACGGCGCATCTATCTCTAAAGTGATGTTGCGATAGCCTGCTCCATCTCCCAGCAGCTGGTCAACGATCATTACAGGCCACCCTTTCTTTTGAGCATACATAGTGTACATGCGAGCCAACATGGCCACCCAGTCCTGAGCTTCAGTTCCGCCAGCGCCAGCATTGATTTCAATCACACAACCGTAAGCATCTTCTGGGGCTGAGAGCATCTTCTGCCACTCCAAGTCCGCCAAGACCTTCTCAGCCTCAGCAAAAGCCCGTTCTACTTCCTTTTCTTCAGCTCCGCCCTCTTTATGCAGTTCAAGGGCAAGCTCTGCCAGCTCTACGGCGGAGAGTGCCGTCTGATATTTTTCAATCCATTCTTTTTCAGCTTTGAGTTGAGCTAAAATCTTACGAGCAGTCTCGGGGTCTTCCCATAGGTCTTGAGCTTGACTTTGAATCTCTAGGTCGGCGACGAGCGCTTCTCGGCGGGGAATGTCAAAGAAACCTCCTTAGCGCTGCGAGGCGCTCTTTTAGGGCTTTGAGGGCATCGTAGGTCATGCCGCAAAGGTAGAAGTTAGATTGCATGTGGGGAAAGCGGCTTGAGGGTGGGCTTCAAGGGTTAGGGGGTGATGAGTAGAAAGCTCTGGTAGGGGAGATTAGGGGCGCGGGGGCGCCGGCGGGGCGCGGGCCCCCCCCCCCCACCCC
>JANXDD010000118.1 GCA_025059915.1 Bacteroidia bacterium | reverse complement strand
TACCTCGGGTATTTGGCGGTCTTTGACGCATAGAAAAACCCCTCTTCCAGTAGAAAAGGGAACATGTGAGGCATCTGTCCAGCAAGGGAAAGGAGCTTCTATTTCTTGATAGGGCCGATGAAGGAGTCCAACTTTTTCTCCTACTTCATAAAGGCGGTGAGCAAGGGCCCTCCCTACGCCCCCTGCGCCAACAATGAGAAGCATTAGTCTGTCCCTATCCAGGGAGAGAGAGGATAAGGAGGCTCTGAGGCGAGGGGCTCCTTATAGGGCTGAATATCTTGAACCTCCAACACCCAAGTAAGAAGCCCTTTTTCGTACTGCTCAATAAGTAGAGGAATGCCCTTTTCAAAGTATCGTGCCGCTGCTCCTATGCGATCAGGCTCTAAAAATCTATCCCACGCCTTCCACTCAAAAGGGAAATCGCGCGTCCATATCACCCGCAGCTGAAGGTCGGGATAGTCCAGCTTCCATTCTTCTGCCTGATAGCCGCTGATTTGGTGGTTTCGGACAAAAACGGCTTTGAGGAGAGGAAGCGGAGAGGGAGGAGTAGGGGTAACAAGATAGGCTTTTTTAGCCTGATGATCAATCAAATAAGCCTTGCCGTCGGAGAAAAGGTAGCTGATTGAATAGACCTTCTCCCGATGGGAGCCCTTCATATCATACCGAAGCGCAGAGAAGGATAGAAACATCTCCAGCTGCACAGGACTGATTGTATCTTGAGAGGGGAAGCTAACGAGGGCTTTCACTCTATATTGCCCCCACAGAAGGAGAGGAAATAGCCATCCGACGTATCTCATGGCCCGATGCGTCCGCGAATAAAGCCTGTGAGATAATAGTTGTCAGGATAAGGGAAGAGAGGCGCCCCTCCTATCCTGCGTACAGCGTAGCCGGGAGCTCCGCCAGACTGTAAGACGTAATTGCCTTGGGGATAGCAACCTAAGCTAAATGGCACAGAAGGTCCCACAGCAGGCCGAACAACCCCATTGAAACATACTCGTACGAACCCTTCTCTGCCTGGATATCCGTATTCTCCTCCCCGTCCTCCATACCCCTCGGGACCTACGATGAAATCTACATTAGCGATCCCTAAATTCACTGTATAAGTCCATACGAGGGTGAGGAGACCGCCTTGCCCTGGGGTGGCGGTGATTCCACCGCTGGCATCTTGTCCAGGAGCGAAATAGCCAATAGTGAAATTTCCAGAGGGGCGTCCGCCTTGACCCAATTGAGCTCCTCCTCCCCCCCCCGCACTAACGCCGACAGAAATAGAGCCTACTATAGGAATGGAAAAAGTCTGTTCCACTCCTACTGAGGCACCGCCCCCTCCGCCGCCGAAGATATGCCCATTTCTTAGGTATAAGAAGGTACGCGTTGTAATATGCATGGCGTCGCCGCCGGGCTGCCCTGGTAGGCTGTAGTTCGGCAGAGGAGCACCGCTGGCCCCATTTCCCCCACGCCCCAAAAAAGCACCCTCGTGAATCACAGCTACTACCGATTGAGGATGGAGGTTCCCAGTAGTAAAAGCAGGAGTCGCTGTACTACTTGCGCTGATTTCTACCCCGGGGTAGGTATGGACTATCACGCACACCGGCTGCCCTGTGGGAATGTGCGGATTTGCAGCTGTGAGATTGTAATCCGTAGTGCTATTCAGAATATTCACTCGGTAGCAGGAGTCTATGGTCAAGGTGTAAATGACATTTTTGATAGTATTGCCACACACCGCCTGCACTACAATCGGATAAGTGCCCGCTGGCGCAATCGGTTCAGCAGAGATAGTTAGTGTAGCAGAGCCAGAGCCTGTCAGGATAGGAGGAGAAAACTGATAAGTCGTATAAGGGGGAAGTGTAGAATACACTTGAAGGGCAATAGGCTGAGGAACACCTGCTATTTGGGTGAGGGTAATGGTAGTTTGGACCGATTGAGTGGTTACATGGTTTATGACGCCTGTGGAAGGATTAGCTGTGAGAGTGAAGTTGCAGTCGTCGCAGCTTTCTGCGTAAGCTGGAAGCCAGCAGCGCCCGTTGAAGTATTCTATGACGCTATCTTGAATGTTGAAGATGGTAAGCCCAGCAGGGGGATTGGCGATGGCATCCCGCTGTGTCCGTGTAAGGCGCGGCAAAAGCAGTCCCTTCCTATCACTCTCCAAATGCAGAATAGCCGCTGGGTCGGGCTGTAGAATTCCTATACCTACTCCCTGAGCAGCTAACCAGAGCGGAGCCCACGCAAGCCCATATCGCCATACCCTCCTCATCTAAGTCAAAGGTAAGGATTAGCACGCAAAATACCTTAACTTTCCTCCTATGCGGGTGGCATGGCTCATAGGCTGTCTGCTCTATGCCCAGCTCTCGGATGATTTTTCAGATGGCGACTTTACGACTAATCCTACATGGAGTGGGACAGATGCATACTGGCTAATTACTCCCGATTTTCGTTTGCGCAGCAATGGCCCTGCAGCCAATGCCACTCTTTACCTTTCTACTCCAAATGCTCTCATTCAGCAGACAGAATGGCAATTCTGGGTGCGAGTAGGCTTCAATCCTTCTTCATCCAACTTCGTAAGGGTATATCTTGTCGCAGACAGGGCTGACCTTACAGATGCGGCACTCAATGGATACTATCTCCGTCTGGGAGGGATTACAGGCAGCTCAGATAGCTTGGAGCTGTGGCGGCAGCAAGGTTCAGTACATACCCGTTTAGGAGGGGGCAGACCCGGCCGCTTCGGCGGAACAAACAATATCCTCAGGGTGCGCATCCTGCGCGACCAAGGGGGCACTTGGACAGTATATACCGATAGCTCGGGATACTGGGAGCTGGAATTCTCAGTAACTGATGCCGTCATTACTACCACCTCTTACTTCGGGGTGTATTTCCGCCATACCTCTACCAATCGTCAGAATTTGTGGTTTGATGACTTTTACATAGGAGCTCCTCAAGTGGATACCATTCCTCCCCAGCTGAACCGAGTAGAAGTGCTCTCTCCTACCACTCTTCGGCTGACTTTTTCAGAGGCAATTACTCTTTCTTCCGCTCAAAATCCTGCAAACTATATCCTTTCACCGGGCAGCTGGACTATCGTTTCAGCTATACGGACTACACCTTCTACGGTGGAACTTACTCTTTCGGCTGCTTTGCCGCCTTCGGTGCCGTATACCCTCAGCTTTTCTGGCATTGAGGATATGGCAGGGAATATAGGAAGTGGAAGCAGCTTCGTTGTCTTACCAGAGGAGCCTGAGCGGGGAGACTTGATTTTCTCTGAGATCATGGCCAAGCCTACGCCAGCGGTGGGCCTCCCTCCCTATGAATACATAGAGCTTTACAATCGCTCTTCTAAATGGCTGCAAGTGAGCGGGGTTCGCTTTTGTGACGGCTCGCAGTGTGGAACTCTACCTGCTCGGGTGCTTCCGCCTCAAGGGTATCTCCTTCTTGTACCCAGTGGCGGGAGTTCAGCCTATCCTTCGGCGGTGGTACCCTCTGCATGGCCCACCCTAAATGACAATGGAGACAGCCTTACTCTACTGAATGGGGCGGATGAGATTCTGGAGGAAATAGAATACCGCTCTACTTGGTATCGAGACCCTTCTAAAGCTAATGGAGGTTGGAGCTTAGAGCGAATAGACCTTAATGACCTCTGTAATGCGGATTCTAACTGGATAGCTTCTGCCCATGCGAGCGGGGGGACGCCGGGCGCTCCTAACAGCACCTCAGGACTATGGACTGACCAAACCCCGCCTCACCTGCTGGGTTGGGCGATTGAGTCTTCTACGCAGCTTCGTTTGACTTTTTCAGAAAGGCTGGATACTCTCGCCATGAGCCAGCTTTCTAACTACACTCTCACAGGCGGAAATAGCATAGCTGCTATTCAAGCGGGAGATTACGAGGTTCGCGTGAGCTTTAGTAGTGCCCTTCAGAGAGGGACTACCTATACCCTTGCATTCTCGGCTATAGACTGTAAGGGGAATGCAAGAAGTATTTCTCTTCCTTTTGGCTTGCCAGAGCCTGCGGAGCGAGGGGATATAGTGATTTCTGAGATAATGGCAAAGCCGACGCCGACAGTTGGGCTTCCTCCTTATGAATATGTGGAGCTTTACAATCGCTCTTCCAAATGGATAGCGCTGGGAGGGTGGCAATTCTGCGATACACGGGGGTGTGTAGTCCTACCTGAAAGGGTGATTGCACCGGGGGGCTATGTAGTTCTGACTTCCTCGGCTGGGGCGCTTGCCTTACCACAAGCGGTAGGAGTGAGCGGCTTCCCTACGCTAAATGACTCCGGGGATAGCCTCCGCCTGCTCCGCATAGACGGTGCAGTAATGGAAAAAGTAAGCTACAAATCCTCATGGTACCGGGACCCAAGCAAGGCAGCGGGAGGTTGGAGCTTGGAACGGATTGACCTGAATGATTTGTGCAGTGCAGACTCAAACTGGATAGCTTGCATTCATCCTTCTGGAGGCACACCGGGGGGACCCAATAGCGTAGCTGGCATATGGCGAGATCAAACCCCACCCTCGCTCCAAAGTATTAGGTTTCGCTCAGCGCAGGAGATTTTACTGACTTTTTCCGAAGCCTTAGACACGGCTTTCATGGGGCTGCCGGAGCGTTATACAATTTCAGGGGGAGTAAGCGTTCAGGGAGTGTCTTTGGGAGAGCCTAATGAAGTAGTGCTTCACCTAAGCGCACCGCTTTTGCTCAGTGCAGATTACCTTCTTGAGATAGATGCTCAGGATTGTGTAGGAAATAGAGTTCGGCTACAGCAGGCTTTTGGTCTGCCTTCGCCGCCTGCGGCTTTTGATATAGTGATTACAGAAATCATGACAGATCCCGAGCCGCCAGTGGGCCTTCCTCCATATGAGTATGTGGAGATTTACAATCGCTCTCAAAAATACTTAGAGCTGGGGGGGTGGAGCCTTCGGGTGGGAAATGTTACGAAGCAGCTGCCTTCTTTTCTTTTTCGGCCTGGGGGCTATCTGACCCTTTCTTCAGTGGAAGGGGCTGTAGCACTGGCTCCATATGGCTCTTCTCTCGGAATAGGGGGATTCCCCAGCCTTCCAAATAGAGGCGGTACAATAGCGCTCCTTTCCCCCAGCGGTGAGATAATAGACCGTGTGAGCTATTCCGACGACTGGTACGATGATCCCGCAAAGGATGAAGGTGGGTGGAGTCTGGAGCGGATTTGGACAGAGTGGCTGTGTGGGGGGAAAGAAGGGTGGCAAGTGAGCAGGTCTCCGGTAGGAGGCACGCCCAGTGCTCCTAATTCCGTTCGCCGAACCGATGCTCCGCCGCCCGTTCGGATTTCTTCTGTCCGGTATGAGCCGCCTGTGGTAATCCTTACTTTTTCCGAACGGATGGATAGCAACCTGCTCAGTAGAGTGGAGTCGTATCGGTGGGAGCCTCCTGTACCTCTCATTGCTGCCACGCCTACAGCAGAGGGATTTGCCGTAGAGCTTCTTCCCATGGTGCCTTTAGAGGAAAATCGTACATACCGAGTTTCTCTTCATTCTGCCACTACTTGTGCAGGGGCTTCTGTGGATTCGCTGGGGATAGAACTTGTAGTGCCAGCGCAGGTAGAGCCTCTGGATGTGGTTGTGAATGAGATTTTGCCAGAGCCTCATCCGGGAAGTGTGCGATATATAGAGCTGTATAATCGCTCTGCGAAAATCATAGATGCTTCTCAACTTCTTCTGGCTCGGGGGTCGTCAGCTCGCAGCTTTCAGCGCATATCAGGGGAAGAGCCTGTCCTTCTCAGGCCTAGGAATTATCTCTGCCTTGCACCAGATACGGAGGAGGTTCAGCGGCGTTATCTTCCTCCTTCACATGCGCGCTTTTATCAGGTG
>JANXDD010000117.1 GCA_025059915.1 Bacteroidia bacterium | reverse complement strand
CCACAGCAAAAACTTTTGTTTATTTGCTTCGGTGCTCCACTCTTCCCTGACCCAGCTGCAGTCCTACTATACTTCCTTAGTATCTCCTAAGCGGCTTCCTACGCTGGAAGTGCCTATCGGAGATATTCCTGTAGGAGGCTCTAACCCGATTCGCATCCAGACGATGACCACTACGGACACTTTGGACATTGAGGCTACAGTGGCTCAAATCATTCGTCTGGTGGAAGCGGGTGCAGAATATGTACGCCTCACAGCGCCCAGCCAGAAAGAAGCAGAAGCCTTAGCTGACATCAAAAAGCGCCTTCGTCAGCAGGGGTATAGAGTTCCTCTTGTAGCAGATATTCATTTCACTCCGCGAGCAGCTGAAATCGCAGCCCGTATCGTGGAAAAAGTGCGCATCAATCCAGGCAACTACGCCGACAAAAAGCGCTTTGAAAAGCGCACTTACACAGACGCAGAATACGAAGCCGAACTGGAACGAATATATCAGCGCTTTGCTCCCCTGGTGCGCATCTGTAAAGAATATGGCACTGCAATGCGCATCGGCGTAAATCACGGTTCTTTATCCGACCGTATCCTCAATCGCTACGGGGATACCCCAGAAGGCATGGTAGAGTCAGCTATGGAATTTGTCCGCATCTGTGAGGCGGAGGGATTTTATCAGATCGTTATTTCCATGAAGGCTTCTAATCCCGCGGTAATGGTTGCTGCTTACAGGCATTTAGTGAAGCGGCTGCGGGAGCATGGGCGCCTTTATCCGATTCATTTGGGAGTTACTGAAGCGGGAGATGGAAGCGATGGCCGAATCAAATCAGCCTTGGGAATTGAATCTTTACTCCTGGATGGGATAGGAGATACCGTACGAGTCTCCCTTACAGAACCTCCTGAGAACGAGCTTCCTACTTGTAAGGCTTTGGTCTCCTTTGCAGAAAAGCACCGAGATACTTCTCTGAATCTTCCCGAACCCCAGTGGGAGGGAGGAGGCTTGAAGTATGAAAGATTCAGTCGGTGGTCTGTGGCAAATGTAGGGGCTCCATATCCTGCCGTTGTGATAGCGGACCACTCTCGGGTACTACATGGCATAGACCTATATGGAGGGGCTCAGACGCCGGACTACATTTATGTAGGGGCTCAGGTGCCTAACTCTTTCCCCGAGGTTCCCCTTATTTTTGATTCAGCGGTGTGGGAAAAGGCCGCTCGCTCACAAGATGTGCCTTATTTCCCCTCTGTAGAAGCATGGCAGAAGGCTTCCCTGCGTCATCCTTCTCTAAACTTTGTGCGATTGAGGGCGGAGGATGTGCTAAGGGAAGGGCTTGACTTTCTCAAAGACCCATCAGTAGTGTGGGTGATAGAAGGGGAGGATGAGCTTCCGGGCAGGTTTGTGCGCTGGGTGCGCCTTTACACAGCTCAGCGGGGCTTTCATCCTCCTATGGTAGCGCGCCTTAGCCTTCATCCTCCAAAAGGCAGTCCTGAACCCCTTCCAGCTCATGCGCTGGCGGTGGAAATAGCTTCTCATGTGAGCCCTTTTCTTCTGGACAACATGATGGATGGGCTGTGGCTTTATATCTACGACAGGCCTGCTGCTGCAGGTGTTCGTCTCGCTTTTGATCTTTTGCAAGCGGCGCGCTTGCGTCTCATCCGAACAGACTACATCGCCTGTCCATCGTGCGGGCGCACCTTATTCAATTTAGAAGAAGTTACTGCTCGGATTAGGGCACGCACCAGTCATCTCAAAGGCCTAAAAATTGCTATCATGGGCTGCATCGTCAATGGTCCAGGAGAGATGGCAGATGCGGATTACGGCTATGTGGGGGCGGGGCCAGGTACGATTCATCTTTATCGTGGCAAGGACATTGTTCGCAAAAACGTACGAGAAGAAGAAGCTCTGGATGCGCTAATAGAGCTTATTCGGTCGGATGGACGCTGGGTGGACCCGCCGGATACACCCTTCCCAGCTGCTCAGCAGCTTGAATAAGCATCTCTATAGGACGGGCAAAACACAGCCTTAGCCACCCCGTATTTACCCCCTCTCCATAAAATGGACTCAAGGGAATACTGGCTACCTTTGCTTTGCGAGTTAGCTCTTCTGCTAAAGTAGTGTCGGGGAGATTTGTAGAGGGTGGGCGCACCAGTACGAAATAGCCCCCTTCAGGTGGCAAAACTTCTAAATGCGTAAGTGTGCGAAGATGCTCCACGAAAATTTTTCTTCGCTCTAAAAGAGCTGCATGAAAGTAAAGAACCTTATCGGGGCTGGTGCCGAGGTACCGAGCCAAAGTAAATTGCAAGGGAGTTGCAGCACAAAAGGTAATAAACTGATGTACAGCTCGCAGGGCTTTACTCAAAGGAGCAGGCGCTAACGCATACCCTAATCGCCATCCAGTCGCACCGACAATTTTCCCCAGCGAACCAATTATTATGCTCCGCTCCCGCAGAAGGGGAGACTGCCGCACACTAACGGGAGGAAGTGCTTCTATTACCTCAAAGTTCGGATGCCACTGCATGTACTCGTAGGCTTCATCTACAATCAAAGTAAGCTGCGGATAGAGCTCTACGAGGCGTTCCAGCGCCTTCAGGTCTTCTTCGTGGAGAGTTCGTCCAGTAGGATTATGAGGGAAATTAAGCAGAAGAAGGCGAGTTTTAGGGCTTAGTCGTTTCTCTACCTCTTCCCAAGGAAGGTATATGCCCGTAGAAGTAATCTGCAGCTTCACTGCATAGGGGCGTACGCTGCCTATCTGGAAAGCGGGAAGGTAGCTATCATAGGCAGGTTCTATAAACACCGCCTCATCCCCCGGCTGAGTCAAGGCCTGTACAGCAGCAAATAGGGCTTCGGTAGCGCCTGCTGTAATAGTAACTTCTGAGGCAGGATCATAAGTAGTACCAAAGAACCTTTCAGACAAGCTTGCTATTACCTCTCGCAGCTCAAGTATGCCAGCAGGAAGGGAGTACTGATGAAGGGTAGAGTCTGAGAAAGCCCGAGCCGCTTCTTCCAAGAGCGCAGGATCCGGCGGAAGCCACATAAGCCCCTGAGCAAGGTTAAGAGCACCTTCTTGATTAGCTAAGCTCGTCATCCGAGCGAAAATGCTCTCTGTCTGAGGTATGCGCATACCTCCTCTATGGTCCTAATGCATCATCCATATACTCTGGCACGCCTGCCCGCTGAATAGCTTGACTGCTCAGATATCGTATCGTCTCCAAAACGACCACCGAGCCCTCTTTATCTTGATCTAACTTGAGGAGAAAGCTCCACTCATGATAAGGGAGAATCACTACTTCTCCGACCGAACGAAGAGCAGCTTGCTGCCCGAGCTTGGGGAGTACTTCATTTTTCATGGCGAGAAAAGTTGGATTGTCGCGATGGAGAAGGGTCAGGACAGTATCCAAAAGAGACAGCAGTCCCCGTGTGAAGCCTCCACTAAGCGGATAAGATAAAGGCACGCGTATTTCATAGGTTACATGATGGCGAATACAGGCGCGCTGCTCTATACGAACCCGCAGCTGGCGCGAAAGCCAGAGCGTTTCTACTTTGTTATTAGAATCCCACTCATACCGATACAGGTAAGGGAAAAATGCAGGCGTAATCGGACGCAGAGAATCTGAAGAGAGGCGACATTCCCCCGAAATGGGATTTTGGCTGAGGCGAATCTGCGCCCACAGACTGGACGAAAGCCACAAAAGAATCAATCGCATGTAATAGGATTTGGCACTACTGCTGCCCCTCCAAGGGCAAGGTCAGCCTTGACCAGCGAACGGTGCACAAAATCTAAACCTTGTTGGGCAGCTTCTACCGCAGAATAGCCCCGAGCCGTATAAGCAGCTATCGCCGAAGCGAGTGTGCAGCCAGTGCCATGAGGTGGGCGCGGCAGGTTGAGCCGAGGCTGCACAAAGCGCTGAAAAAGCCGTCCCTCCTTCATCAGAAAGGAAGTAACCGTGTGCTTCTCCCAGGAAGCATGCCCTCCTTTGAGGAGCCAATAAGGCTGAGGATATCGCCGCGATAAGGCCTCACCCAAAGCAATGAATTCCTTTTCACTTTGGGGCACATCCATTTCTGCCAGAAGAGCAGCTTCTGGCAAGTTAGGGGTAACTAAATATGCCTCTGCTGCCAGCTGTCGTAAAGCTTCCTCTGCCCCTGGGCTCAAAAGGCGGGCGCCAGAAGTCGCCACAAGGACAGGGTCTACTATAAGCGGTATATCCTTGGCATTTTTTTGCCAAAACTGTCGTACTACTTGAATGATATTTTCCGAAAAGAGCATACCTGTTTTTGCAGCCTTTGGACGAATATCAGCAAAAACCGCCTGCAGTTGAGCTTCTACAAACTCTGCGGGGACGGGGTGAATGCCCTCCACCCTATAAGTATTCTGGGCGGTGAGCGCTGTGACGACGCTCATGCCATAGGTGCCTATGGCAGTAAAGGCTTTTAGATCAGCTTGAATGCCAGCTCCACCACTACTGTCGGAACCTGCTATCGTCAGGACAGGCAGCAGCGGCATACGTCAGGTAGCACTCTGTAAAGCTGCTTGTACCTTTTGTGCTGCTTCCCATAGCTCCACTGCGGGAATAATCGGAAGCCCCGACTCCCGCAGAATTTGAGCAGCAAGGTCAGCATTAGTTCCTTGAAGGCGGACAATCATAGGCACAGGGATGTGACCAATCTGCTTATAGGCTTGGAGGATGCCATTTGCCACGCGGTCGCACTGCACAATCCCTCCAAAAATATTCACGAGAATGACTTTGACACCGGGGTCTTTGAGAAGAATCTGGAAAGCTTTGGCGATGCGTTCAACATTAGCCCCACCACCTACGTCTAAAAAGTTAGCAGGCCATCCCCCCGCCAGCTTGATAATATCCATGGTTGCCATCGCCAGGCCAGCTCCATTGACGAGGCAGCCTACATTCCCTTCCAGCTTTACGTAGCTAAGCCCTGCTTCGCGAGCTTCTGTCTCCAAAGGCTCCTCTTCACGAGTATCTCGCAAAGCTTCTAACTCCTTATGCCGTACCGCTAAGGCATTATCCTCTATTTCCAGCTTCGCATCCAGAGCGATGATTTTATCATCCGAGGTCTTGAGCATGGGATTGATTTCTAAAAGGCTTGCATCCAGCGCATCGTAAGCCTTGTAGAGCCTAATAAGAAAATCTACAGCGTTTTTGAAGGCTTCTCCCGAAAGGTTTAGCTTATAGGCAACTTGACGCGCTTGGTAGGGCATAAGGCCCATGAGAGGATTGATGTAGAGCTTGTGGATCGCCTCTGGGCGAGTGGCGGCGACTTCTTCTATATCCACTCCTCCCTCCGCGCTGGCAATAAGTACATCGCGCCCCGTGGCTCGGTCTAAAGTCAAGCTTACATAAAACTCCCGTATCGGCGAAGGACCGGGATAAAAAGCATCTCCTGTTACATAAAGCGTATGAACGACTTTCCCTTGCGGACCTGTCTGGGGGGTGATGAGCTTCATACCGATCATCTGGGAAGCTAGCTGGCGTACCTCTTCTAAGGACTTAGCTAACTTGACGCCGCCGGCTTTTCCCCGTCCGCCTGCATGAACTTGAGCTTTGAGCACCCATGGCCCTTTGCCGCTGGGGTCTATCTTCCGGGCGGCTTCTACCGCTTGTTCGGGAGTTTCTGCGGTGAATCCGCCGGCTACTGGAATGCCATATTGGCTTAGGAGCTCTTTAGCTTGATATTCGTGGAGCTTCATCGTATGCAATGTTAGGGAAAGGAGGTGATTGGAAGGGGGGGCGCGCCCCCCCCGCGGCGGGGGGGGGCCCCCCCCCAAATTTATACAAAAAAACCCAGGCACGCGATGAAAGGGCCCCACAGAACAAAGCCCAAGCCAGTGCCAAAAAAAAAAAAACAAAAA
>JANXDD010000116.1 GCA_025059915.1 Bacteroidia bacterium | reverse complement strand
CAATGCCCGCGGAGGTGCTACCGTCATAGGTGTGCGGGATTACATCGCTGCCTTCAATCTTACCTTGAATACGCGCTCTGAGGCGATAGGAAAGCGAATCGCCCAGCAGATACGAGAAAGCAGTGGCGGGCTTCCGCATGTGCAAGCTATAAGCTGGTTTTTACCCGAACTGGGATTTGTGCAAATCAGCATCAATATCACTAATCTTCGCGAGATGCCTTTGCATAAAGTATTTGAGGGGGTGGAAGAAGCGGCGCGGGCGGCAGGTGCTCGCATTACAGAAACTGAGATTGTAGGAATCCTTCCTGAATGGGCTCTGGTGCAAGCAGGGCGATATTTTGCTGAGAAGGTAGGCGAGCCAGTAGAAAAACTTCCTCCGGAGGAGCTGACCCAGATAGCCCTCCGCTCCCTTATGCTCAAAGGGTTCAATCCTAATGAACGCTGTCCAGAACGGGTCTTTGGTCCGGTGGAGGGAGGGGCTGACTTGGGCGAGTTGCCACTTCGGGAACTTCTGTGGAATCTGGCTGATCGGCAAAATACCCTTCCAGCGGAGACAGCTATCATGCTTCATGCGGCTATTACCCTTAGCCTCGCTGCGCGGCTCGTCTCAGGGCTGCCAGCGCGCCACGCTTTTGCCCATAAAGAGTACATTCAGTTGCTTCAAGATATTCTTCTCATTCTTCAAGAGCCTAAAGTTTCCTTAGAAACCCTTCGCACGCTCAGTAAAAAGGTTCTGCGGGGCTTTGCTATTCTTCGGCAGATAGGAGAGACGCTGTCAGCCGATAGGGTGCAGCACATGGTTCTTTTAGGGCAGCTATTCAGCGGGTCTGTGGAAGCGCTGGCGGCGGCTTATTTGCCGTATGAGAGCCAATCGCCAGAAGTTGCCCAAGAGCGTCATGATATTGAGCTGCAAGGGCGATTTTTCCGAGAAGAACTATTCAAGCGCTTGCGCGTATGACCCTCACGCCCATAGCTATCGCAGAAGCCGTTCAGGCAGAATCGCTCATCGGGGATAAAGAAAAGATTCTTACGGGGTTTGCCAGTTTGGCAGAGGCTTGCGAGACCGACCTGACTTTCTTTTCAGATGCTCGGTATGAAAATCATTTATACACTACGAAAGCGGGGGCGGTGCTTTTGCCCTCCGGCTTTCGTCCTAAGAAGCCGCTACCAGCAGGGCTTACCCAGATATATGTGAAGCGTCCAGAACATGCTTTCTACTCGCTGGTTCGGCGGTATAAGGAGCGCCCTTTGCCTTCATGGGGAAAAGAGCCTTACAGCGTCATACATCCTACAGCTTATGTGCCAGAGGAAACTTACATAGGGTCCTTCAGTTATATCGGTGAAAATGTCAAGCTGGCCCCTGGAGTTTGGGTGTTTCCGTTTGTGTATATTGGAGCTGAGGTAGAGATTGGCGAAGGGACTGTTATTTATCCTCACGCAGTCATCATGCCGGGGACCAAAATCGGACGGAACTGCATTATTCATCCGGGTGCCATTATTGGGGCGGATGGCTTTGGATTTTACAAGGGAGAGGAGCGTCTATATGAACGCATTCCTCAGACGGGGCGCGTAGTTATAGAGGACGAAGTAGAGGTAGGCGCTAATACCTGCGTGGATCGGGCGACTTTAGGGGTGACTCGGTTGGGGCACGGCGTCAAGCTGGATAACCTTATCCAAGTAGGCCATAATGTGCAAATAGGGGCTCATACGGCGATCGCAGCTCAAACGGGCATCGCTGGAAGTACGATGATAGGAGCCTATTGTCGGATAGGGGGACAGGTAGGGATTGCTGACCACGTGCAGGTGGCAGACCACTCTTCTATTGCTGCGCAGAGTGGTATTTCTCGTTCTATTCTTACGCCAGGAAAGTCTTGGCGCGGCTCGCCAGTACAAGAAGTGCGTCAGCAGCTTCTCATGGAGGCTATCATGCGTCGTCTTCCTGAGATTTATCCGAAGCTTCGGGAAATTGAAAAAACTATCTCATCCTTGTAGCCCATGTTTCAGAAGCAGCACACTCTGCGGGACACTGTGAGTTTTGAGGGTGTCGGCCTCCACACCGGGGAATCTGTACGCGTACAGGTTCATCCCGCTCCGGAGAATTCAGGATATGTATTTGTGCGTATGGACCTGCCCTCACCCGTGGAGATTCCAGCGCGGGTGGAATATGTGGTGGATCTGATGCGTTCTACCACGCTTGGCAAGGGAAATGCGCGGGTTCATACGGTAGAGCACCTACTAGCAGCTCTGATGGGCATGGGCGTCTCAAATGCCCGCATAGAGGTATGGGGGCCGGAGATTCCTATTCTGGATGGGAGCGCTCTGCCCTTTGTAGAAGCTATCCAGCAGGTAGGGCTTCAACCGCAGAAAGAGCCTCAGCAGTTTTATCACATAGAGGAGCCTGTCCATTATCAAAATAAAGAGCGTGGGGTAGATATTGCGGCTTTTCCGTTTGAGGGCTTTCGGGCTACAGTGATTGTAGATTACAACTCTCAGGTACTGGGCATCCAGCCGGCTACGCTTGTGCGCTGGGAAGATTTTGCGAAAGACATTGCACCCGCCCGAACCTTCTGTCTCTTGTATGAGCTGGAGGAGCTTCATCGTCTCGGGCTTATTCGTGGAGGGACGCTGGAGAATGCCATAGTCATCGTAGATAGGGTGTATTCGCCAGAGGAGCTGCAGCGGATAGGAGCGCTTTTTGGATATCCTGATGTACAGGTTGTAGAGCAGGGAGTCCTGAACAACACTCCTCTGCGTTTTGACAATGAGCCAGCTCGGCATAAACTTTTAGACCTCATAGGAGACTTAGCCCTGCTGGGGGCGCCGCTGCGAGGGCAAATCATGGCTATGCGTCCCGGGCATGCCGCTAACATTGAGTTCATTCGTACTCTATACAAGCTCATTCAAAAGCGGCAAATCATTCAGCGGTTCCAAAAAACTCCCACGAGTGGGGGCGTCGTCTTTGATATTCATGCCATTCGGCAGATTCTTCCTCATCGGTATCCTTTCCTTCTCGTGGACCGCATCACGCACTTTAGTGAGGATAGCATCGTCGGCATCAAGAATGTAACTATCAATGAGCCCTTCTTCGCTGGGCACTTTGAGGATAATCCTATCATGCCGGGGGTTCTTATTCTGGAGGCAATGGCTCAGGTGGGGGGGATTCTATTTTTGAATATCGTAGAGAATCCGCAGGATTACTGGGTGTATTTTTTGGCTATTGATGGAGCTCGCTTTAAGAAGCCTGTGGTACCGGGGGACCAGCTTGTCTTCAAGTTAGATATGCTTCAGCTGCGGCGCGGGATTTGCAAGATGGCGGGCAAGGCCTATGTGGATGACAAGCTCGTGTGTGAAGCAGAGCTAACCGCCAGCCTCGTGCCGAAAAGCTCCCTCAAGGTTACCCATGCCGCCAAAGCTTCATCTAGAGAACATCAGTCTTAAATACGGAAAGCGCAGCCTTTTTACTCACATAACTCTTTTCATGGAAGGTGGGGAGGCTTGGGCTGTAACTGGCCCAAATGGAAGTGGAAAAAGTAGTTTTCTTTCTTTGCTGGCAGGGTATAGTTCGCCCACAGAGGGTAAAATCATTCGGCAGGTTCCGCTTCGCTCTATATTCTGGCAATCTCCGCATGTTCAGCCGCCTCCAGAGCTTCTTGTTCGGGATGTAGTGAAAGATTGGCAAAGGCAAAAGGCTATTGCCCTCCCTCAGGATTTTCTTCTCCAATGGGATTTGCCGCCCGATAAGCCGCTCTACGTCCTTTCCTCCGGCATGCGGCAGCGGCTGCTGGTGGCGCTTGCACTCTATGCAAAAGAAGGGTTGATTCTCTTAGATGAACCTACAGCCTTTTTAGATGAATCCTATAGACTGCGCGTTCATGAGCTTCTTCGCTCACGGATAGGGGAGCCGCACCTCCTCATTGTGTGTGCAACAAACGATCCAGAGGAGGTAAAGCTCTTTCAGAAAACCTTACATTTACCTGCGTATGCAGCTTAGGAAAAGTGAAAGAAGCAAGGCTTTTAGGCTTTTGATCTGCCTTGCATGGGTCATCATAGGAGGAAAGGTCGGTTTTGCCCAGCAGGTAGAGCCGCTTCAGCTTTTGAACGCTATGATTGACCGCACAGGCACGCTCAGGGGACTTAAGTATGAGCTCAAAAAGTATGAAAGAATAGAGGGGCGACTGATCATGGAGCACATGCGGTTTAAGGTGCGGCGGTATCCTTTTGCTGTCTACGGGTATCAAATCAGCCCACGCAAGGGGGTAGAGGTTCTCTTCCCTGCGGAGCCTGGCAGCCAGCGGGTGCTTGTTAATCCGAACTCGTTTCCTTACGTCTCACTTACTTTTGACCTTACCAGCGACATGCTTTTGGAAAATCAGCACCAGACTATCAAAGCTGTAGGGTATGATCAGACCCGCAACCTTCTGATTGCAGCACGGGAGCGCTATCGCAGTGAGCTCCCTCGCCTCGTGAAATATGAAGGTCCGCTTATTTGGGATGGGCGTAAGTCCCATAAGCTCACACTTCAGCCACCCGCCTACACTATAACTACTTATACGGTGCAGAGCGGGGAAAATCTATTTTCCATCGCTGATAAACTCCACGTCGGCTGGTACAAGATAATGGAGCTCAACGGACTCAAGTCTCCAAATACCTCTCTCAGACCTGGACAGGTCCTCAAGGTTCCCTCTGATTATGGGAAAGTTATTCGGCTGGTGATAGATGCGGAGCGGCTGATTCCGCTCGTCTTAGAAGTAGAGGATGAAAAAGGGCTATATGAACGGTACGAGTACTATGGGGTAGTGGTGGATCCGCCCTTCACAGATAAGGACTTTTCCAAGTCAAATCCCGAATACAACTTTTAGAGATATGCTGGCTATTGACCTTAGGGGAAAGGTGATTGTAGTAACAGGAGGGGGCACAGGCTTGGGGCGAGCGATGACAGAGACGTTTATTCAATGCGGAGCTCAAGTAGCTATCTGCGGCCGGCGTACCCATGTCGTAGAAGAAGCTGCTCAGGCACTGGGTCCAGCGGTGCGCCCTTATACTTGTGACGTTCGCAGTTGGGAAAGCGTAGATGCCTTCCTTTCTCAGGTTGTGAAGGATTTTGGGCGTTTAGATGCGGTAGTGAATAATGCTGCAGGAAACTTCCTTGCAGCATCGGAGCGCCTATCTCCGAAAGGCTTCCGAGCAGTGGTGGATATAGTTCTGCTGGGGACTTTTCATGTGAGCCGATGGGCCGGGGCTTACTGGATAGAAAACAAACTACCAGGGCACATTTTGAATATCGTTACCACTTACACGGAGACAGGCTGTGCCTTTGTTTTACCTTCAGCTGCGGCAAAAGCAGGGGTGCAGGCACTGACCCTTTCTTTAGCATATGAATGGGCTCCCTACGGAATACGCGCGAATGCTATCGCTCCGGGGCCTTTCCCTACCGAAGGAGCATGGTCTCGTCTCATGCCTAATGGCGACTTTGAGAAGGAATATAAAAAGCGCTTACCCACAGGTCGCTACGGAAATCCTGCGGAACTGGGAGCGCTTGCGGCTTTTCTGCTCTCGGATTTAGCTCCATATATCACGGGGGCGGTGATTCCGATAGACGGGGCAGAGCGCCTGCAAGGAGCGATGTTTAACTACTTGGCACAGGTTGCTGACAGGGAGACGCTTAAGGAGGTTTTTGAGCGTTTGCGGCAGGTGCAGGGAGAGAAAGGATAAGGAGGGCATGGAGAGCCTCTAATTCTGTGCTGGGGAGGGGACGATAGCTTTTGTAGTTGGAGGGTGTGTTGGGGGGGGCCGGGGCGTGGGGGGGGGGGGGGCCCACACATTTATTCAAAAAAAAAACAGGGGGGTAGAGGCCAGGGAGTATGGTGGAGGGCGCGGTTTTTTTATTTGAACCCAAAAAAAGATG
>JANXDD010000115.1 GCA_025059915.1 Bacteroidia bacterium | reverse complement strand
GGTCGGTCTAAAGCTGTATGAGGCAGTAAGCTTTTCTTACCGCTCGGTGGGCTGTTCCCAAGTAGAGAGGGCTTCTTCGCAGCGGGGGGTGCGTATTTCTACATGGACATTTTTACGGGCACGCTGGAGCCAGCGCTCAATAGCTTCTTGCTTTTTGAGCTGAAGAGCCGCCTGCGCAAACCGCTCGTAATCCAGTTCTAAGGACGCCCGATGGGGAGCATATTTGCGCTGAAGCCACACAATACGCACACCCCGCCTCCCATCCCTACTTGTAAAAGCCGACGGTTCTGAAACTTCCCCTGGTTTGAGTCTATCTACAACGAAGTAAAGCTCTGGGTCCAGCTGATCCAAGGGGATGCGATAGCTTCCTGTTTCCTCATCCATGAAGCGCCCCCCCGTCTGCTTAGAAGGCAAGTCCTCAGAAAATTCTGTAGCTGCCCGAGTGAAAGTGATTGAATCCCGTAAGATTTGCTCTCGTAAGATGGATAATCGCTGCTTGGCTTCTTCCACATCAGCTTCGGTGATGGTGGGCTGCAGGAGAATGTGGCGAGCTTTGACTTTATTTCCTGTGCGCTTTTCCACCAGAAGGATATGGAAGCCAAAGGGAGTCTCAAAGACAGGGGAGACTTCGCCAATCGGTACAGAAAAAGCCATGCGTTCAAACTCAGGTACCATGCGCCCTTTGGTGAATTCACCTAAGTCTCCTCCTTGGCGGGCGGAGGCAAGGTCTTGAGAAAAAGCTCGCGCTGCTGAGCTGAACTCCATCTTGCCAGCCATGATTTCTCGCCGAATCTCTTCCAGCTTTTCTTTAGTTCGTTCTCGCTCCAAAGGGGAAGGCTTAGCCCAGAATACAATCTGGCTCAGCTCTACCTCAGCTGGGATAAAAGGTATGCTATCGGAAGGGATACTTTCGTAGAAGTCGCGCACTTCCTTGGGGGTTACCTTGACGTCGGCGGTGATTTTTTGGCGCATTTCTTCGGCGAGAAGCTGGTTGCGGATTTCGGTTCGCAGCTCCTGTTTGAGTACAGGAAGGGGCTTGCCGTAGATTTCTACTACGGCTTCGGGGGAGCCCAGCTGAGCGGTGATAATCTGAATGCGCCTGTCTAACTCCCTTTCCACCTGCTCATCGGAAACTTTGAGGCTATCTAAGCGGGCACGTACAAGGAGGAGCTTTTGGATGATGAACTGTTCTAAAACTTCGCAGTAGAGGCCGCCATCGTCGCGCACTCCACTTTGTTTGAGATAGGCGTATTGCTGGCGCACTTGGGACTCTAAGATGATTTCATCGCCTACAACGGCTGCGATGCCCTCTAAGCGCAATTGAGCCTTAGTAAAGCTCGGCTGCACCAGAAGCCAAGCTGCGCTGATAAAGACTGTCTTCAAAAGCTTTGAGCCAAGCATGAAGCTTTTTCTGCAGAAGGGCATTTTTGGCTTGTTCTCGTACGATTTCATAAGGTAGGACCTGTCCGGGTAAGATGAGCCCTGTAAGCTGGAAAGTAAGAAGGCGAGGCTGTCCATTTTGTATTCGGGTGCTTTGAGCGGTGCCCCGCAGGGGTAAAAGAGAAAGAGTCGTAGAGAAAAAAGTCTGCATACTATCCAGAGCTGAGCGAGGCACCCATTGAGTTACGGCGGTGCCAGGGTAGTTTTTTTCCTGAAGCCACCTCAGCCAGAGGGAATCAGAGGCATTGAGATATTGATTGAGTTCTTGACGAGCTTGCCAGGTTGGAGGCAGCTCCACCCAGCGGTAGCGGTAATAAGGCTGCACTGTTCGAAAGGCTTCCGGCTGACTTTCATACTGGCGGCGTATAGCAGAGTCTGGAACCTGCCATTGACTGAGCAGTCTTTCGCTAAGGGCTCGGGAGAGGTTAGCAATCAGAAGCTTAGTCCTATAATCCTGTACCTGCTCCTCTATCTGAGAGCGCAAATGAGGGAGAAGCTGATAAGCGGTATCTGCAAGGGCTTGCTGACGCAGCCATTCAGAAGCATAAGTGCGAAGAAGGAGGTTTGTATCACTTCCTTCTGGAATATGAAGCCGAGCCAAGGCCTCACTGCGAAGAAGGTAGCGATCCTTGTAACGAGCCAGAGGGGGCTCTTTAGGCTTGTGTTGGCACATCAAAAGAAGGCTACCGAAAAAGGCGACTAAATACCTTTTCATTTATTTTAGCAGGGTAAGTTTGACGCAGGCGCTCCAACCAGCGTTTTTCTAATTCGTCTTGGTATTTCTGGATGAGTTCTACTCGGACCTCTTCGAAAGTTTTGTAGCCTGCGGGGAGACGGCGCAAGATGAGGGCGATTTTCCACTCCCTTCCGCCTCCACGCAGAGGAGTCCATGCAGGTAGAGTTCCCTCGGTGAAATAGCGTAGGTAGGCTTCATCGGCTTTATTGCGTTCTAAAAACTGGGGTATGATGCGCCAGCCATAGCGAGCAGAGCGGTTGAGCGAGTCCAACTGGGCTAAGGTCGCTTGAGGGAGGCGTTTAGGAAGCTCAGCTAAAGATAGAGAGTCTGATCCTATGATTTCAATCACCTCTATGCGTTCTCCTGCAGGGAAGTTTGTCCGCTGCTGCTCATAGAAAGCTCGCAGACCGGCGGTGTCTTCTACTGCTTTTCGCCAGACTTCGCGCTCGCTGATATTGAAAAAGAGAACGCCGTAGTAGTATTCTCGCCGCAGAAGCTCAAATTCTGGGTAGCGCTTAGGCAGCTGAGTAAGCTCTATGTCTAAAACCTTTTCATAGGCGAAGTTGCGTAGAGCTTCATCAAAGACTTCATTGGAGAGGGAGCGGGCAAGCTGAAGCCCGCGATTATTTGCCCAGTAGGTCAAAAAGCTTCGTACAGAATGCTTTTGCTTATGAAGGGTGAAGAGGGTACTATTCAGAAGGGTGGAGGGGAGAGTAGTAAGGGCTTTATCTAAATCGGGGTAGAGGGTATCCAGCGCTTGTCGGAGGGTTTGGCGGACGGCTTTATTTTCTTGGTATTTGTAGGTGAGGAGCTGCCGGTCAAAATAGGCGCGTTCGGCGGCTTTGTAGCGCTCATCGCGCTGAAGGCGACTTTTGAGCTCGCTGCGCATTTCTTCATAAGAGCCTATGGGTTTGACTTCCAGAACCTTGAGGATGTGCCAACCGAATCGGGTTCGGAAGGGTTCGCTGTAAGCCCCGGCGGGGAGGCGGCGCTTGATAGCCTCCATGGTAGGGAGGAGGCGCATAGAACCCAATTCTCCCCCTCTACTGGCTGTCATGGGGTCGTCTGAAAAGTCTCGGGCAAGGTCTTCCCACTTTTCTCCTTTCTGAAGGCGGGCATATACCTCACGAATGCGCTTTTCTGCTTCTATGCTGTCTTTAGCTGTGTAGGTGGGGCCCCAGCGTACGAGAATATGAGCGGCTTTTCGCTGACCTGCATGGGGTACTCGCTCTTGGACATAGATAAGGTGATACCCAAATCGTGTCCGTACGGGCATGGACACACTGCCAACTGGCGTCTTATAAGCAGCATCTTCAAAGGGTGCTACCATGTCAAAGGCACTGAAGTAGCCTAAATCCCCTGCATTCTGAGCAGCAGAAGGGTCATCTGAATAAAGGCGAGCTGCTTCGGCGAAAGATATCTTTCCCTTCACGATAGAGTCGCGTAAGCTTAGGGCTCGCTGATAAGCTGCAGCCGTGTCCCCGTCTTTGATGCTTATCAAAATGTGAGAAGCTCGGATTTCCTCCTGCAGGCGAGCGTGCATCTGCCGAAGGAGGGTGTCTAAGACTTCTTTTTCCAAAAGGTAGGGCTTTGCCAGCTGGCGGAGATAGCTCTCGTACTCTTCGCGAAAAGATTGGGCGGTATCTAACTTGCGAGCCTGCGCATCTGCTACTTTTCGGCGAAAGTTGAGGTAAGCCTCTAAGTAAGTTCGGTACTGGTCTGGGGAATGGGTTTTGGCCTGGTTCCATCCTCCGTGAGCTTTTGCATATGCATACTCAAACTCTGCCTGAGTTACTTTGATATCTTTTCCGAGGCGAGCCAGCTCTGCTTGGCGCTTCGTCCAATCCTGAGGCCACATCACCGCTACGAGGGAAGCGGCGAGGATATATCGCATGCCCGCAAAGTTAGATAATCACAAAAGGGATAAACCGCGGGCTTCTTTTACAAAAGATGGCATGCTCACTGCTCGCTAACAGGGAGGAGAGTAAAAGCTTTTTCCCTAAACGAAAGGGGGGATGCCCTGGCATCCCCCCGAAGTTCATTCTAAGCGCCCTGCGTGAAAATCGTCATATGCGGAAAGGTCCAAGAGCCCATGCCCGCAGAGATTGAAGAGGATCACGGGCTTTGTGCCTGTGAGACGAGCCTCAATGGCTAAATCTATGACTGCTTTGATAGCATGGGCCGCTTCTGGAGCGGGGATAATTCCCTCTGTCTGAGCGAAAAATTCTCCTGCTTCAAATACGGCTTTTTGCGGATAAGCTCGGGCCTCTATGTACCCCAGCTCATACAGGTGGGAAATAATGGGAGCCATCCCGTGATACCTCAGGCCGCCTGCGTGAATTTTCGGAGGGACAAAGTCATGTCCTAAGGTGTGCATTTTCAGGAGGGGGGTCAGGCCCGCCGTGTCGCCGAAATCATACCGATATTCCCCGCGAGTGAGGGAAGGGCAGCTTTCTGGCTCTACGGCAATTATGCGATAACTTCGGTTCCCATTTCTCAGGCTTTCTCCTAAGAAAGGCAAAACGAGCCCACCAAAGTTGCTGCCCCCACCGACTGCCCCCACTAAAATGGTTGGTGCTTCTCCTGCGAGCTCCATTTGCTTCATGGCCTCCAGTCCTATTACTGTCTGATGGAGAAGTACATGGTTGAGGACACTTCCAAGGGCATATTTGGCTTTCTCATCTGCCAGCACATCTTCAATTGCTTCACTGATGGCGATGCCCAAGCTGCCAGGGGAGTCTGTGTCATGAAGCTGACGACCGAAGTGGGTGCGATTAGAGGGACTTGGGAAGACTTGTCCCCCATAGGTTTCCATCACCACTCGCCGAAGGGGCTTCTGCTCATAACTGACGCGGACCATATACACGCGTGCATTCAGTCCTAATAGACGGGTCGCCAAAGCCAAAGCAGAGCCCCATTGTCCTGCGCCGGTTTCTGTAACGAGCGTCTCCACACCTTCTTGGGCATTGTAGTAAGCTTGAGGAATGGCAGTATTGGGCTTGTGGCTACCAGTGGGGCTTACCCCTTCATACTTGTAGTAAATGTGCGCTGGGGTGTCTAATGCCTTCTCCAATCGGCGCGCCCGAAAAAGCGGCGTGGGACGATAGCGCTCGTACAGCTCCAGAACAGCTTCTGGGATAGAAATCTCCCGAGCGGCGCTCATCTCCTGTTCTACAAGAGCTTTGGGGAAAAGGCGCAGAAGTGGCGCTGGGTCCGTCAAGGGTGCCTTCGTGCGCGGATCTAACGGGGGGGCCAACGGCTTCGGCAAGTCAGCCAAGATGTTGTACCATGTGCGGGGCATATCGCCCCCATTCAACCGATACGCTATCATACGCATAGGGTTAGGTTTGGCATAGGTAGGATGAGGAAAGAGAGGAGAGTATTACTGGGGAACTTTACTCCCCGTCTTGGAGTATAAGGTTGTGGGCTTTTAGGAAGAGGTGTAAGGCTGCCCTTAGAAGGGCAAAGCCATATGCACCCTCTCCTAAAGAGGAGAGCCGAGCCTTTGACTCGGAAAGCTTTCTGCTGGGCTTTTAGAGGGGCGCCCTCAGCAGCTATGGAAGGTAGGGCGCCAAACCCACCTCCACCCTCTCATGAATATATTTTGTCCATAGGCGGTGTGGATGGAGAAGAGAGTACTGGCAAGTGAGAGGTGGGATGACATGCCGCAAAGTTAAGGGTCTTGGGAAACATGCAAGAGGGGGGTGGCTTTTGGAGGTTTGGGGGTCTTTGCG
>JANXDD010000114.1 GCA_025059915.1 Bacteroidia bacterium | reverse complement strand
CAACTCTTAGCCCCCCACTCTAAACCTCAATCAGCTTCCCCTTTTGTTTATACCTCCATGGCAAATCCTCCTGGCCTCCTCGCCTTTGTTCAAAAGTTAGAGAAAGCCAACGAACTCAAGCGCATCTCTGTCCCAGTTTCTCCTAAGTTAGAAATCACTGAGATCACCGATAGAATCACTAAGGCTGGAGGGCCAGCCTTACTTTTTGAAAATACAGGTACTGCTTTTCCCCTCCTTATCAATGCTTACGGCTCTGAACGGCGCATGGCTTTAGCTCTTGGTGTGGATAGTATAGACGCTGTCTCTCAGCGAATTCTGACCCTTTTCCGACAGCTTACAGAGCCTAAAGCCTCACTCTGGGAAAAGCTCTCTCTCCTTCCTAAGCTTGGAGAGGTAGCCAGCTATTTACCTCGCCGCTGGCGCGGGAGAAAAGCTCCCTGTCAGGAGGTCGTCTATCTCGGCAAAGAGGCGCGCCTTTCCATGCTCCCTATCCTCACTTGCTGGCCTCAGGACGGGGGGCCCTTTATCACGCTCCCTATCGTTCATACCTACCACCCTGCGACCCGAAATCGCAACGTAGGCATGTACAGAGTGCAAGTATTTGATGACTACACTACGGCTATTCACTGGCAGCTTCATAAGGTTTCTCGCCGCCATTATGAAGCTTGGAAAGCCAAAGGAGAAAAAATGCCTGTCGCCATTGCCTTAGGGGGGGACCCTGTGTATGCTTATGCCGCTACTGCCCCTTTACCAGAAAATATTGACGAATACATCCTTGCAGGTTTTCTACGAAAGCGGGCTGTAGAGCTTGTTCCCTGTATCACTCAGCCTATTGAAGTGCCCGCTGATGCCGACATAGTCATAGAGGGCTATGTAGACCCTTCCGAACCGCTTGTATTAGAAGGTCCCTTCGGAGATCATACGGGATACTACTCTTTGCCCGACTACTATCCAGCTTTTCATGTTACAGCCATTACGCACAGGAAGGATGCTATTTATCCCGCTACCATCGTTGGGATTCCGCCTCAAGAAGATGCTTGGATTGGCAAAGCTACGGAACGGATATTTTTAGCTCCTTTACGACTTGCTTTCTTGCCCGAGCTTGTGGATATAGAGCTCCCCGTAGAAGGGGTATTCCACAACCTCGCCATCGCTTCTATCCGTAAAGAATACCCCGGCCAAGGGATGAAAGCCATTCACACCCTTTGGGGAGCTGGACAGCTAATGCTTACCAAGATAGCCCTAATTGTAGATGAAGACGTGCCTCTACGAGACTACTGGGCTGTAGCACGAGCCGTGGTGGAGAATACAGACCTGCGCACTGACTTAGTATTTTCTCAGGGACCGATAGATGTATTAGACCATTCCTGCAGTCAAACTGGATTTGGAGGGAAGTTAGGCATAGACGGGACTCGTAAAATGCCTGAGGAAAGAGGGCTTCCTCCAATAACTTATCCTACCCCAGCGATAGACAAATTGACCGTAGAGGCTTTACAACAGGAGCATCCAGAGCTTGAGGGAGTAAACCTACGTTTGATTGAGGCAGGCATACCGATATGGATAGGTCGCTTTAGAAAAACCCAGAAGCGACATGGCATTCGCCTTGGAGAAGCTTTAGCCCGTCATCCTGCTTTCGCAGGCATCAAGGTGATATTGGTCATAGACGGGGAAATGCCAATAGATGATTTGCGCGATGTATTTTGGCGCTTTGCTAACAATACTGACATGCGGCGGGATGCGAAGGTGGTGGAAGACCCCGAAGGCCGCCCCCACTTAGTCTTAGATGCCAGTACAAAAACAGCTGAGCTGGACGACTTTACAAGAGCTTGGCCAAATGTGATTGTGATGTCAGATGAAATAATTGCCCGAGTAGATAAGAGATGGGCGGAATATGGGTTAGGAGACTTTTTGCCCTCTCCTTCTCTCAAGTACAAGCCGCTCCTTCACGGGGAGGGAGCGGTAGCTTATGTCCCTCAGCAGCCCTTTACTTCATAGCTTCGCGCCTCATGCGTCCTGTCTTTAATGCAGCGCAAACGCGCCGAGCAGATGAAATCATGCAGTTAGAATATGGCTATTTAGGAGTTCTTCTGATGGAAACGGCGGGTCGGCGCGCTGCTTACCTGATTAGAAAGTTATATCCGCATGCTCAGCGCTTTATTGTCGTAGCGGGAAGCGGAAATAATGGAGGGGACGGTTTAGTCATCGCCCGCTACCTGCGCCGCTTCGGTAAGGAAACTTTTATTCTCCTTACGAGCCCTCCAGAAAAGCTCTCTGCCCTTTCTCGGATTCAGTACGATATTCTCACTCGTTTTGGGCTGACCTGCTATGTTCTCAGCCCAGATAACCTGCGCAAACTCCAATCATTTGCAGAGACGGAACCCAAGCCCGTCTTGATAGATGCTCTCATTGGCGTGGGCTTAGCTCATACGCTGCGCCCCATGCAAGCTGCCCTTATAGACTTGCTTAGAAATTTGCACCTGCCTACCGTAGCGATAGACCTTCCCTCGGGACTCAGTGGCGACACAGGTGCTTTGATTAATACACCCCTTCAATGTGAGCACACCATCACATTCCAGACCGCCAAAATTTGTCATCTGGTTACGCCAGCTGCTCTTTACTGTGGCAAAGTTCATGTGATAGACATCGGCATTTATCCCGAGGTAATAGAGCGTATTGGCACTCGCACCTTTTGGGTGAAGGAAAAAGCCCTCAAGCGGTTTCTTCCTCCCCGTCCGCCTGATGCTCATAAGGGAACTTTCGGACATGCTCTTTTAGTGGGAGGCTCACGCGGAAAAGGGGGAGCCATCGCCTTATCTACCCTTGCGGCTTTGCAAGCCGGTGCCGGATTAGCTACTGCTCTCATCCCAGGCTCTGCAGCAAGCAGCTTCCACCGAAAAATTCTCAGTGGTATGAGTCTCCCCTATGGAGATCCTACCGTCCCTTACCTTAATGAAGCTGCTGCGCTCTGGGCTCGCCCCCATCTGGAAGGTAAGACTGCCATAGGCATCGGCCCCGGCTTGGGCAATGTTCCAGATACTCGCGCTTTCCTCCGAGAATTTTTACCAGCTATCAACATTCCCTGCGTCTTGGATGCCGATGCTCTGAACATATTAGCTGAGGAGGAAAAGCTCCTTTCCCTCCTTCCTAAAGATTGTATCCTGACCCCCCATCCTGGGGAAGCTGGACGGCTCATGCGAACTACTTCTGAACAGGTTCAAGCCAGACGCTTAGAATCTGCCTTACACTTGTCCCAAAAAACAGGAGCTTTCGTTCTCCTCAAGGGAGCTAACCCCATCCTTACCACTCCCAAAGGCGAAACTTATTTTTTCTCTATCACCGAGCCGGCATTAGCTACCGCTGGCACAGGGGATGTGCTCGTGGGACTAATCACCGGCTTTTTAGCGCAGGGAGTCCCTCCCTTACAGGCTGCAATTTTAGGTACAACTATCCACGGAATGGCGGCAAAACTCGCTACCCGAAAAATCGCTCCTGCCTCCCTGACAGCAGGGCTCCTCGCAACTCAGATTGGACGGGCTTTAGCTCTCCTTCAGCGGGGCAAATAGCCTTTTCTATATAAAGTTTTCAACGCACGAGCCGTAAGACGCATCTCTACTATCTCTCCACCTATGGGCAACCGCTTGCGCTGGAGATTGATATCAAATCGTCGCTTCGTGTGCCGATTGGAGTGGGAGACGTTGTAGCCAGAACGGGGACGGCGCCCGGTGGCTTCACATACGCGTGCCATGGGGCAAAGGTATAGCTATCACGGCACATATAAAAGCTGTCCCCGCTCATTCCCTACTTGCCAGAAATACAGCCCTCCAGAGAGATTCTCAGGAAGCTTGTAAAGAGCTCCAGAGGCCTGAAGGGGCCTCTCCCATATCAGGCGTCCCACACCATCAAAAAGCCTTAGGTACCTCCCCTCCAGCATAGGGCTGTCATAAACTACTTGAAAAGTTCCTGAGGTAGGCATGGGATAAATCCGAATCCGAGGCCCCGTATACTGATGGAGGGTGGTAGAGAGAGAAACGGTAACCTGCCAACTAAGGCTATCCTGGCATGTGCCATCACTGCGATAAAGCCACAGCGTGTAAGTCCCCGGCTGAGTGAAGGTATGTGTAAATGAAAGTCCCGTGTAAGTCTGCCCATCCACCCGCCAGCGGTACGTGTAAGGAAGGGCTTGCTGCTCTGCCGCAGAGAAAGCTTGCCCTACTGCCACGGCTAACCCCGGCGTGAAAACAATGGAGGGCGCTTGAAGTCGCTGAACCGTGAGATTTATCTCATCGTATCCCCAGCAGCCGGCAGCATCCCGCACCAAAAGCCAGTAAAGCCCACTAATAGAAGGATATATCACAGACCGGCTCTCGCCAGAAGACCAATAGTACTCCACACCCGGCGTGAGAGAGAAAAGGCTATCCCCATAACAAATGCTCCTATCTGGTCCCAGATCCACTACGGGATGAGCACCTGCGATAAAGCAGGCATACCATTGAATAGCTTGTTCAGCATGAGCCTCCAAGTCTGTCAAAGTATTTGCTCCTACCAGCGCAAATGCGACCGTATCCACAGCCCCTGGTAAAAGGGCTATTCCCTCAGCAGCGATTGTCGCAAATACATCCCCAGAAGCGCTATTACCTCCACCGCTCCCTCTCAGCAGCCCCAAATACGAAGGAAGACTCGCTGTAAAAGTATCCACTCGCCCAACTCGCCTTCTAAGCGTCTGACCCGAGAGTAAAACCACACCAATATATTGATTCTGAGCATTATTGCGAACATACACGAGGGGCAAGCTCGGATGTACCGCCGCTCTATCGGTGGCTGGATTGATTCCTACGTCAAAGTCAAACCACCCTCCTATTGTGAGATTTGGATAAGTATTGGAAGAGACATTTTGGATGCGGTAAATGAATGCTACAAAGGGATTTGCTGGCTCTCTGCGCAAGGCATAGGCTTTCCCTTGAAATAGCAAGCCCTTGCCTGGAATGCCCCCCGGGGAATTCTGCCCTAAGCCCCGACCATCCATAAAATTCACTTCTCCTATCTCATAGAGTCCCTGTACCATGTGAGTTCCAGCCGTCAGAGGAGAGAAATGATTATACATGCTCCCTAAGGGGGCTCGGGTGCTCAGATGAGCACTCGTGTCATCAGCCACGATTAGCCCTCCTTCAAAGAGCCAGGAGGCGGAAGCTTGTCGCCAAATAGCCCCGCGCCCTTGGGTATTAGAGGGAGGATCATAATACCCGATTCTGCCATTGCCGCAAAGGGTAGTCCTGAGCTGTGCAGAATCTAAATGCACATATGCTGGATTGACATTCGGAATTTCCACCACTTCGTAATCCGCGTAGCCTCCATCCCCCGCAAACCGAAAAAGTACAGGTAGTCGGGCATTAGGCGGACAAGAAGGGAGAACTTCAAGCACAAATGGGCTATTCTGCGTGTGGCTTTGCATAGTCCCCAGCGCTCCTACTACATAGCTTCCTTGTACGATAGTAAGGTGGGGAGTGAGAGGCTCTATCGTAACTACCAGATTTGTTACGGGCGAGAGGTAGTTGATGTAAGTAGCGGTGAGGTAAAAAGTCTCCCCAGCAAAAAATAGACTATCGTTATTGTCAAAAGCTCTCCATCGCAGCAGGCGGCAGGCAGGGGTATCGCGCGTGGTAATAGCTCGGTATAAGTTGATACGGCGCCCCAGACGATACCGAAGATGAGGAGGGTTGGCTGGTTCTACCGAGTCTGCCGTAATCCGAAGAAGCTCTGCTATCTGGCGAGAGTTGAGATTAGGTCTCCATGATCGCAAAATAGCCGCTGCTCCTGCCGCCTGCGGAGAAGCAAAGGATGTCGTCGTCCCAAAAGAAAAGTAAGAATTGAGCCCGGTCGTCGTAATCCCCCGCCCCGTAGTGGCAAAGTCTATTCCATATCCTATTTGCACGAAACCGCCCCAAGTGTCATTTATATCTACACCTGTAACC
>JANXDD010000113.1 GCA_025059915.1 Bacteroidia bacterium | reverse complement strand
CCCTTCTTCAAACGCCGCCGAAGTAGGAAGATACGCTCCCCCGGTCTTTTTACCCAGTAGTGCTTCCGAGCGTGATACTCCTGCGTGTAAGGATCATTCAAAAGGGCTTCCTCCTCTGCGCGCAGGGCTTGAATCTGCGCCTCATAAAACTTATACTGGGCCTCCATTTGCCGAAGCCGCTGCGCCAGTCGCTGCTGCTGCCACCAGCTGTGCGCATCTAAAAACCCTATCCATACTACTGCTCCGATGGTCACCCACACATAGGGGCTTCGTATCCAGCGCCACTTTCGCCTAAAGTCCATAAGCAGCGGCCTCTGTAAGTTCTTCTTCTATGCGCAGAAGCTGATTGTACTTTGCCACTCTATCTGTACGGCTGAGGGCTCCCGCTTTGATTTGACCTGCATTGACCGCCACAGCTAAATCCGCAATGAAGGTATCCTCCGTTTCCCCGCTACGATGACTAATAATCGTGCGATAGCCAGCTCTCTGCGCCATTTGTATAACATCCATCGTCTCCGTTAGAGTACCAATCTGGTTGAGCTTGACGAGGATAGCATTTGCTGTACCGCTACGGATGCCTTGTAGAAGTCGCTCTGGATTCGTAACAAAGAGGTCATCCCCTACAAGCTGGACCTTATCTCCTACGGCTCGGGTCAGTGCCTTCCATCCCTCCCAATCCTCTTCTGAAAGGGGGTCTTCTATGGAAAAGATAGGATATTGCCGCACCCAGCTTTCCCAGAGCTGAATCATCTGATCAGTAGAAAGCGTTTCATTGGTAGATTTAAATCGCCGATAGCGGCGCGTCTGGGGGTCATACCATTCAGTGGCAGCCACATCTAAAGCAAGGCTTATCTCCTTCCCAGGCGTAAAGCCGGCTTTCTCAATCGCTGAAAGAAGTAGCTCTACCGCCTCCGCATTATCCCGAAGAGACGGAGCGAACCCCCCTTCATCTCCTACGTTTGTGGAGAGATTTTGAGCTTTGAGAAGCTTTTTCAGCGAAAGAGATACAGCCGCTGCCCATTCTAATGCCTCACTAAATGAACTCGCCCCTATCGGAACAATCATAAACTCTTGAATATCCAGCGAATTGTCTGCGTGCTTACCTCCGTTGAGAATGTTCAGAAGCGGCACGGGAAGCTTATGGGCAGCGACCCCGCCCAGATAGCGATAGAGGGGAAGTCCGACTGCTTGCGCTGCCGCCCGAGCTACCGCTAAAGACACCGCTAAAATTGCATTAGCCCCAAGGTGAGACTTATTAGGAGTACCGTCTATTTCTATCAGCTTAGCATCTACGGCCCGCTGGTCTAAAGCAGAGAGGTCTGCCAAAGCAGGACGAATCACCTCATGGACAAGTTCTACGGCTCGGCGCACTCCCTTTCCTGCATATCGCGACTCGCCTTCATCCCGTAGCTCCCATGCTTCAAATGAGCCGCGAGAGGCCCCAGCAGGCACCGCCGCCCGACCAATATGGTCCGTATCTAACACAACTTCCGCTTCTATCGTAGGAACCCCCCGAGAGTCCAATATCTCCCGAGCGCGTACATCTACAATCCACGGCATGCACAAACCTACGAAGCTACCCGCAGAAAAACTCGTAGCTTTGCCCCATGGAGCGGACGCTCGGACTTATCAAGCCAGACGCCATAGCTGCCGGCTATACGGGAAAGATTTTGGATCGCATCATCCAAGCAGGCTTCCTCCTGCGGGGTCTCAAAATGCTTCACCTCACGCGCCCGCAAGCAGAGGCATTTTATGCAGTCCATCGTGAGCGTCCCTTTTTTGAGTCTCTCGTAGAGTTTATGACCTCTGGCCCCATCGTAGCTTTCGTTCTGGAGAAAGAGAATGCGGTAGCCGCCTATCGGGACCTCATGGGAGCCACAGACCCTGCCAAAGCCGCCCCCAATACTTTGAGGGCATTATATGGTCAAAACATAGAACGGAATGCCGTCCATGGCTCAGACAGCCCCGAAAATGCCCAGAGAGAGATCGCATTCTTCTTTAGCGAGTCGGAACTGATTCCCCTCCAAACGCCTACGCTTGCGGCTATATGAATCTTTTTGAGACCATTCGGGAAATGGGGCATCAGCAGGTAGTTTTCTGCCATGATGATGCCGTGGGACTCAAAGCTATCATCGCCATTCATGACACTACACTGGGACCAGCTTTAGGAGGGGTACGGTTTTGGCCTTACGCTTCTGAATCAGAAGCCTTCACGGATGTACTACGCCTCTCTCGCGGCATGACTTACAAAGCCGCTATCAGTGGGCTCAATCTGGGTGGAGGAAAATCAGTTATTATCGGTGATCCGCTTCGCATGAAGTCTGAAGCTCTCTTGCGGCGATTTGGTCAGTTTGTTGAGAGTCTTGGAGGGCGCTATATCACAGCCGAAGACATGGGAGTCTCTGTCCGCGATATGGAATACATTCGCATGGAGACTGCTTATGTAACGGGCCTACCAGAAGAGATGGGCGGAAGCGGTGATCCTTCCCCTGTAACCGCCTATGGCGTATATCTGGGGATGAAAGCGGCGTGGAAGAAGCTCACAGGCACAGAGTCCTTGAAAAACGTAAAGGTCTTGGTACAGGGCTTAGGGAAAGTAGGCATGGCCCTGGTGGAACTCCTCCACAAAGAAGGGGCTTTCATCTACGCGACAGATCTATCTGCAGCCCAGCTGGAAAAAGCCCAAGCAGAGTTTGGCATACATCCTGTATCTCCTGATGCGTGGTACACTCAGCCAGTGGATATTCTGGCTCCCTGCGCACGAGGGGGCATCCTGAATGCAGACACCATTCCTCACCTCCAGTGCGCCGTAATCGCTGGCTCAGCTAATAATCAGCTCGCCGATGAAAAGCTTGATAGCTACAGGTTAGCTAACCGCGGCATTTTGTACGCCCCCGACTTTCTCATCAATGCAGGCGGGCTTATCAACGTCTATACAGAACTTGAAGGATATAGCCGAAGTCGCGCCTTAGCTCGGACAGAATATATCTATGAAGCCACACTTCGGGTTCTATCAGCTGCAGAGCAACGAGGCATCACACCTCACGAAGCTGCTATGCAGCTCGCTGAAGAGCGCATCCGCTCTATCTCCACTCTACGAACACGCACTTCACAACCGAACCTTTCTCTCTCCATCGCATAAAATCCCAAAACCATGAGCGAGCAAAAGCCACTTGATCCAGAAGGAACTTCAACTGCTGCTGAGGGAACAAGCCCTCTGATTGTTCCCCGACACAAGATTCGCGTACGAGTCATGCAAGCCATCTACGCCCATTTAGTGGGTGAGACCCCCGCCGAAGAGGTATATGCCCACCTTTTGGAAGAATTATATGAAGCAGCCCAAGCAGAAGCCCCCCAAAATGCCGAGTTTCTCAAAGAACTCTTCTTTGGGGTGGTGCGGGAGCTCCCAGAACTGCGCCGCCTCATAGAAAAGCACCTGCGGGGATGGACATGGGAAAGACTCTTCATGGTGGATAAATGTATCCTCCTCTGCGGCACATATGAGCTGACGCACTTCCCCGACATCCCCCTCCGAGTAACTCTCAATGAGTGGATAGAAATTTCCAAAATCTATGGCACACCGCGCAGCCCCAGTTTCGTAAATGGGCTATTAGATGCTATCCGCCGTACTCTATCCGAGGACCCCAATAGCCTCGTAAGTCAAAAGACGCTTTGAAATAAGCCCTTTCGGCTGAGAAGTGCTTCAGGGGAGAGTGTTTATCACGCTTCTCCCCCTGGCTACTTTTGCTCTTCCAAATGAGGTGGTTTTCTTTGTACTCATGCGGCTCCTGATAGTATGCACCTTGCTGAGCAGCATCACCCTTGCTCAGACTTGGTACGAGCAAAATATCTCTGCTGCCTTCACTAAAGCGCAAAAGCTAAAAAAGCCTCTCTGGATCATGTTTTCAGCCACATGGTGTGGCCCTTGCAAAATAGTAGAAGAGCACGTCCTCTCCAATAAGGCGTTCCAAGATACCCTTCTGAAAGACTTCATTCCCCTCAAAGTCTATGCAGCCAGCGGTGAAAGAACCACACCCCAAGCTGATTCTCTTGCGCGCCTTTATCAGGTTGATGGTTTCCCTACTTTTCTATGGGTCGAGCCCAGTGGAGAAGTTTTTTATAGACATTCGGGAGTACCACAGGTAGAAACCGCAGGCGGGGAGACATCGCTTGTTAGCATATTCATAGAGAACGCTCAGAAAGCAAAAACTTACAGAAAGGAGCTGGCTGAGTTCCGCCGCCGATTTCAGCGCGGGGAGCGTTCCTTAGATTTTTTACGGAAGTACCTCTCCCTCCTCATAGAAACCCAACTCAAAGATGAAGGCAAAAAAGTGCTACCTCTGTATCTCAAAACAGCTGGTTCCGCTCGCATAGCCTGGCTGGGCGAGCCAGGATACGTCTTCAAACTCCCTGCCATCGCCCGCTGGGATAAAGCATGGCAAGAATACGCACTCCACATCGCCGATACATTGAGAGAAGACCTTTCTCCTACCCTATACGCTGCAATTTATAGGGATATTTTGAGGATAAACTTTGCACACCTATACGGAACCGCCCGAGATTGGGATGAAGCTCTCAAAATAGCTGACTCCTACATTCAGAAGTACCGAGATAAGTTTCCATTCGTGGAGCAGCAGGTGTATAGCTTTCTGTGCCAAAAAGGACTTTACTCTCCTGCACCAGAGACAAAAACAAAAGCTGCTTCGTTGGCAGTAAAGGCTATCGCTCTGCAGTGGCCTATGGAGATCCCTGATGCCACTGATCGTCAAGAACTTGCCGAAACTTACAATACCCTCGCTTGGGCCCTCTACGAAAATGTAGAAGATGCAAATAAGCTCTGGCTGGGAGTCATTCTCTCTAAGCAAGCCCTTGCATACAAACCCGAGGCATGGTACATATGGGATACTCTCGGTGCTTTGTATTACAAGCTCGGCAGGAAAAAAGAGTCGTTAGAAGCCTTGGACAGAGCCGTCCAGCTCGCTCGCCAGTCAAATATCCCTGAGCAAGAGTACGCTTCTACTTTGAAGCTGCGCAAAGCAGTAGAGGGACTTCCAGATTAAGCTCACCACGTCGCCACAACCCCACCTCGTATGACGCGTCCCAAAAACGGCATATTTCCCACGCTGAGATGATCCCAGCCGTAAGCATCCAAAAGGTTTTCCACACTGGCTGTAAAGAGGACACCAAAAGTTTCTCGCTTCCATAGCTGGAATCCATACCGCAAATGCACAAGCCAGTAAGCGGGTGTGTAATCTTCTACATAAATCATTCGGGAGAGGCGATGTTGACCAGCAGCACCGTACAGTTCTACTCCTACCCGATGACGACGATACTGATGGGTGTAGCGAATCCGTCCAAAGAAAGGATAAATCCACGGTAGAGGTTCGCCCAGCGTCTCATGCCAACCGTAAGTATATCCTGTCCAAGCCTCTAATAAGCCGCTTTCTGCCACATGAAGGCTACCTTGCGCTGTAAAACCCGCCGTATAAGCGATGCCTGTATTTTTCAAAATGCGCCACTGCTGGCGAGTACTATTGCCAGGCGCCATCGGAGGAAGGAAAGTAACGGGAGAAATATAATCTTCCATCCGATTTCCGAAGGCAGACAGGCGGACCCTCACTCGGTGCCAGCTGTACTCATACTCCACTTCCGCTCGTAAAAGCCGCTCAGGTCTGAGGATAGAGTTCCCCATCTGAATGCTATTATCCATCGGAACGTACAAATAATAAGCATAAAGCTCTGTGTGTGTAGGGGCCCGCGTTCCCATGGATACATGACCCCGCACCTCGTGGCTCTTAAGAGACCATGAGGTTCTCAAGCCCACCTCATACACAGAGAAGCGGCGCTCGGATTCGCTCGCCCCTGCATATCCCTCTTGGTAGCTTTTTAGGGGCAAATAATTCAGCGTATCTCCTATGCTATAGGAAAAGAGATTCCAGCGCCCATCCGCCTCTACTTGCCAACTTCCCCAGTGATACCCTACCGTCAGGGAAGTGCCCCCCTGGTGAAATCTAACATCAGCAAGATTGAGTAGCCGCATGACCCGCCCCCCTCCTAAGGGCAGCATATCCATAGAACCATAAGCCCTGTTGTAAGAGTA
>JANXDD010000112.1 GCA_025059915.1 Bacteroidia bacterium | reverse complement strand
GATGTGATTTGTGTGCTCGCATCTGTCCAGTGGGCTGTATCATGATAGAGAAAGAAAAAGCTCCCAAGGTCCTCGGTTATACCTCGTCAGGAGCGCCTAAGCGGTTTCATTTGCCGCGCTTTGATATAGACCATGCTTTGTGCTGCTTTTGCGGCTTATGTACGGTAGTGTGTCCAACCGAGTGCATCACAATGGAGCCTGTGTATGACTACTCTACTGATAATAGAAGGGATTTGGTTATTCGCTTTGGGGAGCGCGCTGGTGTATCTTCTTCTGCGGCGGACGGTAGCCGGGGGGCTTAGCGGAGCTTTTATTGTACTTTTGGGGCTGGGGGTGTGGTATGGGTGGCGTGGGGCTTCTTACCTCTGGGCGCTTCAATGGGTCGTCTATGCAACAGGAATCCTCCTTCTCTGGGCATGGCTGGCATTAGGGGGCTCTTCTGAGAGGACCTCATTTGCCCCTTCATTTCAGCCAGCTTTATTAGCAGTAGCTTTTGTACTTTGGGCTTCGGCGGAGATGCTTGCCAATTCTTCGGTGATATTTTCTTTGCCAAGCGTGCTGCCTACCTTGAGCGACATCGGAATGCTCCTCACACACAAATGGGCAGGACTTTTTGTTTGGCTATCTGTCTTTCTTCCTTTCACATGGCTTCTCTTGATTCTCTCGTGGAAATCAGCCAGACCATGAGTTCTCTTACTTCTAAGCCGCGGGTATATGTAAGTCGTAAGTTTCACTTCTCTGCCTCTCACCGGGTGTATAATCCTACATGGTCAGATGAAAAGAATGCAGAAGTTTTTGGACCTTGCAGCAATCCCACAGGGCATGGGCATAACTACGAGCTGGAAGTCGTCATTGCTGGCGTCCCTGACCCAGACACTGGATATGTGATGGATATTGCAAAGCTGAAAGAGCTGGTGGAGCAGAACGTGATACGCTATTTAGATCATCGCCATCTGAACACAGATGTGCCTTTTTTAGCAGGACAAATTCCCTCTTCTGAAAATCTCATAGTGGCGATTTGGAAGCAGCTCCAGCCTCTTTTGCCTGAGGGAGTAGAGCTGGTAGAGCTTCGCTTATGGGAAACCCCGAGAAATTGTTTTGTGTATTATGGCGAAACATCCTGAATATACCAACGGGCACGAGGCGATCTGCGCTTGTGGGGTGGAAGATGGAGGGGCACCTCTGCAGGAGAAAGAGACTTTGATTGCATATCACTTCGGGGAGATTATGCGGCTTTTAGGATTGGATTTGAATGACCCCAGCCTTCAAGATACTCCTCATCGGGTGGCGAAGATGTTTGTTCGGGAGCTCTTTATCGGCTTAGACCCGGCGAAAGCTCCAGGGGTGCGCCTCTTTCCCAATACCTATGGCTACCGTCAAATGGTAGTGGAGAAAGATATTCGCGTGCGGTCGGTGTGTGAGCATCACTTTGTGCCTATCATAGGGGTGGCTCATGTGGCTTATATCCCTCGGGAGTGGGTGGTAGGACTTTCTAAGCTAAATCGGATTGTGGATTACTTTGCTCGGCGGCCGCAGGTACAGGAGCGCCTCACCCAACAAATAGCCGACTTTTTAGAAGCTCACCTTCATACGCCTGACGTGGCAGTGGTAATAGATGCGAAGCATTACTGCGTATCCATGCGGGGCATTCAAGATGAGGCTAGTAGGACTTTGACTTATGCCTTTAGGGGGGCATTTGAGGCAGCTGAAACGAAAGATACCTTCTTACGGCTCGTAGGCTTGTAGAGAAACCTCTTTCAGAGGCAGCCACACAGGAAGGGGACTCTGAGGAAAGTTTCGTACGCGCCTACTCAGAAACCAAATACCATGAGCATGGTAGAGGGGGATGACAGGGGCTTCTTCTAAAAGGAGGCTTTCTGCTCTCGTGTACAGTCGGCGACGCTGAATGGGGTCCGAAGTTTGTCGGCTCTCTGCAATCAGACTATCCATCAGAGAATGGGCAAAAGCCGTCGTATTAGGTCCTACTGGCGCCTTTTGGGTAGATTCAAAAAGGATGAGAAAATTCTCTCCGTCAGGGAAATCTGCCAGCCAGCTGGCTTTCCAGAAGTAGATTTGCCCTTTTGTTATTTGCTCTCGGAGGGAGGGGCCTAAGAGATACTGGATTTGAATGGGTATGCCTTCTTGGGCTAAGGCGGTCTGAATGTATTCACACAGTTCCCGAAAGCTCGGCGCCGCATACAGAGTGAAAGGCGCCGCACTTCGTAAAAGTTTCAAGTCTTTTTCAGTTAGAGAGGTATCTATGGTGGGAATCCTATCCAGAAGGGGGGGAGGGATGAAAGACCGAGCAGGAGTGCAGTCCATGCCCAGTTTATCTCGTAGGGAAAGTCGCCAGAGGAGGGCGAGCATTGCCCGTCGTAGGGCTTTATTCTCAAAAGGGCTTCCTTTAGTGGTGCGCATACCTAAGTATTCGGTTCCCATCTGAGGGGTGGATAAGCGAAGTATCTTTGATTTCCAGCTGGTGTCTTTTTGTAGGAGGTAATCTAAGGCCCTGTCTGTGCCCTCAAAGGCGTCTATTTCTCCGCGCAGGAGGGCTTCCCATGCCCAGAGGCGATTAGCATACCAGCGAAAGGCTATTTTGCGGATTTTTCCTGTGTCCCGTTTGAAAACGACCTGTCGCCCTTTGTCTTCATACAGAAGGTAGAAAGGCCCCAGGCCTACGGGCTGTTTGGCGAAGTCTCGTCCCAGGCTCTCTGCCACCTCAGGAAGCACTATAGCCGCATAGGGCATAGTGAGAAGGTGGAGAAACGGAGCATAGGGCGCTTGAAGCTCAACCTCTAAGACCGTGTCGCTAAGGGCACGAATGCCAGAGATAGAAGGGGCTTTGCCCTCCTGATATTCTCGCCAGCCTTTTATTATGTCTCTAAAGAGATAGCTTCCCGGCGAAGCCCAACGGGGATTTGCAAGCCGATGCCAGCTATATACTACATCTTGTGCCCGTAAGTGCCTCTGAGGATGCTTTGTGTAAGTAAGCTCATGCCGCAGAAAGAAGCGATACACCCGCCCATCTGGACTGACCTCCCAACGGGAAGCTGCCGCAGGTACAATCCGCAGAGCCGAGTCATAGGTTACTAACCCCATAAAAAGCTGCTGAACAAACCACACACTCACCTGATCTCGCGCATAAATGGGGTCTAAACTGGCATATGGACTAAAAAGCCCTATGCGTAGGGTATCTGTAGGAAGGGTAGGCTGCTTTGTACAGCTGAATAGCAAAATCCCCCAGAGAGCTTTCCACCGCTTCTGCACCACAGCTCAGGAAAAGTACGCAGCCTTTCCGTAGCTTTGTAGAGCAATGGGCAAAGTCATCGCCATCGCAAACCAAAAAGGCGGCGTCGGCAAAACTACTACGGCTATTAACCTGGCTGCCTCCTTGGCGACTTATGAATTCAAAGTTTTGCTCATAGACGTGGATCCTCAGGCAAATGCTACCTCTGGCTTGGGCATAGACCCCAGAAACGTCACCCAAACGATTTACGATGTGATCCTTGGCAACCTTCCTGACCCGCAGCCGCTGATTCATCGGATAGCCGGCTTGGAAAATTTACATCTCATACCTGCGCATATAGACCTCGTAGGAGCAGAGGTGGATATGATAAACCTACCGCAGCGTGAGCATCGCCTGCGGCATGCCATAGAGCCAATAAGGCAATCGTATGACTTTATATTCTTGGACTGTGCTCCTTCCCTCGGGCTTATCACCGTCAATGCCCTCGTAGCAGCGGATAGTGTGCTTATTCCAGTGCAGTGTGAGTATTTCGCCTTAGAAGGGCTGGGGAAGCTCCTAAATACCATCAAAATAGTGCAGCAGCGGCTCAATCCTACCTTAACCATAGAGGGAATTCTCCTTACGATGCATGATGCTCGTCTGCGTCTCTCCCGCCAAGTTGTAGAAGAGGTTTCCCATCATTTTGAGGGGATTGTCTTCAAGACAGTTATTCAAAGGAATGCCCGCCTCAGCGAAGCGCCCAGCCATGGTAAGCCTGTCATTCAATACGATGCCAACTCGCGCGGAGCCCAAGATTATCTGGCTTTGGCGGAGGAAATTCTGAAGCGAAATAACATTCCTGTGCCCGCATGAAGCCTCGGGGTTTGGGTCGGGGGCTGGGTGCTATACTCCCCGTGGAAGAAGCTGTCATAGAACGCTCTCACGCTGTGCAGGAGATTCCGATTGATGCCATAGAGCCGAATCCCTATCAGCCGCGATTAGACTTTTCAGAAGAGGATTTAGAGGAGCTGGCAGAGTCTATTCGGCAGCACGGGCTTATCCAGCCTATTACTGTACGGGCTGTAGGGGAGAAGTATCAGATTATTGCAGGGGAGCGGCGGTGGCGAGCCGCTAAGCGTGCAGGACTACTGCGCATCCCCGCATATGTGCGCACCGCAGATAATACGCAGCTTCTGGCTTTTGCCCTCATAGAAAATGTCCAGCGACAGAACCTCAATCCCATAGAACTGGCCCTTGCCTACAAGCGTCTTATAGAAGAGTGTAACCTCACCCAAGAAGAGGTTGCCCAGTATGTCGGAAAAAGCCGTCCCGCCGTGGCAAATACCCTTCGTCTGCTGCGCCTCCCCCCTGAAATCCAAAAAGCTCTCAAAGAAGGCACTATCGCGGAGGGACATGTTCGTCCCCTTCTGGCGTTAGACTCCCCGGAGCTTCAGCTTCAGGTTTTTCATGAGATTCAACGAAAAGGACTCAATGCTCGCCAAGTGGAGGCTCTGGTGCAGCAGCTTACCACCCCTAAGCCTAAAAAGCCCGCAAAAGCCCCCTCTATGATGGAGATTCACTTAGCAGAGCTGGCGAAAAATCTCACCTATCGCTTTCATGCCCCCGTAGAGATTAAGGGCAAACCAGACGGGAGTGGTGAGCTGCGCATTCGCTACAGCTCGCCGGAAGATTTAGAGCGGCTCTTAGGGCTTTTTGGCGTTCAGGGATGAATCCGTGGCACCTTTCTAATGGGCTTTCCGTTTATCTCCTTCCTGCGGAGGTGCCTTTTACGGCAGTTGTTTTAGGGTATGGTGTGGGGGCTGCCCATGAGATGCCAGCTACAGCAGGAGTGGCACACCTTCTGGAGCACTTGCTTTTTGAGGATGAGGAGATTGGATATGATGCAAAAATCCAAGCCGTAGGAGGCACTACAAATGCCTACACAGGGCAGGATTATACGGTATATTATGCTCGCCTTCCCAAGGAACAGGTGAAGTTAGCTTTAGAGCTGGAAGCGGCGCGCCTTTTTGACCTTACACTTTCTCCAGAAAAGATTGCCATTCAACGCCAAGTTGTTGCTGAAGAGTTTCGTGAGCGCTACCTCAATCCCCCCTATGCAGATAGGTTTTTTCACCTTGTGCGCATGGCATTCCCTCAACATCCGTATGGGAAAATGGTGATTGGAGAATCGCCTGAGCAGGTTTTATCGCTTCCTGATGAAGCGGTGCAAAGATTTTATGACAGCTATTACACGCCTCAGAATGCGATTCTCTGCGTGTCTGGGGGGGGGATAGATGAGGACCTGTCACATTTTATTCAGGCGCTCTATGGTCGTGCTAAGGGAGGAAGCCGTGCGCCTACGATAGAGTCCGTAGAAGGTCTCCCCTTCGGAGAGCGACTTATAGAGCGGGAAGCGCCAGTTCCTCAAAAAGCCGTGTTTTGGGCTTACCGTTTGCCTCCCATGGAGGCGCCCATCACCCATGCAGTGGACCTTCTGGACGACTTTATTGGGGAGGGACGCAGCGGCTTTTTGACAAAAAGGCTTGTGTATGAGCGAAATGTAGCTTCTCGCCTAAACACTTTCGTGTGGCAGATGCATAAAGGGGGATTGTGGATCATAGAAGCCTACCTCCCTGCCACAGTGTCTATTCAAGACTTTGAAGCTGAACTGTCAGCAGCGATAGAAGAGCTACACCGCAGCAGCTTAGAGGAGGCTCTACAACTTTATCGCCCTTTGCGATATTTGAGTCTTTATCGGGAGCGTTCTAAAGTGCTGGGGCGCGCTCTTGCCCTTGTTCATGCCGTCCTTGCTGGACATCCCGAATGGTATGAAGAGCCACTGGCTCCATACGAAAAGCTCTCAGAAGAGACCCTTCGTCAAGCTGTCCATACCTAC
>JANXDD010000111.1 GCA_025059915.1 Bacteroidia bacterium | reverse complement strand
GAGCTTAGCTCAGTGGTTTAGAGCGCCTGCCTTACAAGCAGGAGGTCGGTGGTTCGAATCCACCAGTTCCCACGCCATCTTAGCTCAGCGGTAGAGCAGCTGATTCGTAATCAGCAGGTCGGCGGTTCGAATCCGCCAGATGGCTCGTGCGGTGGGGTGGGCTCCTTCTCTCCCTCAGTTTTGCTCTTTATCTCTCTTGCCAGCCCTCAGAGAAAGGACCTCCTCCCCTTCATTATGTAGGAGACGAAGTATGCCAGAAATGTCATCCTAACATCGTCCGGGCCTATGCCGTTACATGGAAAGCCCATTCCCTCCTTCCTGTAACTCCAAGTCTGAAGCGCATAGAAAACTTCTCTCAGCCAGCTGTGTATGATCCTCATTCGGGATTTTATTATCGGGCTGTATGGGAGGGTGATTCGCTTTTTCTTTATGAATACCGTCTCTCTGGGCGGGACACTACCTATCTGCGGCGAGAGCGTTTAGATTTTGTGATAGGCTCGGGGCACCAGACGCGCTCTTACCTCATCTGGCGGAATGGGTTCTTGTATGAAGCACCTCTCACCTGGTATGTCCTTCCTCAGAAGTGGGACCTCTCCCCTGGGTATGCAGACGGGAAAAATAGCCGCTTCAGCCGAGAAATACAGCCTTCTTGCTTAGCGTGTCATGCCAGTGGATGGGAAGCTGTGCCCTGGACCTATAATCGGTATCATAAAGTTGGGGGGGCGATTGGTTGTGAGGCTTGTCATGGACCAGGCAGCCGTCATGTGGAGAATCCGCACGATACAGCTTATCATTGGAGTCGGTGGTCCCCTTTGCGCCAAATGGACGTATGTAGCCGCTGCCATTTAGAGGGGATAGCGGTAGAGAAACGCACTGGCTGGAAGCCTGGGGATACCCTCTCTGCCTTTTGGGCTATATTTTTGCCGGAGCGGGCGGAGCTTGGACGCTTTGGCATTGCTTCTCATGCAGAACGGCTTCTGCGGTCCGCATGTTATCAGAAGGGGGGGGTTACTTGTAGCACCTGCCATAATCCACATCCCCGCGAAGCAGTCCCTTCTTATGATTCTCGGTGTATGAGCTGTCATACTAAGGGCTGTTCTGACCTTTCTCATCCTACGCGTGATTGCGCTGCTTGTCATATGCCTAAGGGGGAGTCCAGCGACATTCCCCACACACGCTTCACGGATCATTACATCCGTGTGGTAAAGTCTCAATCCCCTTCTGCGCCTCTTCACCGTCCCCTTCTGGTATGTGCTACAGAAATGGCGCCTGACTCTGCCCTCGTAGGCGAAGCTTATCTCAAATGGTACAACGAGGAGAATACAGCCCCTTGGGTGTTAGAAGAAGCCTTGCGTATTTTGAGTCGTCATGGGAGGCCTTTCTCGCGTGCGAAAGCCTATCTCCTCAGTCAGAAACCCAAAGAAGCCCTTCCTTGGGCTGAGCGGGCCCTGAGCCAAGATACTACTTTACAGACCTTAGAACTGTACGGTTACCTTCTGGAGATGAGTGGTCTGCTGGAGAAGGCGCTCAGCGTATGGGAGACCCTCAAACATCGTGCCCCTGCCTATCCAGAGGCGCGGTTTCGGTGGGTGCTTTTGGCGTACCAGCTGGGGAAGCTCACCCCTGCCCAAGCTTACGAAGCTTTACGAGGGTTGACTCAAGAGCAGCCCTGGAATGCCCAGTTTCAATATAATGCAGCGGTATTTGCGGGGATGTTGGGACGCTTGCCCGTAGCTAAATCCCATTTGCAGGCAGCGCTATCTTATGAGCCAGACTATAAGCCGGCGCAAGAAGCCCTTCGGCGCCTCCAGTAAATCATGTACCTTCGTCGGGTGCAGCGTTACGATCTCATTGTCATTGGGAGCGGACCGGGGGGTTATGTAGCTGCTATTCGTGCGGCACAACTGGGGCTTTCCGTTGCCCTCGTGGAAAAATACCCAAGTCTTGGCGGCACCTGTCTCAATGTAGGATGCATTCCGTCTAAGACTCTTTTGGACTCCTCTGAGAAGTTTTACGAGGCAAAAAAGCACTTCAGCGAACATGGTATTCTCCTCGGGGAAATCTCGCTCAGCTGGGAGAAGATGTTGGCTCGTAAAGGTCAGGTCGTCAAGCAGACCGTAGGGGGGGTGGAGTATCTCATGAAGAAGAACAAAGTGGAGGTTTTCTACGGCTGGGGCCGTTTCGTATCAGCTAATGAAGTCGCTGTGGATGGGGGCCCCACCCTTTATGGAAAAAATATCATCATTGCTACAGGTTCCAAGCCTTCTCCTCTGCCTGGCATTCCGATAGACAAGAAGCGTATAATTACCTCTACCGAAGCTTTGAGCCTTCCTGAGGTGCCTAAAAAAATGGTCATTATTGGAGGAGGGGTGATAGGGGTGGAAATGGCCTCTATTTATGGACGGCTGGGAACGGAGATTACCATAGTGGAGTTTTTGGATCGCCTTTTGCCCGGAATGGATGCTGATGCTGGGGAAGAGGTGCGGCGAATCTTAGTAGGAGATTACGGAGTAAAGGTTCTACTTGGTCATACGGCTGAAGCAGCTGAGGTGGGAGAAAAAGAAGTGCGTCTCCAAGTCTCTCCACGAAAGGGGGGTGAGCCTGTGAAGATAGAGGCTGATTATGTGCTTGTAGCTGTGGGGAGGCGCCCCTATACCGAAGGTTTGCAGCTTGAGAAAGCAGGCTTAGCTACGGATGAGCGTGGTCGGATTCCTGTCAATGAACATCTCCAAACAGCAGTTCCCCATATTTATGCTATCGGGGATGTAATTCATGGCCCGATGCTGGCGCATAAAGCCTCAGAAGATGGGATATTTGTGGCTGAGCGGCTTGCAGGGCGCAAGCCTCATTTAGATTATCTCCAAGTGCCAAGTGTAGTGTATATCTGGCCAGAGGTGGCAAGCGTAGGCTACACCGAAGAAGCGCTTCAGAAGGAGGGACGTCCCTATCGCGTAGGTAAGTTTCCCTATAGGGCGTCGGGTAGAGCGAGGGCGGCTCATGAGACTCGCGGCTTTGTGAAGGTTCTGGCGGACCCAAAAACTGACCAGCTTCTGGGGATGCACATTGTAGGGCCTCGAGCCGCAGACCTTATTTCAGTGGGCGTGGCGGGCATAGCGTATGGGGCTTCTGCGGAGGATATTTTTAGGCTTCCTTTGGCGCATCCGACCTTCAGCGAGGCTCTCAAAGAAGCGGCCCTTGCCGCCAGCGAAGGCGCACCGATACATCTATGAAGTCTTTGCGCTCTCTTTTCTCTATTCCTCGTCGGGACAAGAGCACGGAATGGGTCTATTTTTGCGGTCATTCCTTAGGGGCCCAGCCTAAAGCTGCTCCGAGTTATGTACGTCGGGCGCTGGAAGAGTGGTCATGGGAAGGGGTAGGAGCTTACTTTTCTGAGAGGGCACACTGGGTAGATTATGCCGATCGTCTGCGAGATAAATTGGCTCCCCTTGTAGGAGCTTCTTCAGCCTCCATTGCGATCGCTCACACCCTGACCACAAATCTTCACCTTCTTTTAGCTCACTTTTATCGTCCTACTTCTGAGCGCTATCTTATTCTCACAGAGAAAAACCCCTTTCCATCTGACGCATACGCGCTCAAAAGTTGGGCGGAATATCACGGCTATCCGGACGCTGTGGTAGAGCTATCCGAGCTTATTCCTACTACTGAAAAGGTGGTTGAGGAAATTTATCGTTTGGGCGAGCGGCTTGCGGGGGTATGGATGAGTGGGGTGCATTATCTGACAGGACAATTTTTTGACATTCAGAAGGTTACGCAAGCGGCCCATGCGGTGGGTGCGTGGGCAGGGTGGGACCTGGCGCATGCGGTGGGTAATGTAGCCCTTGAGATAGAGGCTTGGCAGGTGGATTTTGCTGTGTGGTGCAGCTACAAATATCTGAACGCTGGGCCTGGAGCCGTAGGCGGCCTTTACATCCATCCCAAGTACCACGGAGAGAAGCCCCGATTAGCGGGATGGTGGGGCAATCGCTTAGAGACGCGGTTTTTGATGCGGTCAGACTTTGACCCTGCGCCAGATGCTCGGGCATGGGTTCATAGTAATCCCTCACCGTTGCTCTTAGGGGCTCTGGAAGCGAGCTTAGATATTTTTGCTCAGGTAGAGCTTCCCGCTTACTTTCAAGAGGTTCGGTATTTTCATCAGCGGCTGCGTGCAGGTTTGGAGCGCCTTCCTCATGTGGAGATTCTCACCCCTAAGGAGGAACATGGAGCGCAGGTTTCTTTTCGTCTGAGGGTAGCGCAGCCGCGCACCGCGTTTGAGCAGCTTCTTGTGCAAGGCTTCTGTGTAGATTGGCGAGAGCCGAATGTAATTCGGGCAGCTCCAGTACCTCTGTACAACCTTCCTGAGGAAATTGATGCGTTTATTCAAGCTGTGGCTACTTTACCATTGGAATAGCTGGATGATTGCGGCTCCTGTGTATTACCGACTCTCTTGGGAGAGCCCTCCACGCTACACCTATATCGTAGAGATAGAAGCGAGCCCGAGTCGGGGGGGCTATACGGATTTTGCTTTGCCCGCTTGGCGTCCCGGGCGGTATATTATCCAAAACTATGCGGGGGCAGTTTCGCACTTTGAGGCTTTTGATGCCGAGGGGGGCGCTCTCCCTTGGCGAAAGGTCTCCAAAGACGTCTGGCGTGTCCAAAACCCTTCTCGGGGTCCCATTCGGGTTCGCTATCGGTTCTTTGCCAAGCAGATAGATGCTGGCTCCAGTTACCTCAGTGAAGGTCTTGTTTATTTCAATCCCATCAATCTTTTCATGTACCTGCCCGGGCGGCTGGATGAGCCGTGTGAGCTGGAGATAATCAGCCTACCTGAGGGGTGGGCAGTAGCTTCGGCTTTGCCTCGGGTGGGGCCGCGTCGGTTCAAAGCCCATAGTTATCATCATTTGGCGGACTCTCCTTTTCTCAGCGGTTCTCAGCTGCGCAGCGAGCAGATCACTTGTGGGGAGGCTACCTTATATGCCCACTTCTGGGGGCAAGTAGGAGCTCAGCGCCTATCTGGTTTCATGGAAAAGCTCTGTAAAATCGTCCAAGTACAGACCCAAATCTGGGGGCGACTTCCATTGAGAGAATATCATTTCATCTACCTCCTCGTGCCATTCCAAATGCGGCATGCAGTAGAGCATGAATACTCTGCGATGTTTGTCCTGCCTGAGGAAGGAGCGGCTTCTGAAGAAGCTCTGAATAGTTTTTTGGGCATTTCGGCACATGAGTTCTTCCACGTCTGGAATGTCAAGCGGTTGCGCCCTGCGGCTCTCGTGCCGTACCGCTATGATAGAGAAGTTTATACGAGCCTGCACTGGCTGACAGAGGGAATAACTGATTACTACACTGGCGTTACGCTGGCGAGGGCAGGGTTTATTTCCCCTCAGGAGTATTGGCAGCGATTGAGCGCTGACTTGTCTCAAGTGGAAAATGCCTATGCTTACAAGCTCTTTTCCCCTGCTGAACTGAGTATAGATAGCTGGTTGGCTACCTCTCCTTATCGTCCCAGTGCTTACCAAGGTTCGTTTTATGCGGCGGGGAAACGGGTAGGGTTTCTGTTGGACATGGTGCTGCGGGTGCAGACGGGGGGACGGGTTACGCTGGACTCGCTGATGCGGTACTTGTACGAGCAGTATTACGAAAAGGGGAAAGGACTCCCAGAGGATGGAGTGGAAAAGGCCGCTATTCGGTTGGGTGGGCCGGCTTTGCGGAGTTTTTTTGACAAATACATCTGGGGAAAAGAGCGGCCTGATTACGAGAGGCTTCTGCAGGGCCTACCTCTTCAAGTGAAAAAAGAGGAAAGGCTATACGAAGGGTTAGGGCGCTTGGGAATCATACGGACTCAGCCCAATAGAGAAGGCGGATTGCAAGTGGAAGAAATTCTACCTGAGAGCATAGCTGACAGGATGGGCTTAGAGGTGGGGGATGTGCTTTTGAAGCTTGGAGGGCGAGCCGTGGAGGATGTTTCTCCTCAGCTCTGGGAGGATTTTCAGGAAGGGGAAAAGGTAGCGGTAGAATGGAAGCGAGGTGGGTTTTTGATGAAGGGCGACTTTACATATAGAACAAGCGAGCTATGTCGGCGGGCTGTGATAGAGATTGTTTCGGAGGGGGGGTTTATTCCGTGAGGG
>JANXDD010000110.1 GCA_025059915.1 Bacteroidia bacterium | reverse complement strand
AGACTATCTACTACCATAGAAGTTCGCAGAATAACCTCTGTATCACCCCACACCTGAATTTGAGTGAAAAGAGGATAGGGCTTCTGGATAGGGAAGGGGGTGCGGTTCTTATACCCTACGGTACGCCCTGCTAAGAGAGCCCTTTTTAGCTCTTCCAGCGAAGCCCCTTTAGGCAGAGCGACCTCTGTCCAGCGGCTCATCACTTGATGAGGATTATATACATCATGAACATTATCATTGGCAAGGATAGGGGCATAGTGGCCTGAAGAAAGGGCACTGTCCCATTCTGCCACAGAGTCTCCATATCGGTTGAGAACTTCTATGGCATCATAGCCTCCTAACTTACTGAGCTCTTCTCCTGTGTAGCTATGAAGTAAGCGAGGATGAGCAATTACGAGAAACTCCGTAGTAGGACGCAAAAGGCGAAGTACATGCTGCTTGGCTGAAAGCGTCTGAAAGAGAGGATAGTCCCACCACCGCACTTCCTTTGGCCAAAAACACAGCTGATGAACTTTTCCAACGCTCCAGCCGTGCTCATACAGGGGAAGGGGGCTTTCAGGGTTTATGCTTTGGTAGTCTGAAATACCTATCCACTCATACCCCAAGCTATCATACACATGACGAATCTCAGGGGGAAGCTGATACCCATTGGTGATGCCTCCCCAAGTGCGGCTATGGATGTGAAAGTTAGCTCGGCTCCAAACAAGGGTTTCTCCTAAAAAGGGATTATACCAGCCTGTCCCTCTAAATGGAGAAGGAGAGGGGAAACGATACACAGGAGTAATCGCTTGAAGCGCAGCGATAGCCCCTGCCACCAGTGAGAAAACTCCTAAAATCTTTTTAGCCCAGCGCACGGAAGGCTTCTACCAGCAGCGGAAGCCCTGCTTGAATGTCAGATAAAGCCACAGCGTAGCTTATGCGAATATGCTTATCAGAGCCGAAGCCGCTACCAGAGACTACAGCTACGCCACGCTCTAAGAGATATTCTGTCAGCCCATCTGCATTCTCAATAAGCCTTCCCGTAGGAGCTTTTTTACCTAAGAAAGGCTCAACATCTAAGAAAAAGTAAAAAGCTCCCTCGGGAAGGTAGGGACGAACCTCGGGCAGGTTTTCTTTGAGGTAGGTAAAGATGTAATCACGCCGCTCTTTGAAAGCTTGAACCATCGGAGAAAGTAAGGCAGAGAGGTCTTGCTTAAATCCTGCAAGTGCAGCTTTCTGAGCAATGATATTGGCTCCGGCGGTAGTTTGGCCCTGGACTTTTATTGCCGCTTCTGCAATAGGTTGAGGAGCGATAAGGTACCCCAGTCGCCACCCCGGCATAGCAAACGCCTTAGAAAATCCATTAGTAATCAAAGTTCGGTCGTACAGCTCAGGAAGCTGGGCAGGTGAAACGTGACGCCCCTCGTATCGGATGAGCTCGTAAATCTCATCTGAAATAATCCACACCTTAGGATACTCTTGCAAGACCTCCGCCAGCGCATGAAGCTCTTCTAAGGAATAGGCTGTCCCTGTAGGATTTGAGGGGGTACAGAGAATGAGGGCACGACTGCGCTGCGACAAAGCCGCGGATAGGGTCTCTGGGGTTAGCTTATAGTTAGTCTCGGTAGTAGTTTTTACTATGACAGGGCGCCCTTCTGCTAACTGTATGAGGGGAAGGTAAGAAACCCAGTAGGGTGCTGGCAAGATCACCTCATCCCCCGGTTCTATCAAAGTGAGGAGAGCATTGAATATCGCTTGCTTAGAGCCGTTGGAGACGACTACCTGAGAGGCTTTATAGGGTAGTCCATAGGTGCGGTGATAGTATTCTGCAATAGCTTCTCGCAAAGGCAGCAGCCCTGCCACAGGTGGATAAGGAGCGTGTCCTTCGCGAATCGCTGCTATTGCAGCTTCTTGAAGAGGAAGAGGTACAGGAAAATCAGGTTCTCCTAAAAGGAGAGATAGGACAAACCTACCCGCTGCTCGCAGCTCGCGCACACGCTGTGCCATCCCGAGGGTTTGAGCTTCGCTCAGCGAAGCTACCCGCTGCGCAATGACTGGCGCCGCCGTCAAGAAAGGATGGTAATCTTCGGGAGTTTCAGCCGATTAAGAGTGAAACGCAATGCCTCGTAAGCGCTATCCAAAATGTTTTGCCCCATCAGCTCCAGAGGTATGCGCAAATAGGTCTCTATCGCCTTTTCAGTATCTTCAAATCCCTCTGATTCATCATTCAGCCAGAACTGAATCAATCCCCAATGCACCCCCCAGAGCACATCTAAATACAGATTTTCCAAATGCCGCGATTGAATCTCATCCGCAATCACCCCCTCTTGAATAACCTCCGCCATATGAGTGCGAAACTTACGCTGATAGCCCCTCAGCAAGGAAAAGTTCGTATAGGTTTTGGAAATAAAGCTGCGGTCCTTCACTACGGTTTCAAAAAAGGTGAAGAAGTAAGCCAGTATCTTTTCCCGAGCGGAATAGTTTTGATAAGTTTCAGAGCCTTTCAGAGCAGCGAGGACTTCATCTGCATACGAAGCCCAGATTTTCCTCCCAATCGCATCCAGAGAAGCGTAGTGCTTATAAAAGTCCGCTTCCGAAATTTCCAAGGCCTTACAGAAGGAGAAGACCGTCATTTTTTTGATTTTGTCCTCTACGACGAGCTGCTTGTACAAGTCTAAAATCCTCGCCTCTATGGAGGCTTCTTTTGCTTTAGTTGCCATGGTACAAAGATACAGGAAGAGCTTTGTTTATTTGTGAGGTGCTTTGGGTGGCAGATGCTGGCGCCACTAAAACGGACTGGATGGGAGCGACTTCCTCCATCGGTTTGCGTACAGAGGGACTCAATGTAGAAGTAGAAGGATGGAAAGCAGCCAGGCGAAAGCTCCATGCTGCAGCAGAATACCTCCGACAGCACGATGCAGAGGTAAGCACATTGCATTACTATGGGCCTGCTCTTCACCACGAAGCTAACCGCCAGCAAATCCAGAGACTCTTAGCAGAAGCATTTCAGCTAAGTCCTCAGCGCGTTTATGTCTATCATGATCTATTAGGGGCTGCCAGAGCTGCCTGGGGACGCCAGCCAGGAATTGTAGCAATTTTAGGCACAGGCTCTAACTGCGCTTTATGGGATGGAGAAAGTATCCGCCAGCAAGCCGGGGGACACGGCTATCTTTTAGGCGATGAAGGAAGTGGAGCTGATTTAGGCAGAGCTTTTCTCAGCGCCCTCCTTCACAGAGAAGTACCGAGTGATATTGAGCAGGCTTTCTGGCAAAAAAATCCCTACCCCGAGGCGAGTTCTTTACTTGAGCTGCGTCGCATGGCTTATGAAAGCCCTCGCCCTTCAGCTTACTTGGCAGGCTTCGTGCCTGTGCTCAGCATGAATAAAACGCATCCATGGGTCGCCGCCCTCGTACGCAGCAGATTCACTGCCTTTATCCAGCGTACATGGGCTCGTTGGCACCTCTTCTATCCAGTCCGATATGTAGGGGGTGTAGCTCAGAGCTTTTCAGAAATTTTAGAGGAGCTGACCCTCGCCTACGGAGGCAAATGGGGAGGTATCGTCCCTTCTGTCATACATGCCCTTCGTGACTATCATGTCCAGCAGTGAATGGGTGTGGATTCCACGCATTAGCCGGATAGCTCTGCGAGCAGAACCCAGCCATAGAAGCGAACAGGTCTCTGAACTTCTATGGGGAGAACCCCAGCAGATTATAGAGGTAAAGGGAGGGTGGAGCTTAGTTCGGGGATGGCTGGACGGCTACCTCGGCTGGACAGAAGTAGGCAGCTTATGGAGAGCTTATTATGACGGTTCTGGGTGGGCTACGGTGCGCACCCGAGAAGCCCCACTTTTTCATAAAAACCGGCAGGTAGGAAGGGTTTCCATAGGGGCACTTTTCCCGCTTAGCGGACGATGGCACACCGCGATAGGAGACTTTTGGACCCCCGCTCGCTATCTCTTAGCATGGGGAAAATCTGAGCTGCCCTTAAGAACTTTTTTGCGAGCTTTTTTGGGGGCTCCCTACCATTGGGGAGGAAAGTCTCCGGGAGGAATTGACTGCTCAGGGCTTACTCAAATATACTATCGCCTTCAAGGCAGGCTCCTCCCGAGAGATGCTTATCAGCAGGCTGATTTTACTCTGCCGGTGGAAAGCCCCGCTGTGGGGGACTTAGTTTTCTTCACTGCCCGAGGAAAGTCTGGAATTTCTCATGTAGGTGTGTATGTCGGTTCAGGGCGCCTCCTCCATGCTACACCAGCTCAGGGGGTTCATATAGCCCCAATAGAGGGGTTATATACTCATACTTTCCACAGCTTTCGCACACTTCTAACCGAGGATTTCGTTATTTAGTCCAAAGGTGCGAGCCGTGGCTGTCCTCGTACTTAACTACGACTATCAGCCTATTCATATCACGACATGGAAGCGTGCGATAGTCCTTATTCTGAAAAATAAAGCCGAGGTAGTAGAAGCTCGCTCCGACAAAGTGCTCCGCACCGTACGCGCAGAATATCCCTTTCCGAGTATCATTCGGCTTATGCGTTATGTGCCTGTACCGTATAAGCATATTCCTCTCACGCGAGAAAACATCTTTCGGCGCGATGGCTATCGCTGCGCTTACTGCGGCGCCACCCATAATCTTACGATTGATCATGTGATTCCTCGGAGTCAAGGCGGAGACGACAGCTGGGAAAACCTGGTAACAGCCTGCGAGCCTTGCAATCACCGCAAGGGCAACCGCACTCCCCAGCAAGCAGGAATGAAACTCTTAGTGCGGCCGAGGCGGCCGCATTATCTCCTTTTCTGGCTTAGAGGAGCAGAAGAGATAGACACCTCTTGGCGGCCTTATTTGATGTTGGAAGTGCGCGCTTGAGGGCCCCCACTGGGCTTTTTTCCCCAGACTGGCTGTACTACCGAAAGCGCCTCTGGTATCGTCCTACCCTCGCTTTATCTGCAGGCATAGTCAGTGCTTTCTACGAAACAACTCTCCCAGAGGCAAAACTCGTGGAGGGGCTTCTTTCCCCCTGCTGGGTCAATGCCCATGTGCATTTAGAACTAACTCACCTCCAAGGTAAATTCCCGCAGGGGCGAGGAATGATAGATTTCCTTACTAAGATGGGACCTGAACGAGGCACGGCTTCACCCTCGGCTATTCGGGCAGCTTTGGAGGCAGCTCTGGCAGAGGGCACTTGTGCTTTCGTCTCCCATCAGAACGTCCCTCTCCCCCCTCAAGCAATTCCAGAAGGGGTCATAGTTCAACCGCTCGGGGAGTTTTTCGGCTTGCGGATGCAGCGCGTCCATGCCCGCCTTCGTAAAGTGAAGAAGTGGGGCTATCCTCTCACACCCCATAGCTTTTACTCCTTAAGCCGTCCCCTTTGGCGAGCTGCCCGGCAGGAGAGCTCTTTCCCTCGTAGCATTCACTTTTTTGAGAGTGTAGAGGAAAAATTGTGGTTGGAGAAAGGCGAGGGGCCTTTCCGCCTGTTTTTTCGCCGGTTTATTCGGCATCCTCGTCCCCCTCAATGGAAGAAACATCTGCGTCAGCTTTATCGTCGGGTGCCGGCAGTGTGGCTTGTGCATGCTACAGAAGTTCCCCAGCAGCTTATGGAAGGGCTTATGCAGCGATTTCCTCGCCTGTATGCAGTTTTATGTCCAGAGGCAAACTTCTACCTTTTTCGGCGGTTCCCAGACTGGAGGTTCTGGCGAAAATATGCAGACCGCCTACTAATTGGTACAGATAGCTTAGCTAATAGTCCGAGCCTGTCGGTATGGCAGAGCGTTCGGCGGTTTTGGATGAGCGGCTTTTCTTGGGAGGAAATTCTTCAGGCGGTGGTAGAGACGCCGCGGCAGTGGATAAGCGCGCCGCCGCTGTGGGTGCGAATCTATCCAGTAGGAAAGGAAGCCCAAATTTTACCAGAGAGTAGAGCAGAGCTTTTTATTGGATGAAAATAGGGCCTGCCTCACCCAAATCCAGCGTTACCACTGGTAGAGCGGGGCTTTGTATTGGATGAAAATATGGGGCGCGTCACATCCCCGACAAAAAGTTTTGAGGATTTCTCTCCGGCTTTTATTGGGTGAGAATTCATTAACGCGCGCAGGAGCATATTCGTAGGTCGCTTTCTCTCTGGCTTTTTATTGGATGAAAATGTTGGGCGCGCCAGCGCCGAAGGCGCTGGCG
>JANXDD010000010.1 GCA_025059915.1 Bacteroidia bacterium | reverse complement strand
AGATAATACTGCGATAGGCTATGCCTACCGCTCCTCCGGTGAGCTTCGTTTAGCATACTGGATATTCCGCCTCTTGAGGTACGGTTCTCTGGTGAAAGCTGCTAACAAAGTAGGGGCGACTGCCCTGCGTCTAAGACTCCCAGTAAAAGGACTCCTTCGGAATACCCTTGGAACGCTTTTTCTGGGGGGAGAAAGCCTTCAGGAGACTCTGCCTACTCTGCGCCGTCTGGCAGCTCACGGAGTCAGTGCAATGTTAGACTATGCTGCTGAGGCATCTCATACGCCAGAGGAGCAAGAGAAAGCTTTGGAAGAATATCTGAATATGCTCGATTTCGCTGAAAAGAATAGAGAACTCGTCAGCTTCATTGCTATCAAGCTTACAAGTTTAGCTCCTCTCCTCTTATGGGAGAAGCTCAGTCAGAAGGCCCCTCTCCCGCCTTCCCTCAAAGCAGAAGAGACGAAATTCCATGAACGTTTCACCCGTCTCATGGAGATAGCCTCCCAGAAAGGCATACCTCTAATGGTAGATGCAGAAGAAAGCTGGCTTCAAACCGCCATAGACGAAGTGGTAGAGTCCTACATGCAGCGGTATAATACAAATCAGGTCTTTCTCTACACTACGGTACAAATGTATCGCCGCGACCGATTAGAGTATCTCCGACGCCTTTTAGGTAAAGGATATAAGGTGGGGATTAAGCTGGTTCGCGGTGCATATGTGGAAAAGGAACGAGAGCGTGCAGCAGAACTGGGATACCCCGACCCTATTCATCCTACCAAAGCTGCCACGGACATTGCGTATGATCAGGCGCTCATGCTATGTTTGGAACATATAGACCAGGTCGCCCTTTCGGTCGCTACGCACAATCGTAATAGCTGCATGAAGGCTGTACAGCATGCCATCTTGAAGGGATGGGCGCCAAATCATCCCCATTTGTCTTTCTCTCAGCTCTATGGTATGGCGGACCCTCTCTCTTTCGGTTTGGCGAAGGCAGGCTTTAGAGTAGTGAAGTATGTGCCTTATGCACCTCTGGAAAAAGCTTTTCCCTATCTCTCTCGGCGAGCTGAAGAGAATTCCAGCCTTTCTGATCAAAGCGGACGAGAACTCCGTTGGGTGGCAGAAGAACTGGAACGACGACGAAAATCTTCCCAAAAGTAATAGACACCTTACCTTCGTCATGTGCAGCGCATCGTAGCAGCAGGTGAAAGAGTAAATCTCACTCTTCGCCGCTTGGCTCTCCAGATTATTGAAAAGGCTCCTCCCTATGCCCTCATTGGCATTCATCCTCGGGGAGTTCCTGTGGCAGAGGCTCTTCATTCACATATCCAGACGCTTGTGGATGCGTCCGTCTTACTGGGCAGCTTAGATGTAACTTTCTGGCGAGATGATCTTCACTATTCGGAAAAGCTGCGTATCCCCCGACCTGCTCATCTTCCTTTTCCTATAGAGGGAAAGCTCATTTGGCTCGTAGATGATGTCCTCTACACTGGACGGACGGTGCGCGCTGCTTTGGATGCCCTGCGAGAAATAGGACGCCCCGCGGCTATGCGTCTTGCCGTTCTCGTTGAGCGGCGAGGCCTGCGAGAAGTACCCTTAGCTCCAGACTGTGCCGGCTTCGTTCTGGATACTCATCCTTCCGAACGTGTAACCGTCCAGTTACAACCAGAGCCTCTCATCCAGATTGAGCTTGCCCATGCCTAAGCTTAAGCACCTTTTAGGCATACGGGACCTTTCTGCTGAGACCATTCACATGCTCTATGAGTTAGCGGACCGGTTTTACGAGGTTCTTCAGCAGCCGACTCGGAAAGCTCCGGCACTGACGGGCTCTACGGTGGCTCTGCTTTTCTTTGAGAGTTCTACTCGGACCAAGTTGTCTTTTGAGTTAGCGGCTAAGCGTCTCGGCGCCGATGTGCTGAATTTTTCTGCCGCTGGCTCCAGCCTCGCAAAAGGAGAAACGCTCTTAGACACCGCCCTGAACATTTTAGCCATGGGCGTAGATGCTTTTGTAATCCGTCATCAAGGGGTAGGCACAGCGCACTTTTTGGCTCAGCGGCTCCCTGTCCCAGTCATCAATGCTGGAGATGGAACTCACGAGCACCCTACGCAAGCCCTCTTAGACACCTATACCTTGCGACGCTACTTCGGTTACTTACAGGGCCTTACATTGACAATCATCGGAGATTTATTTCACAGTAGGGTGGCGCTTTCTCACTTACATTTAGCTCCAAAGGTAGGGCTTCACTTGCGGCTGTGCGCCCCTCCTTCCTTAGTGCCTCCTACATGGTATAACCTTGGCTTTCCGATTTATCACAACGTAGACTCAGCTATCAGGGGAGCCGATGCCCTACTCGTTCTGCGTATGCAGAAGGAGCGCCAGAAGCAGCCGCCTATCGCCTCTTGGGAGGAATATGCCCGCCATTATCAGGTGAGACCAGAGCACCTTTCTCCTCATCAGGTGCTACTCCATCCTGGTCCAATCAACTGGGGCGTAGAGCTCCACCCCGCTCTGATACAAGCTCCGAATAGCCGCATCTTAGATCAGGTTACTCATGGAGTGGCTATTCGGATGGCAGTTTTGTATGCCCTTTTGCGGGGATGAAGGAGAAGCCTCTCCTTCTTTGTGTCGGAGGGCCCACCGGGGCAGGGAAAACAGCACTTGCTATAGAGCTCTATCTGCGGCACGGCTGGCCTATCGTAAGCGCCGACTCTCGCCAGATTTACAGATACTTAGATATCGGAACGAACAAGATACCCCAGACCCTACAAGCCCAGATACCCCACTTTCTCATAGACATTTGCGAGCCAAGTGAGCCTTACAGTGCCGGAGAGTTCGCGCGCAGTGTAGAAGCTCTCATAACCCAGTGGTCTGTACCCGTAGTTCAAATCGTGGGTGGAACTGGCTTTTACATGGAGGCGCTTCTGTATGGGTTAGATGCGGTGCCGCCAATCCCCCCTGAAATACGCCGTCAAGCAGAATCATGGCTCCAAAACGCAGGACTTTACGAAGTCGTGCAGTGGCTGAAAGCGCATGATCCCCTAACTGCCTCCCGGATAGACCTTGCCAATCCGCGGCGGGTTTTGCGAGCGGTAGAAGTTTTGCAGGCGACTGGAAAGCCTTGGGTCAGCTTCTGGACAGGGAAGCGAGTTCGGCGCTATCGGGCTCTGGAAGTAGTGATAAGCTTAGAGCGCCCTATCTTGCACGAGGCTATTGCGCAGCGTACCCGCCTGCAAATAGCGGCTGGTTGGCTGGAAGAAACGATTTTCGTCCTGCAAAAAGGGTACAGTCCCACAGCCCCAGGGCTACAGACTTTAGGCTATAAGGAATGTTTAGCCGTTCTGAGGGGAGAATTGTCCCAATCAGCACTACCAGAAGCTATTATAGCAGCTAACCGTCAATATGCTCGGCGCCAGCTCACCTGGTGGCGAGGACATCCGCCCGACATGTGGCTGGAGGGTGAAAATCTAAGCACACAGGTACAACTTATAGAGGGAGCGGTATTCCGTTTACTTGAGAAAGGGGCAGAAGAGGAAGGCGAATTATTATAGGCTGCGCCAGCGCCGAAGGCGCTGGCGCAGCCTCTTTCACCCCTCCTCCGCCGGCAGCACCTCCACAGGGATTGAAACTACCACATCCCGATGAAGCCGAATCTGCACAATATAATCTCCCAGCGCTCGTATCGGCACGGGAAAGCTCACCTGCCGCCTTTCTACCGTATAACCCTTCTCCGCCAGCGCGTTGACTATATGCTGAGGCGTTACAGCCCCGAAAAGCTTTCCTTCCTTCCCTGCCAGCATTCGCAGCTGAAGCCGCAGCGAGCTCATAGAAGCAGCTAAGCTTTCCGCCGCCGCTTTTTCCTGAGCGAGCTTATTCGCAATCTGACGCAAATGGGCTGCCAAATGGCGCTTCGCTCCTTCCGTAGCTAACTCTGCCAAACCTTGAGGTAAAAGGTAATTCCATGCATAGCCTGGACGGACCTTCACCACATCGTACTTATGCCCCAGTCCATCTATGTCGGCCTTCAAAATCACTTCTACACTACGGGAAGCCATACGCTACTTCAAATTATCTGCAACGAAAGGCAAGAGAGCGAGATGACGCGCTCGCTTTATAGCACGAGCTAACTGCTTTTGATATTTCCAGCTTGTGCCTGTGATGCGACGCGGCAAAATCTTCCCTTGCTCATTGACGAAGTTGAGTAAAAAAGCGGGGTCTTTGTAATCAATATACCGAATCCCACTCTTTTTGAAAAAGCAAAACTTTTTCCGCTGGCGAACCCCCGACAAAGCAGCTAATGCGGGGTTAGAGGGAGCAGGTCCTATTCCTTTATCAATGCTCATATCCCAGCTGAAGTTTGAGTACGCATCTTTTCCTGACGACGACGATTGAATTCTATGGCGTGTTTGTCTAACTTGACGATGAGCTCACGCATCACATACGACCGCAGCTGAAGATAACGCCGAAGCTGTGCAATGAAAGAGGCTCGCGCCCGAAACTCCGTATAAACATAGTAGCCCGACTCTTTCTTCCGAATAGGATAAGCCAATCTCCGCAATCCCCATATCTCTTGATTGACAATCTCACAGCCATTCTCCGTAAGGAATGCGTTGAACTCCTCCAAGTACTGACGCTGCTCCTCCGCGCTCAAGTCGGGACTCCATATCTGAGTAACCTCATACTGCCCAACTGGGTCTAATCTCGGCATAAGCGGCTGCAAAGGTACAAAAAATCAAACTGCAAATGAGATTCCACAGCCGCAGGTTGAGCGAGCTTGTGGATTGTTGAATACAAACCCCCTCGCCGCCAACCCCGTCGGATAATCTATCTCCAGGCCTTCTAAGAGGACTTGATGAGAAGCGGCGATATAAAACGGGATACCTTCCACCTCCAAGCGCTCCAGTCCCTCTACAGGGTCTGTAAGCAGCTCCATCTTATACGTCAGCCCTGCGCATCCCCCAGCTTCCACAGCAAGCCTAAAACCGCAAGCCCCGGGGGACGCCTCTAATATTCGACGAAGCTCAGAAACCGCTGATGGGGTGAGGTTTAGTCGCATATTCTCTAACTAAAACATTTCTCACGGACGTACAAGCAAAAATGCCCCCCAGAAGTATGGAGCCGAACGGGCTTTCCGCATGGCTCGCTGCGCATTCCAGAAAGCGTCTGCCAGTGGAAGCTTTTTCCGCAACCACTCATCATAAAACGCAATCATAAAATCTCGTGTAGCCTCATCATCCACACGCCATAAGCTCACTATCAAGTTACGGGCCCCTGCAAGTAAAAATGCCCTCTGAAGACCATATACACCCTCCCCGTTTTGTATCTCCCCTAATCCCGTCTCACATGCCGAGAGAACCACCAGCTCTGTATTGCTTAGGTCTAAAGACAAAAGCTCATAGGCATTTGCGATCCCATCCCGCTTGGGGTCTGAAGACCCTAATAGCATAGACCGCCCAGCATCTGCCAAAAGAATCGCTGACCTGAAAAGAGGATTAGAAAGAGCCTCAGCGCTCTGAATGCCTAACAAGCTGCCGATTCCCTCGCTATAGGGAAGAAATAGCCCGTGCGTGGCTATATGCAAAATGTACGGCGAGATAGTTTCATACAAGCTATTTTCTACCGCCTCCGAACGGGTACGCACATAGGATAAAATCCCTTCACTGCGCAGAATATCTCGGATAGCTCGCACTTCTTCATCCGTGCCCGGCAGCGGCGGAATAGCAATGCTATCAGGGGAGACTCCTCCCGTATAGTCTGGATTGGCAAATAGAAAGGCTTTCCGCCCTTCCCAGTACCGAATCGGCTTAGGAGGATAGACCAGATTAGCCAAGCGCGTATGGTAGACTACTTGATACTTATCCACAACATAACCTCCCTGCGGCAGCCTGAAAGTGGAAACGTTTATCTGATTGAAGACGCCGTCGTTGGAAACAAATAGCTTTCGGACATTAGCAGGGAGAACCTCTGCGACTGGACGCCAATAAAGCTCATACGAGAGGGTATCATACTCAAAATTCAAGATGGACTGACTATACCGAAAAAGCCCGATAGTTTCCAGCCGGCGAGCATTGGGATAGAGGACGAAAAACGGCTTCTTCTCTGAAGGAAGGGTAACCACCGCATAATACACCACTGAGTCACGGGCTAAAGGAACCCGTAAACGAATCCAGTCTATCGCCGCTCCATCAGAAGGAATGGTGGACCGCAGGGCCTTCCAGCTTATCCGCTTGAGCCGAATGTCTCCGATATATTGAGTGAGAACTTTCTCTAGCTGATTGAGATACTCCTCTTCTTGAGCTACGTTGATATTGAGCTCCTTTAGCTCTGCAGGTGAATAGGAATACAAGCGAACTACGTATTCCTTCTGATCCTGCCATTCTCTGAATGCACGCTGGATAGCAGTGTCCCGACTGGAAGAAAGGCGAGCCCTAAGCTGGGCAGTTTCACTCAAAAGAAATGCCTTGGTCGTGAGATAAATCTCATAAGCCTCCACTTTGTCTTTGTCTGTGCCTATCGTAAAGGCAAAAGCGTAGTAGTGCTCTAATACATTCCGCACGCGAACCCAATAGCGAGCCTTCTCAGCCTCCGTCAGCCCATTGAAAAGGCGGTCCACCTGCTCTAAGATGAGCGAAACTGACTTTCGGTAGGTTCGCTTAGCAGAACTCAAATCACGAGCCAACCAGTAGAGATCCGCCTGTTCCGCAAGGTAAAAAGGATACTCCGGATGTCGCTCCCCGTATATGTTCCTCCATTGAGAAAGCCAAATAGAATACTCCCGAAGGGCTGCCTTGTACTCCCCTTTGGCTTTAAGAAGTCGTGCAGAATATAAACGCGCCTGCAAGCGCAGAGGATGCTTCGCCGGAACCTGCGCATCTACCATGCTCTTTGCGACACTTATCCATTCCTCTGCTTTGTCTAAGCTATCTAATGCTAACCACACTCCACCAATATCCAAAGCCAGACCTGCGTACTCCAGAGGCGCCGTGTTTTCTACTTTTCGGGCTTCTTCACCGCTTTGCTGAAGGTAAGAAACCGCCGTGTCTATTTTCCCAGAAAGTAGAGCATTTTCAGCGAGGAGATACAGGGTGCGCCCGAAAGCTATAGTAGGCTTGCCTTGGTAAAACGATCGCTGCGCTCGCAAGGACGCCAAAAGAAAACCTTTCTGCTTATCATACCGCCCCAAGGCCCGCTCCACCCGGGCCGCAGCAAGGATAGCCTGAATATACCCTGGGGAGACCTCTGTAAAAAGGGTCTTGTTTATCTGACGGGCTTTTAGAGCTGCTTCCTCTGCCTTCAAATAGTCGCCTATGGCAAGGTAGAAATCCACTAACCCTATATAGAAAGAAGCCGCATCCGCATCTTCTTGCTTGCGCCGCTCATAGATATCCCTGATACGCTGATAGACCTCCCGAGCTTTTGAGAGTCTTCCAGTTTTCTGGTACAAAAGAGCCAGACGGAGGAGGCTTCTACTCTCTGATTCTTCTGAGACAGGCATCTCTTTTTGATACCGCTGGCGCAAACGAATCGCCTCAAAATAATGTTTTTCCGCCTCGCGGAACTGCCCCTTGGCTTGGGCTAAATCCCCCAACGCCTCCTCCAACTCTATCCGCTCCAGATACGCGACATTTTCCATCTGGCGAATAGGCTCCTCTATTCGGCTCAGCAGAGTATCTGCTACATTGACCTCATCCAGCCGTAAAGCTACCTGAGCCAGAGCAATTTCATTTCTAAGGTAGTCTATGTTTTTTTCCGGCACAGGAAATAACCGACGATAGGTATCTCGCTGCTGCCTTAGAACAGTCTCAGCCTCTTTGTAGCGTCCCATGGCAAACTTATAGCGCCCAAGGGAAGCCCATACAGGCAAGGTCATGGGACCTTCAGGCTTCCCTAAACTTTCCATCATCTCGTAGGCTTTATTGAAAGCCGTATCGGCTAAGGGATACCGATAAGCCAACAGGGCGGCTTCTCCGAGTTCCGAGTAGGTGCGTGCTCCCTCCACTGAAGCTAATCCTATGGATTCCTCTGCCCGAGCCGTAGCTTGATTAGCATACCCTAAGGATATAGTGGCTTTGTTCTGGGCTCGTGCCACCCGAGAGGCGATTCGCTGGAGGCGAACGCCCCGCACCCCCTCCACATCGCCTAAGCGAAAGCTGATTACATTCTCTATCAAGTCGCTCCGTCGTGTGAGACGACCTATGGATTCCAGATGCTCAAGCGCTTCAATCGTAGCATAAGTCGTCGGAAGCTCAGAAGAGCGCAAGTCCTTGATAAGTGGATTTAAGCGCCGAAGCTTATATGAGGAGCGCCTTCCCTTATAGGCTGTCTGATAGAAAGCCAAAAGGTCCAATGCTTCAGCTCTCACAATCAAATCCGAACCTTTTCCAGGGGAGCCTTTTGCATACCTCTCACTTGCTCTAAGGGATTTATGTAAGGACCTATAATCGGCCCTCATGAGTGCAGAAAGTGCTTTCAAGTAATGATACTCTGCTTGATAAGCGGCATCATGCTGCGACTTAGGGCCGAAAGAGACTTTCTCCGGTAAAGAATCCCAGAGTCCTTGCTGCCAGAAAGCGAGCTTGCCGAGGTAGGCTGCACGAGCCCGTATGTAGGTACCATAGGGCTCTTGCATTTGAAGGGGGATAAGCTTCAGCGTATCAATGGCGGCAGCAGCATTCCCCACCAGAAGGAGGTTCTCCGCCACTTCCAAATAAAGCAGCGCCAACTCCCACGGCGCCTGAGCAAAACCTCGCGCCCGTTGTAGCGCCTCTAATGAAACTTTCACATAGCCCCGCTGCCGAGCTATGCGAGCCGAAATCCACTCATACCAGAATCTAAAGTGAGCAGGGACTGTACCAGCCCCTTGAAGAAGGGGGGTGTAAGGACGCAGAATCTCCTCTGCTTCTCTGAGCTGATGCAAGTCCGATTGATACAAAGCATAAGCTAAGGCTGCTGGGAGTGCTGTCGGATCCGCGCCCCCCCGCTTTTGAATGGATTTTCTATAAAGAGCCGCACCCTTCTTTCCGAAAGAACTTACCTTACCTGAAAAATACAGCTCCTCATAAGGAATTGACTGAGCCTGAGCAAAAAAAATAAGTCCGAAAAGAGCTCTCCACATACCCTTGAAGACTCAGGCATCTCGCCTCTTGAGGCGCAGGGCTTTTCCTAACCGCCCTCGCATGTAAAAGAGACGAGCCCGACGGGTGCGATTACGGCGCACTACCTCTACCTTCAGCAAGAATGGAGAATGAAGCGGTACAATACGCTCTACCCCCACCCCACTGGAAACTTTGCGCACAGTTACAGTTTCACGCAAGCCACTTCCTCGCCGCTGGATAACCATTCCTTCAAAAACTTGAACTCTCTCTTTGCCCCCCTCTACAATTTTCAAGTGAAGCCGCACGATATCCCCCGCCCGAAATTCCGGCAAGTCAGTTTTCACATACGGAGCATTGATGAGATACTCTATCTCTCGGATTAGATGGCTCATGAGGCAAAGGTACAGCGTTTCCCCATAGCAGCGATATGAAACTTACATTTGGATTTGCCTAACTGCATTATATTTGCCCCGATATGAGCCAAACCACTACACAAAAGACCGAGAGGACTGCGGCAGCCCCTCAGGTTCGGTCAGGCAGCGCCGCATTACGAGAGTTTTTTGCCACCTTCGTCATCGTGGCTTCCATCGGAATAGGGATTCTCCTGTACGTCTTTGTCTTAGGCAATCCCGCCAACTTTGAAGGGAATGACCCCCGCAACCATCCTATTCAAGGAAACTACTTAGGAATTGCTTACAAGGGGGGCTTTTTGGTGCCTATAGCTATCGGGCTGCTTTTGATTACCATTACCATGTCTATTGAAAGAGCTATAACGCTCTCGCGAGCCTCTGGCAAAATGAGCATGGAAAGCTTCGTTCAGCAAATAGAGTATCTGATTGATCAAGACAGGATAGATGAAGCTATCGCTCTGTGCGACAAGCAGCGAGGTACCGTCGGAAATGTGGTCCGAGAAACGCTCACCCGACTCAAGCAAGTCAAAGACGACAGCAGGTTAGATAAAGACCAGAAAATAGCCGCCGTGCAAAAAGCCTTGGAAGAATCGCTTGCCTTAGAGCTTCCTATGCTGGAGAAGCACATGACGATTATTGCTACAATCGTATCTATTGCTACCCTCGTAGGACTAATTGGAACGGTTTTGGGGATGATTCGGGCATTTGCTGCTCTGGCAACTTCTGGGGCCCCTGATGCGGTGGCGCTGGCTACAGGTATCTCTGAAGCCCTTGTCAATACAGCGCTCGGCATCACTACATCTACCCTCGCTACCATTCTCTACAACTACTTTACCAGTCGGATAGATGATATAACATACCGCATAGACGAAGCAGGCTACATCATCGTTCAAACCCTCCAAGCGAAAATATGATCCATGGCTAAGTTCAAAGCCAAAAAGCAGAATATCGCCATAGACATGACCCCCATGGTCGACTTGGCGTTTCTGCTAATTACCTTTTTCATGCTTACGGTAAAGTTTCGTGCGCCAGAAGCGGTAGAAATAGACCTTCCTTCCTCTATCGCAGATACTCCCCTCCCTGCTCAAGACATCCTCATCATCTCTGTCTCAGCGGATGGACGCGTCTTTTTTGGAGTGGATAGTAAGCACACGCGTCTTTCTATTCTGGAGAAGATTATGAAGGAATACAAATATCAGTTTTCGGAAAAAGAGCGCCAGATCTTTTCCGTACTGCCCGAAATAGGTGTACCTTTTGAGCAGCTCAAGTCTTACCTCTCCCTCAGTGATTTAGAGCGCAAAGCCATGGATAAGCGTGTCTCTATCCCCATAGATAGCGCAAATAATCAGCTCAAGCAGTGGATTCTTTTTGCCCGCTACAGTAATCCAAAGCTTCGTATAGCTATCCGTGCAGATGAAAGGGCCCCGTACCCCGTGATTGCACGAATCATAGAGACCCTCAAAGAGCAGAAAGTACATCGCTTCAATCTTATTTCCACTTTAGAAGCCCAACCTAAAACCTAAGCGCATATGGCAGCTGAAGTTGGTGGCGATAGTGGTGGAGCGAAAAAAGGCAAAAAACAGGGTAAAGCCCGAAAGCCGAAGAAGCGCCCTCGTATAGATATGACCCCCATGGTAGATTTAGGCTTTTTGCTGCTTACCTTCTTCGTGCTCACTACTACGATGACTACCCCTAATACGATGCCGGTGGTGGTCCCCCCTAAAATCACCGAAAAAGACGAAGTAGAGCCTCCTAAAATCGCCGAAGGCAAAGTCATAACCCTTCTGGTAGGGCGCAACAAGGTGTATTACTACACTGGCGTAGAAAAGCCTACCCTCTTCATGACTGATTTTTCGCCTAAGACAGGCATACGGAAAGTTCTCCTTGATAGACGAGCTGAAGTCAAAGCTCGCTATGGCAAAGAGGATGAAATGATAGTGATAATCAAAATGCTGGACGAGGCTCATTACAAGGATTTCGTTGATATTTTGGACGAGATGGCTATCATCCAGCAGAAAAAGTATGCTCTGGTAGATATCACCCCAGAGGAGAAAAGTATGGTAGCTGAGTACAATCAAACGATGAAGATAAGCTCATAGGTAGGTATGAAGAGCGTGGCTTTTGATTGGGATGACAAACTTTTTCAGAATAGGAATAAGGCATACGGGGCTTATTTTCTGCGGAAGCGGTATGTACGGCATACCCTTCAAGCTTTGATTATTGCTGTTTCTGGAATTGTGATAGGGGTTGCTGTCCCTTTCATAAAATCATACATAGAAGCAAAGCTGGAGGCTCTGCGTAAGAAAGAGAAGAAACAGGTCATTACGGAGCTAATGGAGCCGCCCCCGATTGATAAAAAGAACGAGCCTCCACCTCCCCCGATTGATCAGCCTCCCCCCCCACCTCAGCGCGCCCAAATCAAATTCGTTCCTCCCAAGGTCGTGAAAGAAGAAGAGGCTAAACGGGAGGAAACCATAGCTACTATAGACACTCTCATGAAAATAGACCCGGGGACAAAAGATGTTCAAGGTGACCCCAACGCTATTCCCGACATTGGAGAAATAGAAGGTAAAGGCACCCAGCCTGTTGAAGTAGTAGAGAAGCAAGAAGAGCCCGAGCCTGATCCTAATGCCTTCGTTGCTGTGGAAAAAGAGCCCGTGCCTACGAACATTGACGACATCAAGAAACGGATTGGCTATCCCCCTCTCGCCAAAGAAGCGGGTATCCAAGGAAAAGTAATCGTTCGGGTGCTCGTAGGAAAAACGGGAAAGTATGAAAAGCATGTTGTCCTAAAAAGCCCTCATAAGCTCCTCACTGAAGCAGTGGAAAAAGAACTTCCCAACTTGGAATTTACTCCGGGAATTCAAGCAGGCAGGCCAATCAAGGTTTGGGTTACAATCCCATTTGACTTTCAGTTGCGGTGAGTATGCGATGGAGAGGATTATTGGTAATGCTTTTGGTAGGGGTCGGCTTTGCTCAGACTCGTTCTTCCCCATCCCAAGTAAGTCCCAAGCAGCCTCAAGCACCCACCAGATACGATAAGTATGCTCCCTCTTCTCAACCAGCCAATGACGAACATTCTACAACCTCTGATGAGCGTACAAACCCTTCGCCGACAGGCAATGAATTCACACATACCGAAGAGCCTGAACCTGACCCCACAGCATTTGTTTTGATAGAGAAAGAGCCTGTTGCCACCAACCTTGAGGAGATTAAACGGCGCATCGGCTATCCCCCTCTCGCCAAAGAAGCGGGTATCCAAGGAAAAGTAATCGTTCGGGTGCTCGTATGAAAAACGGGAAAATATGAGAGACATATCATCTTGAAAAGTCCCCATAAACTCCTCACAGAAGCTGTGGAAAAAGAGCTTCCTAATTTAGAATTTACACAGGTAAGCCGATAAGGGTGTGGGTCACGCTAACTTTTGATTTTCAATCATCCGACAAAAGGTGATGTCCTTCATGCTGAAGTTGATAACTGCTTTGGATTGGGGATTGTGTAGGAAGGCAACCGTACCTTACTACTCATTTCATGAAGCATAACCGCATGCTTGCTCGGCGGAGTACAGGCTTTTTGGGACTGGTATTTCTACTGCTTTTGAGCCACTGTAAAAGCAGGGAGAAGGAAGCGAAGTCATCTACTGAGAGCACCTCTCATTCTCTCGTAGAGAAAATATCAGATAGCCTCGCTACATTCTCCGAGGCTTCAGGTAATGGTCCCTCTGCTCAGATGCCTCCTGTTTCTATAAAAGACACTGCCCTTTTGACAAAACAGCTTCCCCCCCCTAAAAAAGAACCGTGGATGGATACCCTGACCGACTTGACGGGCATGCCTGCTCCCAATGCAGCCGCATTTGTAGAGGATGAGCCTAACCCTCTCAATCTAAGCAGCGTAGCCATCCTGATTGCCCATCGGTATCGTCCCAAAAGGCCTATTGAACTAACCTTGCGAGTTTTCGTTACGGAAGGTGGCACGGTGCGCCGCTACCAGCTTCTGCGCAGCTCTGACCAAAAACTGACCCCTGAATACTTTGTACCTGCTCTATTAGAATTGCGGTTCTCTCCAGCTATGCATAATGGAAAACCCGTCTCCACATGGACCACGATTTCCCTCAAAATACCTAACGTATGAAGCTACCTTCAGAACTCGTCCAACCCCTCAATGAACAGCTCAATCGTGAGCTGTACGCCCAGTATTTATACCTTACCATGGCCAGTTATTTCTTGGAGCAAGACTACAGGGGATTCGGAGCATTTTTCCTCAAGCAGTCTCGGGAGGAAGGCGCCCACGCCATGCGCCTTTTCCACTATCTGATGGAACGAAGCATACCTTTTCACCCCCTGCCCATAGAGATACCCCCTAAAAACTACGACTCTCCTTTAGCTTGTTTCAAAGCGGCACATGAATATGAGCAAAAAGTTACCCTAAGCTACTATAACCTTCTCAAGCGAGCTCGCGATATAGGCGAATACGATTTAGAAGAGTTTCTCTATTGGTACATCCGAGAGCAGCGAGAAGAAGAAGCTCTCATGCATACATGGATGGAAAAGCTGAACAAGGTCAAAGATGATATTGCGGCGATTCTTTTTTTAGACAAAGAAGCTGGGGAGGCAGCTGAGAAGGAGGAGTAGAGGCGTATGCGACGAGCTCGCCTCCTTCATAGCGCAGAAGAGGTAGAAGTGCTGCAAGTAGATCAGAGCGCGGGAGTAGCTATTATTCGGCGGCATGGATTTGAGCAGCGTGTTTCACTGGAGGATATTGTCTATGAGTCGGAGAAGCCCCTTTCCGCCGAGATTCCTCGCGGGCATCCTCCCCCTCAAACTTCAATACTTGAACTATACCCTCGCTTAGCGGAGAAAGTAGGCGAGCTACGGCTCTATCACGGGCAGAGCAACGCAGTATTTTACATGATTTACATTCAAACGCCCCAAAAGACCTGGATGCCCCTACTTAATCGGCTGCTCGGAGAGGGAGAATCTCTTTCTGTATCCATTTCAATGGAAACCTATCCATTTCCTTGGCGAATCCTCCTGCGGCAAGTAGAGGTACCCCATGAAGCCGTTTCGGCGCCCCCTCCTCTGCAGAGTTCGGAGATAACTATCAGACTTTCTATGCTCACAAGGGGAGAGCCCCAAAGACTTTTTCCAAAGGAGGAAAATTGCGACCCAGAGGAGCTTACTTCGGATACTATTTCAAGCCTACGCCCAGTAAAACCAGGTCCGCAGATAGACCTTCATATAGAAGCTTTAGCACCTCATCTCCAAGGGGCTCCGGCAGAGGCAATCTACGACCATCAAATAAGCTGCATGCAGCGGTATCTCTATGCATGTGAAGCGGCAGGACAATCCTCTGCGATTGTAATACACGGTGTGGGAAAAAAACGGCTGCACGCTGCCCTCGTCAATTTCTGCAAGGAACAAGGGTGGAGGGTTGAGACCCTGCTTCTGCCGCCTTATTTGGGTGGAGCAAGTCGGGTTTATTTTTCAAAGTAACTTTTGCCTACCTCTGTTATGTTAGAAGTAGCGTGCCGCGAGGTCGTAGAAAGAGGCGTCCTTTCTCACTCCCACCTGAATTAGCGGGACTGTCCCCGCGCATTTCAGAGAATGGGTCAGTGGATTTAGGTGTGTGTCGTGAGGTACTTTTACGCTTCTTGGAAAGTCTCCGAGAGGCTGAGGAAAGGGGCCAGCTCGCCGATAGGACCGGCTCCGACCCGCAAGATTCGTATGTTAGTTAGTCCTTCGCTTAGGTCCACTACTGTCGTACGCTGGGGCACTATATCTCCTGCGTCCAGATACTCCTCTACTTGATTAGCGTATTGAGCCATCTTGCCTTCTGGCACGCTGGCGGTTACGAGGGGCTCCTCTATGCCATTCAACAAAGCTTGAACAATAGGATGCTCTGTTACACGAAAGCCAACAGTTCGCCGGTGCCATAGGTGCCGAGGTATAGAAGGCCCTGGACGCAAAATAATCGTATAAGGCCCAGGCCATAATCGCTTGATAAGGCGATAGGTAGGCGTATCTACCCCCAGCGCATATTGACCAATGGCACTTACGGAGGGGAGAAATACAGAGAAAAGGCTTTTTTCAGGTCGCACACCTCGCAGAGTACATAATGCCTCAAACGCCCCCTTGTGAGAGACAGAACAGCCAACCGCATAGGTCGTATCTGTGGGATACAAGATTAGCTTTCCTGCTTTTAGAGCTTGAATAGCTCGCTGTATCGCACGCTTGTGAGGAATACCATCTCTCAGATCCCAGCGCGGCATTTGAGCAAATGTACTTACTCTGATTTATACCTTTGTGTAGTGCATAGAGGGTTTCTCTTGCTGATAGGGCTACTTTACGCCCAAAGTTCATTGACGATGGGGGCGCGCCTTCAGGTAGCACGCTCTCAACTCCACTCCCCAACCGATCAAACTTCGCCCTGGACTGCTCTGTCGCCGACCTACAAGGCAGGGATTGTAGGTTTTTTCGGATGGGGCTGGACACCTTATTTAGCTACCAGCATCGAGCTTAGCTACCAAGGTGTAGGGCAGCGATACTATGGTATAGGTCTGCGTGGCGAAAGCTACACCTCAGAGATTAGTTTGCATTATCTACGAACAGCAGTGGCGATTCAATCTCAGTATGCCCAAAAGAACTGGGGTGCGTGGGTTAGCTTCTCGCCAGGGCTCAGCTTTCTCACGCAGGTAGATTTAGATTTTCAAGGGGATAGTCTGCCTCAGGGTACTACGCTTGCCCCTCAGTTAGTACGCAAGGTTTTGGGCTATCTGGAGCAGAGCACTAATCCAGATGATAGGCTTATTCTGATACGAATGTACCGGCGCGCAGTTCCTTCTTTTAGTGCGTCAGGGGGGCTGCGCGTTCGGCTCTCCCCTGCGGTGTGGATACTGGGGCTCCTATATTATGAGCGGAGCTTTGGGGACTTGGAGCGGAAGGACTTTCGCTTACGAGGAGAAGAGACCCCTCTCTATGATCCCCAACGAAAGTCCGTTCAATACCAGCTCACGGGAATCCAACTTGGACTTCAATACGAGATATCTATTCGCCCGTAGAAAGATACAGAGGGAGCTTAGAAGTGAGTACATTTGCATGTGAGCCGATTTACACTGCGCATAGCGACTGTAGCGGGAATTCCCATCTATCTTCACTGGAGCTTTTGGCTTCTCATTTTGTGGGTTCTGATTAGCAGTTTTTCCTTTGGCGCGAATGCAGTCAGTTTGATTCTGTGGCGATTATCGCTGATGGGTGGGCTGGTGGTTAGCGTGATTCTTCACGAGCTTGGACACGCTCTTACAGCAAAGGCTTTGGGCATCCCTACCCGAGATATTACGATGTATCCTTTTGGGGGGGTTGCTTCTGTCTCTCGCATTCCAGACAAGCCCCTTCAGGAACTGGCAATTGCGCTCGCAGGACCATTGGTGAATTTCCTTTTGATCGGGGTTTTCAGCGTGGTACTCATCCTCGCAGGGGAATCGCCTGAATGGGCGCCTGACGTTCTGATTTATGAAGGTGAAGGAATGCCCTCTTTGAAAGCATGGCTGATTAGCTTGAGCTTCCTGAATGGAATTTTAGCCATTTTCAATCTCCTCCCTGCCTTTCCTATGGACGGGGGGCGGGTTTTGAGGGCCCTTTTAGCGGTAAAGCTGCCGTATATCCAAGCCACTCGCATTGCTGCCTTGATTGGGCAGGGATTTGCGGTGATTTTCATCCTCATTGGGATTTATCAGAATCCTTTTCTCATTCTTATTGGCTTTTTTGTATTTGTGGCTGCGGCGCAGGAACGAGAGCATACCGAGCAGCGCACAGCAATGCAAGGGCTTACGGTGGCTCATGCCCTTCTGCGAGAGGTTCCGACTCTCTACGCGACTCAAGCTTTGGACGATGCTATCCGTTCCCTTCTCAACTCGCAGGCCCGCTCTTTCCTCATCATAGACCCTTTAGGACTGCCAGCTGGGAGCCTTTCTCGCGAGCAAATCATAGAGGCCCTCAATGAAGGGCGCTCTCGCCAATCTCCCCTTGCTCAAGTTATGGATACAGAGCTGTTGATTGTCCCTCCCACTATGCCCCTTCATGAAGCCTTTCAAATGCTGAATGAAAAACATAAGCCTTTTCTCGTAGTGGCTGAGGGGTCCAAAGTACTCGGAATCATAGACGCTGAGAATATCGCTGAGTATCTACTTATTCGTCAGGCCGAGGGCATGGCACCTCGGCTTTGAGTATGGAAGAAAAGTCGTACATTTGCGGTGCTGGTGATGTAGCTCAGTCGGTAGAGCACCAGACTGAAAATCTGGGGGTCGGCGGTTCGACTCCGCCCGTCACCACAAGTGCCGTTTCTACTTCTGATTAGTTGGGTTTGGGGGCAGGTTATCGTAGGCGGCGTTACCGAAAGGAGTGCAGAGTTATATATCTGGGACACGCAGGCAGAAGTTTCTGTCGCCACTCTACAGAAAAAGCCCTTCAGTGCGGCAGAGCCTCCCATTCGTGTTTTTCTTTCTGAGCTACAACCCTCTACCCGCTATCCTTACGAGGTGAAGCTTTCTGATGGGCGGCTTCTGACCGGCGCTTTCCAAACCCCTCCTATCACGCCTCTTCGGGTGGCTTTCATCTCTTGCCATGATATCATCCCGAAAAGCAAAGACCAGCTCAAAGCGTACAAGCTCCTCGCAGAACAGCAGCCCCACCTGATAGTACATTTAGGAGACTGGGGCTATCCAGATACGACTGAAAAAGAATTTCCCCCAAAAACAAGGTTTTTCCCCAAGGATTGGGACAAGCTGTATGCCCTATATCGTCAGCGCTACTTAGACCCTAATCTTCATCCTGTGTATGCCATAGCGCCATGGGCATACATATACGATGACCACGACTACGCAGCTGATAACACTGGACGAGACTATCGCGCTCAATACAAAACCTTGCGCCTCCCTATCGGAGACTATCCTTTTGAGCCGAAGATCCGAGAAAATGCCATCCAAGCCTACGAAAAGTATTTTCCCCATTATCCGCTGATAGACTCCTCGGAAGGGTTATTTCAACGATTTCGCTGGGGAGATGTAGAATTTTTCCTGCTGGACAACCGCAGTGCCCGCACAGGCACCATGCGAGTATTTGAGATGGGGGAATTAGGGCGATATTACTTTCGTCCGAAACCAGAGATTAGCATTCTGGGAGCTCGTCAGCGTGAATGGCTCCTCAACGCTCTGGCAGAAAGTAAAGCCCGGTGGAAAGTGATTCTCTCTGGCGTAACCTATAATAGAAACCTCCAGCTATTTATCAAGCAGGTATTGGCGCTACCGGAGCAGATGTTTTCAATCTTAGGCGGGGTGTATAAGGTTCCTTCCATATTCATTGCTGGGTTTATTGCCGACACGTGGGCAGGCTATCCTGCGGATCAGGATTCTCTCCTTGCTTGGTGCTGGCAGAGAGGAATACAAGGGGTTATCTTTGTAAGTGGAGACACGCATATTGGCACCTTGGAGGATGGGACGATGGGAGGACTGCCTGAACTCATGACTGGCGGCATCGGCAAGACAGAAAAGCGCTCTTTCCAATTGGCAAAAAGGCTGGGAATCAGCATCTTCAATCAAGGAGGACAAGGAATTTCCGTAAATCACTTTCGTCCTGCTTTTGGGGTGATTGACTTTTATCCTGACTCTGCTGTAGTACGCCTCATCGGTGTGGGCAAAGGTGAAATCAGTCGCATGGTGTGCTTTCCTCAGGACAAGGTCTTGCCCCCTTCCTTGTGGGGACGGTTAGAGAGTCCTAATCTGGGGCTGATGTTTGAGCTCAAACCTATTGGGAGCCGAACTTATGCGCTTCGTTGGCGAGCTCCGAAGCGTATGCCGCAGAATCTGGGATTTGTCCTGTACGACTCTCAGGGGAAAAAAGTGTGGTCCTCTCCTTCTGCACCGAATAGCTATTGGAAGCAGCAGAAACAGCTTGTCCTCCCTGAACAACCGGCAGGGACATACTTCTTACGAGCTGAATCGGGTGGAACTTATTACGGCGTGCGTGTGCGTTTGCCTTGATTTTTGTACCTTTGCGCCCACATGAGCCATACCTCAGAGATAGACCTGCGGCAGTTGTACGAGGCATATTCACCTCCTCGCATCCAAAATGCGATTGTACGGGGTAAAATCATTGCTGTAGATAAAAGCGAAGTTTTAGTATCTATTGGGCACAAGGCTGAAGGACGGATTCCCCTTTCCGAGTGGGCATCCGATGAGCCTCCGCCGAAGCCCGGAGATGAGATAGAAGTATATGTAGAAACGGCTGATGCCCAAGAAGGGGGCTTGCGCATCTCTCGCAGATTAGCTCATTCTCTACGGACGTGGCAGCTTATTCAGCAAGCTCTCCAAGAGGATAAGCCGTTAGAGGGGGTTATTCGTCGGCGCACCAAAGGAGGTTTTGTAGTAGATATCGGGGGAATAGAAGCCTTTCTCCCCGGCTCCCAAGTAGACCTTAAACCTCTTCGCTCCTCCGATAACTATGAAGACCTTCTGGGCAAACGCATGCGCTTCAAAGTCGTCAAGATTAATCCCGCCCAGTACAATGTAGTCGTCTCCCATAAAGCCCTGATGGAAGAGGAGCTGGCTCGTCAAAAAGAGCGCATCCTCAATATCCTGGAACGCGGCCAGGTGCTGGAAGGCACCGTCAAAAATGTAGCTTCTTTCGGTATCTTTGTAGATTTAGGTGGGGTAATAGATGGACTGGTTCATGTGAGTGATCTCTCGTGGGGAAGGGTGTCCCATCCCGAGGAGCTTTACAAGGTTGGTGATAAAGTTCAAGTAGTAGTTCTGGACTATGACCCTGAGTCTGGGCGAGTAAATCTCGGGATTAAGCAGCTCTATCCTAATCCTTGGGAGGCACCCCCTGAATGGCTAAAGGTTGGCGCTGTAGTGGAAGGAACGATAGTGGCGATTGCTGACTACGGTATCACAGTAGAGCTGATTCCTGGCATAGAGGGGCTATTGCCGGTTTTTGAGCTGTCCTGGTCCGCTACCCCTGTAGAAGTTTCCAAGCTGTACAAGGTAGGCGATAAAATTCAGGCAAAAGTTATCCAGTTTGAGCCTGAGACGCAGCGGCTCACCCTGAGTGTGAAGCAGCTTTCTCCAGACCCATGGCTGCACGCCGCCGAAAAGTATCCTGTCGGCTCTACTCATAAGGGCATAGTGAAAAACTACACTGCCATAGGGGCGTTTGTAGAGTTAGAACCTGGCGTGGAAGGATTTGTAAATGTGCGCGACCTGTCTTGGATTCGCCGAGTGCGCCATCCCTCTGAAATCATTCAGCGGGGGCAGGAGATAGATGTCGTCGTCTTAGATATAGATCCAGCCAATAAACGGCTCCGCTTGGGGTACAAGCAGCTATCCGAGGACCCATGGGAAATGATCCGAAACGTCTTTCAGCCAGAAAGCCACCATGAAGGGATCGTTGCCCGCATAACAGATGCAGGCGCACAGGTAGAGCTGGCATTTGGAGTGGAAGGCTTCTGTCCTATGCACTACCTTAAATCCCCGAGCGGGGAAATGCCTAAAGAAGGGGAAACTGCCATCTTCAAAGTCATAGAACTGGATGAGCAGAATCGTACTATCGTGCTTGCGCAAGCTGTACCTCGCCCTGCTCGTAAGGGTAAAAAGAAAGGAGAGGAGAGCGGTGAAGCAGCTGTACCAGAGCCTCGCACTCGCGTAGCTTCTCGCCAAAAGCTCGGTGATCTTGAAGCGATAGCCCAGCTGAAGGCGCTTCTATCAAAAGAAGAATAATAACTTTGCCAGGTAGGGCTGTTAGCTCAGTTGGTTTAGAGCGCTGCTTTGACAGAGCAGAGGTCGGAGGTTCGAATCCTCCACAGCCCACAAATTCTTTCAGCATTTAGGTAGCTTCCCTGCCCTGGTACACCAAGCCTTTTTCCAGCCTAACGACTCAACTTTGGAATAGGAGAAGAAAGCTTACCTTCTGCTTTGAAGTCTTGAAGTAGTGAGGAGATAAAAGCCCGAGGAGAAACCCGGGTATTTGTTTGTACAAAAGCTTTTGGGCGGCTGCCGCCAAAGGCGGCAGCCGCCCAAAAGCCCTACTTTCCCCTCTCCTACTGAATCAAAAGACGAAGCACCTGAACCTGCTCCCCATATTCAACCTTCACCACATAAACCCCGCTCGGCAAGCTGAGGGGGATAAGTTGAGGCTCTCCTCCTTGTAATGCCATCCTATGAAGCTCCCTTCCGGTAGGATCCAAAATGGAGACACTATAAAGCTTTTCCTCTGGAAGTCTAAGCCAAACGGAGCCTGTAGCAGGGTTAGGATATAATGCGACCGACTGAAGCGGCGATTTTTCTACAGCCGAGAGGCGACCCCCAAATTTGAGGTAGAAAGTATATCTTCTCTGCTGAGAAAGGCGCCCTGTAGGAGGGGGTGTCAGCCCGTAAGTAATCCAGTACACTCCTCCACCCCCTACGGGATAGACGCAGCTCACAGGGGTAATACCGCTATCCAACGGTTGTCCATTAGGCCCATAGTATGTCCAGTACCACCAATACACGCTATCAGGGTGAAGGGTCTGTACCCCACCATATAGGCACACTGTGTCCAGAGGCAAGGGAAGGGTGTCACCAGGCGAGTAGGTCGTAGTATCCAAAGGATGGGTTACATGAATTGTATCATTCGGAGTACCGCCTCCAGAGAAGATGAAGGTATAAGTCCTATCACAACTCTGCGTAATCGGACAAGGCCAGAAAGCCCTCACCCGTACCGTGAGGATGTAAGACGCTAGGCCAATGTAAGCCGATATTGAAGAAGAGGTACCAGACATCGCCCCTCCAGGAATCGTAGCCCCACTCAGAACCCACTCGTATTGATAAACAGTATTCGGAAAATGATGAGCGGGCTGGATATGGAAAGTATAGACACCAGAGGCCAAGGAAAAGAAGCCACCAAACGGATACGGCAGATAACTGGCATTATTGACTATTATCTGAGGCAAACATGGAGACACCTGAGAGGTGTCAGCGCAGTTTTGAGTATGAGAGGGAGGGAGGATATCCACTATGTAGGTGAAGGTGTCAATACAATAGTGAATGTAAGCATATACCGTCAGAAAGTGACGACCTGGGGCTGTGAAATGGACAGTATCAAACGGTGTATTGGCATAGAAATATCCTGTAGGGGATCCTCCCTGCGAAGGACTTGGCCCCGAAACCCACCATCTCGAGATATTCCCAGAGTAATTTATAGCAATGGGATAGCTACCCAAAGGAAGGGTTACGGCTCTATTTCGTCGGACATAAACTCCGCCTATGCGCAGCCAGACGCTGTCTTGACAGATGAGTGTCGCTGGATTAGGAGGGAAGGTATCTCCCCGAATGATAATCCGAATAGAGTCGGTGCAATAAGAAGTACCAGACGGACTATTTCCGATTACCCGCAGCCGTAGCTCATAGAAAGTAGGGTGGGCGGAAAAGTTGAGCGGAACACTCAAGGTAGGGTTTCCCCCTGTGAGGGTTCCCGATTGCTGATAGGTACCACCTACCAGTTGATTGAGGTGCCAGAACCAGGTATAATGACCAGGTGGCGGAGTAGGACCTATCGGCCCCAAGCGCGGATAAGCTGTAAGAAATCCGCCCTGAATGTAGAGAGTGTCCCCATTCCAATGCCATCGTCCCCTGAAAGCTAAACGCAGAGAGTCGCACCTCTGCGCATTCACTTGATGAGAAGCAAGCCATAACCCTAAGACAAGTACTTTTACATGCGCTTTCATACTATGACAAAGATAAGGAGATTGCTTTGTTTTCGTTACACAGAAAAAGCATGACTTTATGCATCTCAGGAGCTATTTTTTGCCACTTGGGGTCTAGTTAGATTTGGCTAAGTATAGAATCACTCCTATGAGGATTTTTCATTGAGGGAATCTCCATCTCCAAAGCAGTCTTAGCTTTCTGCGTCTCTCCCAGGGGCTCTTGAGGAGTCAGCAGAGAGTTTTTTCTAAGAGTTATGCAAAATCCTTGGGCTCTGAAGCAGCTGTATGGCTGCACTTAACACTTTCCGAGGAGGAATGCTATCAAGACAAACGCAAGTGTCTAAAGGGCATTTAGAACACACTTCATTCGTGCTGAGAGAGATGGCATATGGACTGAGAGGGCGCCAGCGCCAAGGTCCCATCGCCGCCGTAGCAGGATAAAGTCCTATGCTCGGCACATCCAAAGCCGCTGCTATATGAAGAGGGCCTGTGCTCCCAGCTATCACTAAATGGCTTGTAGAGATGAGCGTAATAAGCTCAGAGAGGGATAAAAGACCAGCTGTATTTAGCCATTGGGCTTTTGGACAGCAGGCTATGATTGTCTCAATCCGAGGCTTCTCTGCTTCTGTCCCGGTCAAAATCAGGAGAGCCTCTGGAAAACTTTCTACCAGCAGATGCGCAAGCTCCACCCAATGAGGCCAAGTCGGCGCTCCCCCCCCAGAACCCATATGAAGAACTATCCGGAGATTATGAGCATCAATCTCATTTTGAATAAGGAATGGCAAAGAAGCTGAAGGCAACAAACGCGCTCTGTAGGAGAGAAGCTCCTCCCAAGAGAGCGACCATATAAGCTCTCTCAGCTCTGAAGGAAGGAGAGGAGTCAAAAGCATGAGATTAAGAAGGGCTTCGTGCTTACCGCTATATTGGCGCTTCACAGAGGGAAGGTCTGTACAAGTAAGCCAATGATACCACCGCCGAGAAGTGCCTACCCGACGAGGGATTCGGTCCTGAAGCCCTCTCCATGCTATCTCTCGGCGAGGATAGACGTGGATAAGCGCTTCATAACCACTTAGGCGTGTCTTCTCCGCCCATGTAATAAGCGGAAATGGAGGATTGTGAAGCTCTACTAAAGGCGCTGCATAGGAGCTGACCAGAAAGGTAGGTTCTACTTCTGGAAGGTGGACTCGGATGAAGTTTCCCATTGGAAGGGTTAGGAGGAGGTCGCCCAATCGGTCTGTGCGGCTAATGAGCCAGCGCCTTTTCACCCTGTGAAGGTAAGATTTACTCTACCTTCGCTTCGTGAAGCGTGCCCTTTTCCCCGGCAGTTTTGACCCCATTACAAATGGTCACATAGAAATTATTCGTCGGGGCTTAGCTTTGTTTGACGAAATAGTGGTAGGCATAGGCATCAATACCAGCAAACAGGCTATGTTTCCCCCCCAGCAGCGTCTGCAGTGGATAGAAGAGACTTTCAAAGAGGAACCGCGTGTGAAGGTTCGGATTTACACAGGGCTTACGGTAAGGTTTGCACGTGAGATAGGGGCACAGTTTATCCTACGAGGGCTGCGCTCTGCCCCAGATTACGAATACGAACGCAACATAGACCTCCTCAACAAGTACCTGGACAACGGCATAGAAACTTTCTACCTTCTAAGCAGTCCTGAGACCTCTTTCGTATCCTCTACCTTAGTACGAGAAGTGATTCGTTTCCACGGGCATTTAGAGGGGCTTCTTCCCCCTCACATTATCCGAGACATTTATGCGATTTATCCAGGGGGCAAACCGATAAGCCAACCATGAGCTCACCCCACCTCTCTATTATCACAGTAACATATCAAGCAGAACGCACCCTTCCCTTGACGCTGCGAAGTACTGCTGCCCAGACTTGGCGAGAGTGGGAGCACATTTTCATAGATGGCGGCTCTAAAGACAGTACCTTGGAAATCATAAAAGCTTATGCCAAACAGGCCCCGCAAGTAATCTGGAGTAGTGAAAAAGATAGAGGCATATACGATGCTATGAATAAAGGCCTTGCGCTTGCCCGAGGGAAATATGTAGTTTTCCTCAACGCAGGGGATGCTTTTTGGTCAGAGACTACGCTGAAAGACCTTTTTGAGAAAGCTCCTACCGAAGCAGAAGTCTTATATGGAGACCATCGGTATATGAATGAAAAAGAGGAGATTCTGCCGCGGCGACGCCCCCGTCCTTATCCCCGTGGGGAGCTCTCCCTTCGCCACTTCCGTACAGGCATGCGCATCGCTCATCAAGCCCTTTTTGTGCGACGGGATATCGCTCCTCAGTATGACCTACGCTATCCACTGGCAGCGGATTTAGATTGGACAATTCGGCTGCTTTCTCTGCGCCCGCGCACCTACGATAGCGGGATGATTTTGATTCGTTACTTAGAAGGAGGGGTTTCTGCTCGTCGTCTACGACGATATCTATGGGAGCGAACCCAGATTTTATACAAACATTTCGGCCTGCCTGCAGTGATTGAGAGCGGTATGGCAATGCTACAAAATCTTTTGCAGGGAGGTTATCCTTCCGTAGAATGAAGCCTTTTCGGCGAGATGTAGCTATCGTTCTGATAGCCAATCTTTTGTCAAAGCCCCTCTGGCTGATTGCAGACAACATGGCTCAGAACCGTATAGGTCATGAGGCTTATGGTCTTATCGGAGCTCTCTTAGGACTAGGACAGTGGGCTATTGCAGTAGCTGATTGGGGACTTTATGCCCTTGTAACTCGGGAAATGGCTCGGAGTATTACTTCCTATGGCACGACAGGGAGCTTGACCTTTACTCTGAAGCTTATCCTTACCCTTCTGGCTGGGGTGGGATTTGCGGTTTTGGGCTGGCTTTTAGGGTACAGAGGGCAAGCTTTCATGTGGCTCTTAGCCCTTTTAGCCTATCAACTTGCACTAAGCTACCTCCAATACTTTAGAGCGTTTTTCCAGGGAAATCAGCAATTTCGCATAGATGCCCTTCTTTCTGCCGCTGAAAAAGTAATAGTGCTTATACTTTTAGCCGCTTTCTGGTCCAGGCTGGAAGGCAGTACTTATGTGGGCATTCTGCTTACAGCGGGGGTGGTAACGGCTGTAGGAACGGGTATAGGAGTTTGGCGGGGATACGGTGCCCTCAAGCTTCAGCTGCGCCCTGCAGCCTTGTGGGCTATCTTCCGCCAAATGACCCCTTTCGCTCTAATGGGATATGTAACCGCCTTCAATGAACGGCTCAATCAGATTCTTTTAGAGCGGTGGGTGGGCGCTTATGCTAATGGACTCTACTGGGGAGCCTACCGGTGGTTCTCGGCAGCAATGATGTATTTATGGATTGTGCTTCCTGTTTTTTTTGCCCGCTTTGCTAAGCTAGGGAAAGTGCGAGGTTCTGAGCTCTGGCGCACCTTCGTATGGGGACAGCTGCTGGCGGCCCTTCCGCTAATAGGAGTTGCAGGCATCTTTTTAGGGGCGCCTCGGGTTTTTCTTATTCTTTTCACCCATAGCTCCCCGACCGAAATTGCTCAGATGGCTACTATCCTTCAAGTTCTTGCTCTACCCCTGATAGTGAATGCCATCACAGCGATTTACAGCACCTACCTTACGGCGGTAGGCTATGAGTGGATAGCCTTCTGGCTGATGGTAGGAGCGAGTGGAGTAAATTTTCTGGCTTGCCTCCCTCTGATTCCAACTTTGAAAGGAGTGGGAGCCGCTTTCGCTCTGGGAGCAAGCTATCTATTTTTTGGAATTGGATTTGTATGGGCTTTCAGAAAAAAAGCGCCAGTACCAACGCCTACTTCTGTACTTTTGAGGTTGGGAGGATTAGCCCTCTTATACGGAGGCAGCCTTTTTTGCATAGGACAGGTAGGACAAATAGAACTTACCTTGGGGACTGCTCCTGTGATTTTCCTTGCTTTGGTCTGGCTCTTGGGCATTCACAAGCAATGGAAGTATGCGAATCGCTATTGATAGCCGATTTCTTTTGCCTCATTTAGAGGGGTTTGGGCGCTTCACTAAGGAAGTAGCTTCTCGCTTAGTGCGTCAGCACCCAGAGGTAGAATGGGACCTTCTTTTTGACCGAAAGCCGCTTCCTCGGTATCATTTCGGCACTGCCCAAAAGTCTATCGTCCTTCCTCCTCAGACCCGCCACTGGAGCTTATATGAGGTCTGGTGGCGCATTTCTGTGCCATTTTATTTGCAGAGGCGCCGCCCCTCAGCCCTATTTGCTACCTACGGAATCATATCAAATACAGTCGGCAAGCGAGTTCCTACCGCTGCTTTCATTCACGACTTAGGATTTGTGCGCTACCCAGAATTTATCCCCCGAGGATGGTGGCGTTACTATATGCAAGCGATGGGAGCGGCGGTTCGCCATAGCCGCATTTTGATTGCAAATAGTCAATCTGTCCTCGCTGACCTTGTAGAGCTTTTTGGAGCAGAGGCTTCCCGAATAAAAGTCGCTTACAACGGCTGTGATACTGAATTTTTTCGTCCTCTACCAGACTTAGATGCCGAGGCTATACGAAGGCGATACGCTGGAGGATACCCCTACCTTTTGTATGTAGGAAGTATTCACCCGAGGAAAAACCCTGAGCGGCTCTTAGAGGCGTATGACCTTCTCCGAAGGCGATATACAGAACCCCTACGGCTTCTTTTTGTGGGAAGGTTCATGTTTGGAAAATCAGAAACGCTGGGCTACCTCTCAAAGATGAAACATGCAGAGGAAGTTTTATTTCACCCACCTGTGCAGGATGAGGAGCTGCGCAATTTGTACAATGCTTCGGCAGCGGTGGTCTACCCCTCTCTCTATGAAGGTTTTGGATATCCTGTGGTGGAGGCGCTGGCTTGTGGAGCAGCCGTTGTAACGAGTAGCGTCAGTTCCCTTCCAGAGGTAGGAGGAGAAGCAGCATTTTACGCCGATCCTTACGATCCCGCCTCCATCGCTGAAGCAATCTACCGGGCCCTCACTCAATCCCCAGAAGAAAAGAGCCGTCGCGCGGAGTTAGGACGCGCACATGTTCAGCAGTTTTCTTGGGAGCGCACAACTCAAGTTATCTGGGAGAGCCTAAAGGCCATAGCAAGCTAACTTTGAGGAAGTGGAATGGGAAAAAGACTACCACCGATACACGGCAGCTTTGCAAGGAGAGGCTCGCCCTCTGGCCCTTCTGGATGAAGAGGCTCTATATGAAAATGCTCGTCGCGTACTTACCTATGCTGGCAAACTCCCTGTACGCATAGCTACAAAGTCTATCCGCAGTCCTGCTGTACTTAGGCGGCTTTTCTCCTTCAGTGAGAGGTTCCAAGGTCTGCTATGTATGAGTGCTCGCGAAGCCCTCTACCTGGCCCAAGAAGGCTTTGACAATTTCTTTATAGGCTATCCTTTTTATCAAGCTGCCGAACTGGAAGCCTTTCGGACCCTCTTAGAGAGGGGTTTCCAAGTAGTAGCCGTAGTAGATCATCCCGCTCAAGTAGATGCCTTAGAAAAAGCCTTAGAGGGAACAACACTAAGGGCCCCCGTATGTATGGAGGTTGATGTTTCATCGGATTGGGGAATTCTATATTTCGGAGTGAGGCGCTCTCCGATTCGCACGGCAGAGGAGGCTGTAAAGCTTGCTCAATACATCCGCACTAAGCCTCATTTGAATCTCATAGGCCTATTAGCCTACGAAGCGCAAATCGCTGGGGTAGGAGATAAAGGCTTAGGATGGAAAAGCCCTATTCTACGGCTTTTAAAGAGCCGCTCCTATAAGGAAGTGGTGCGGCAGCGGAAAGAGATCGTGGAAGCTTTACAAGGAGCAGGCTTTTCCCTTTCTCTGATTAACGGAGGTGGTACGGGGAGCCTGCCAGAAACTGCTGCTGACTCAACTGTTACCGAGGTAACGGCAGGGTCAGCTTTTTATGCGCCAGCGCTATTTGACCACTATCAGAAGGTCAGTTTCGTTCCTGCAGCAGGATTTAGCATAGAAATTGTACGGCGGCCTGCAGCGGATATTTTCACCTGTCATGGAGGAGGATACATTGCCTCTGGCGCTGTAGGAAAAGAAAAGCTTCCCAAGCCGTGGCTTCCTCCCCACGCCAGATTTTTTCCTCATGAAGGAGCAGGAGAAATTCAGACCCCTGTCCAAATTCCCAATCCACCTGCTTTTATTGACATAGGGGCGCCGCTTTATTTTCGTCATGCTAAAGCTGGTGAGCTCACGCAGCGCTTCCCTATCCTTCACATCCTCAGAGGGGAAAAGCTCGTAGAAAAAGCCCTTACCTACGCTGCCCTTCGTGAGGTATGGGTATGAAGCGGATGGACAAATACATCCTTGGAAACTTCATCGGCCCTTTCGCTGCCAGCTTTAGTACGACGCTGGTCATTCTTGTGATACAGTTCCTTTCTCGCTATCAGGAGGATATCCTGGGGAAAGGATTTCCTGCCGAGGTTTTGATTGAGCTTTTCGGCTATGCTTCTGCCTCGCTGGTGCTTCTGGCGCTACCGATGGGCCTTCTGATGGCAGGCCTCATGACAATGGGAAATCTGGGAGAGCGACTAGAGCTTACAGCCCTATTGAGTGCGGGAGTGCCTTTCACCCGCGTTTTAGCTCCCCTCTTGATAAGTGGCGGGATTGCCCTTCTCCTCTCTGGCTGGCTGGCATGGTACCTCATCCCTAAAGCCAATCTCAAGCTCTACTCCCTCCTCTACGACATGGAACATGCTAAACCTGCCTTGGCTTTGAAGCCAGGCTTTTTCAACCGCTGGATAGACGGCTACGCCATACGAGTCGGTCAAATCCGAGGAGATAAAAACCTCCGAGAAGTTCTCATCTATGAATACGCCCAAGACGGAAGCATAGAGCGAACAATTTTGGCGGATTCAGGAGAGTTTTTCGTGGAGAAGGAATGGCTTTTTTTGCGCTTTACTTTATACAATGGCTGCCAATATGAGATGAAAAGCAAGCCTCAGCAACCTCCCGCATGGAGCCAAAGCTGTTTTGAGAGGTTGGATTTGCGACTGGATATATCGGGACTGGGGCTGCGACGCTCAGACGAAAAGCTTTTTGCTGGTCATCAGTACATGCTGCCTATCGGTGAGCTTCGCCAAACAGTAGATAGCCTTCGCAAGCTATGCCATAGTGTAGAAACCGAGATTTACGATGTCCTTCGGCACAGTTTTCCCCCTCCTGCTTCTTCTTTTTCCAAGGACACCCTCTCCTTGCCCAAGGCAGGCATGGTAGAGACCGAAAACCTCCTCCGACGAGATCGGAGCCTTGCGGAATACTACGCTCAGCGTCTGCGCCAGTCCTATGAAACCTATTGGCGGTATGAACTGGAATGGTGGTATAAGTTTGCCTATCCAGTAGCTACGGTAGTTTTTTTGGTTTTAGGAGCTACGCTGGGCGGGGTGATTCGTAAAGGAGGCTTGGGCATGCCACTGGTAGTTTCTACAATGCTTTTCATTCTTTTCTACATCCTCAACGCCCAAGGGAAGAAATTGGCTCGGGAAGGGGTGATGGTTCCATGGGTGGGCGCCTTCCTTCCGCTGATAGTGATAGCTCCCATCGTGGTATATCTCCTCCTTCTGGTTACGACGGAGGCGCGCTGGTTATACATGGATTTTTGGAAAAGAAAGTGGCGGGAGTGGCGCGCTTCCTCGTAATCCAGCCAGCGTTCCTTGGGGATGCCGTCCTCACCCTTCCCTTGCTGGGACAACTCCGCATAAGCTTTCCTTCTGCAGAAATCCATTGGGTTTTGAGAAAAGGGGTAGAAGAACTCTTCCAAGATCACCCATGGGCTATCCAGTTATGGACATGGGATAAAAGTTGGCGAGAGTGGTTACAGCTGACCCGAAAGCTGAGCAAGCAAAAGTGGGATGCAGTTTTTGTTGTTCAGCGGCACTTTCGGATGGGATTATTAGGGCTCTTAGTGCCCGCCAAGACCCGAATCACTTATGACAAAAATCCTCTGAGCTTCTTCTATACTCATCGCGTACAACATGAATTTCGTGCTGGCATTCACGAAGCGGCTCGAGTAGTCTCCCTAGGGGTTCCTGTCGGCCTTACAGCCGAGCTTCCTCCCCTTCCATGGCTTTTCCCAAAAGAGCGGGTCAGCAGCCCGACCCCCTATATCATTCTCTCTCCTACTTCGCGCTGGCCTACTAAAGAAGCTCCCTTTAGCTACTGGGCGGATTTTCTTAGAAAACTCCCCTCCTCTCTTCGCATTTACCTAACCGGTACTGCATCAGATAGAGAGAGGATTGGTTCGTTATGCCGCTATCATCCCAATGCAGAAAACTTAGCGGGGCAACTTTCCCTCAAAGAGCTTGCTGCGCTGGTAGCGGGAGCCCAACGTGTTTATACGGTAGATAGTGCTCTGACGCACATAGCCTCTGCCTTAGGAGTACCAACGACGACAGTGTTTTGTTCTACTGTGCCTGCGTTTGGGTTCGGTCCTTTAGCGCCCCGAAGTACAATCGTAGAGACACCTGAGCCGCTCCCTTGCCGCCCGTGCGGCCTTCACGGAAAGAAGAAATGTCCGCTGGGGACTTTCTCTTGCGGAAAGTTTTTGCCGCCAATAGAAGTAGAGACGGAGTTAGGGGAGATTGTTTAGCCTCTTTTTGAAGGGGATTCTCTACAAAGGTATTTTGTGTGGGCGGGCGCGCCGCCCCCGCGGCCGCCCCCCCCACCAAAAAAAAAAGTTTCTAAAAGCTAGGTTAAAAAAAAAAAAACA
>JANXDD010000109.1 GCA_025059915.1 Bacteroidia bacterium | reverse complement strand
GCTACCGCTAATCCCCCTATGTAAGCTCTACTGAAAAGGTGAATGCGTCCCTTAGCGGAGAGGATATTAGGCACTGCCAGGGCCTCCGTACTCCATAAATAACTCACCGCCACTGCCCCCCAGTAGTACGGAAGCGCAGGCATATATGCCTCTCCCGGAAAGCTCTCCCAGCCTACAGTTACTATACTCAGACCGAAAGCCCCTATCCCCCCTATAGCATGGAGAAAGAAAAAAAATCGCCGATATATCTCCCATGAAGAAGCCTGCCGCTGAACCCATAAGGGATAGAAGTACATCACGACTTGGGCGATTAGTCCCCGCATAGCAAAAGGGATCACAGTCGCCCAGCGCCAGTAAGCGATGATTTCAGGCGATGCACCCGCCCAGCCCAGAAACCAAGTAGGGAGAATGAATATAGCCTCCATCGCTAAATTGCCCCAAAGAGCGGTCCACCCGAACCGCCCAAATCCCACCAAGAGCGCCGAAGGCCCCTGAAAGGTTTTCCAGAGAAGCCCAGCTATGGGGTAAAGCCCCCACACTGGCTGAATCAGACGAGCCCACATCGTCCCTTGAATACCTCGGCTCCACGTCAGAGTGCCCGTGACCAGCAGCCCTGTAAGGCTGCTGAGAAGCTGCCAGAAAAAGATTTTTCTATCTTCCAGATGTCCTCGCAGATAGGACCGAACAGCTTCTCCCACAAGAGTTCCTATCAGCGTCGGCACATGCGCCCATACAAGCCAGCGAACATTCATCGGTATAGTCCATCCTAAAAGAAAAAGCCCCAAGCCCCCTCCCCCCATCCAGAAAAACAGCTTATGCAACGCTAGACGCAAGACAGCAACGCCCTCCCCTCTATGAACCGCTGCATAGCGTAAAGTAGCCGCCGGAATCCCCCCGTGAGCCACACTCATCATTCCCATATAGAAGGAAGCAGCCCAGCTCCACCGCCCGAAATCTTCTACTGGCAAGAGCAAAGTAAGTAGAAGTGTCTCCGCCACAGGATAAACCCGCTGAAGGAGATTCCCCGCAGCATAAAAGAAAGCCTGATGCCGCACTTCTCAAAGGTCGCATGAATACCTTTGTAAATGGTGGAGTATCATATTCTCACGCCAAAGTGGCCCTCCTATGAGCTGATAGACTTTGGAGAAGGATGGAGATGGGAACGGTGGGGAGAGGTAACTGTTGCTCGTCCAGACAGCTGGGCTATAGGTCGCCCCCAGCGGAAACGGGACCTTTGGACTGCTCGTCATATCTATCACCCTACAGGCCCCTATCAAGGACAATGGGAGCCTCCCTTACCAGAAAAGTGGCCCCTCCTCTATCAGGGCAAAGGGTGGCGTATGCAGCTCTGGTGCCGCGCCGGAAAGTTTAAGCATCTGGGAATTTTCCCAGAGCAGGCAGTTCATTGGGAGTGGCTATACGCCAAGCTCAAACGCTGGTCTCATCCACAGATCCTCAATCTTTTCGCCTATACGGGGGCGGCGTCTGTCGCCGCAGCTTTAGCCGGAGCCAAAGTAACGCACATAGATGCCAGCCGAAGCGCCATCTCATGGGCTGCCGAAAATGCAGCGCTGAACAACATCTCCACCATCCGATGGATTGTGGAGGATGTGCGAAAATTCGTTCAACGAGCCCGGCGCCGTGGGGAAAAGTATGACGCTATCCTACTGGATCCCCCCCCTTATGGTATCGGTTCAGGAGGACAGCGGTGGGAAATACAACGTGACCTTCCTCCCCTTTTGGAAAATCTCCTCCCTCTCCTACGAGAAGAAAGGGGGCTTCTGCTCCTCAATCTGTATAGCGCGGATTTTTCGCCTTACACCCTCTGGAGGCTTATCCAAGAGGTGCGCCCTATTCCTTTAGAGATAGGCGAACTGACGCTGGCCACACAGCAGGGGCGCCATCTCAGCACCGGTATTTTTTTGCGAGGAGACTGGTAACCTTCACTATTTCACCAGGCTGCCCGGCGTGACAGGACTCTCCGGAGCGACTCGGACAAGTCTACCTTCTCTATCTTCCGCAAATAGTAGCATTCCCTCGCTCTGAATGCCCCTCAGCGAGCGCGGGGCGAGGTTGGCCACCCACACCGCCTGCTTGCCAACAAGCTCTTCAGGGCTATAATGTTGCGCCACCCCAGAAACTACCGTGTGAATCCCATCGGCAGATTCAATTGTGAGTTTGAGCAGCTTATCAGCCTTAGGAACCCGTTCTGCTGCGCGTATCGTCACCACCCGTAACTGCACTTTCTGAAAGTCCTCTATGGAAATGTATTCCATCGGTGCCGAAGAAGCGCTTGTAGAAGCAGTAGGAAAAAGCTGCGCCCGAAGGTGCTGAAGCTCCTCGGACGAAAGCTTGACTACCAACGGCTGTGGCGAATCTTTAAGCCTTACATGAGAGATGAGGGGGGTAGGCTCTTCCAGGCGTTCCCAGGGGAAAAGTTCCACCCCAATCTGAGCTCGCAAACTGGGCGCCACTCGCACAGGTAAAAAAGGCTCCAAAAGAGTACCTAACGCCGCCAAAAGGTCTGCATATGAAGCCACAATAGAGAGAGCTTCCCCTTGAGGTTTATGCCACGGCGCACTCTCTGTCAAGCTCTTATTAGCCACTTGAGCAAGGTGTAGTATATCCTCTAAGGCTCCTGAAAAGTCATAAGCTTCAATCTTGGCTGCTACCGTCCGAGCAGCCTCTGCCCGAGCTTGAAGAAGATAGTCCGGCGGAGTCACCCCCGCTTCCCCCCCATACCTCCAGAGGAGCGTAAGGATGCGATGGATGAGATTAGTCAAGGTAGCGACCAGCTCATTGTTGATGCGCGTTGCAAACTCCTCCCAAGTGAAATCCCTGTCTTTCGTTTGAGGCATAAGGGCTGTGAGCACAAACCGAAGTTCATCTACCCGGTGGGGAGCTGCTTTGAGATACTCGTGAATGTCTATGCTCCATCGGCGAGAAGTAGAAAGCTTCTGCCCTTCTAAGTTGAGAAATTCATTAGCGGGCACGGCCGCAGGTAGGGTATATCCCTCCTCCGCTGCCATTAGCACCGCAGGGAAAATGATAGTGTGAAATACGATATTGTCCTTGCCAATGAAATGCGTAATATGCGTATCAGGGCTTTTCCAAAAATCTTTCCAGCGCTCAGGCTCTCCGATAGATTGCGCCCACCTTTGAGAAATAGAGATGTAGCCCAGGGGTGCTTCAAACCACACATATAGCACCTTAGACTGCATCTCAGGCAGAGGGACAGGCACCCCCCAGGAAAGATCTCGTGTAATAGCCCGAGGGGCAAGTCCCGCCTTAAGCCAGTTTTCTATTACGGGCCCTACATTGGGTTTCCATGTTTGACAGCGCACGTAGGCTTCTATCTTCGGCTGAAGGGCATCCAACCGCAAATAGTACTGCTCACTTGTACGTTTCTCAGGCACCGCTCCCGTAAGCCGAGAACGAGGATTGCGAAGGTCTGTAGGAGCCAAAAGAGCACCACACTTTTCACACTGATCCCCGTAAGCTTCTTCGTACCCGCAATGCGGGCATGTCCCGACAATGTAGCGATCCGGCAGAAATGTCTGCGCCTGTGGGTCCCAAAACTGCTCCACGCTTCGTTTCTCAAGCCATCCTTTCTCCAAAAGACGCAGAAATAGCCGCTGACTCACCTCATGATGAAGGGGATCGGAGGTGCGCCCATAAAAGTCCATACTGATCCCCATCCCCCGCAGACTTTGTTCTAAGAGAGGATGGTATTTGTCAATAATAGCCTGAGGGGTGGTATTTTCCTGAAAAGCTCGGAGGGTGATGGCAACTCCATGTTCATCTGAGCCACATATGAAAAGAACCTCTCTCCCCCGCAAGCGGAGGTAGCGTGCAAAAATATCTGCTGGAAGGTAGGCCCCCGCAATGTGCCCAATATGAAGAGGGCCGTTGGCGTAGGGGAGGGCCGCTGTTACTAAATGACGCATTTATTCTTCAGCACCTTTACTTCTGAGCCACTCTGCTACTTCTGTGTGCCAGCGCTTTTCTGCCAAATAAAGGGGGGTTTGTCCCCGCCAGTCCCGCAGATTAATATCTGCGCCCCGTTCTATGAGAAGCTGCACTATCGGCAAATACCCCCGCGCTGAAGCCTCCTGAAGGGGAGTATGTCCTTCTCGGTCTTGAGCGTTCGGATCCGCTCCTTTATCTAATAGGTAGCGTACCATCTCCAGATTTCCACTGATGGCTGCCCAATGGATGGCTTGAGCTCCCTTTGTTGTCGCTGCATGAACAGAAGCCCCTCGCTCCACTAAATACTCTACCACGCTTTTGTGTCCATTATACACCGCCAAATGAAGGGGTGTAGAGCCTGTTTCATTGGGGGCATCAATCTGCGCTCCCGCATCACACAAAATCTTCACGATAGGCAGGAAGCCTGCGTGAGCTGCAAGATGGAGAGGACGAGCACCTGTGACGCTGCGCGCATTTACGTCCGCCCCCTTGGAAAGCAGAAATGCTACCATATCCGCATGCCCTCCACGAACCGCATAGTGCAGAGGCGTTTCTCCATTCTGGTCCCTATCTGCTAATGAAAGCCCCTGCGAAAGAAGCCACTCCGCAATCGCCGTTTGACCAAAACGCGCCGCCCAATGAAGCAAAGTAGCATCCTGAGAGTCCCTCAAAAGCAACTCGGACGGGTTTCTAAAGTAGGCTTGTAGGGCAGATAAATCGCCAGCCTGGAGGAGGGATTGAATCTGCGCATCCATATAAGGCTTACCTTTGCGGCAAAAATACAGATAAAACGTATGCCCTATCTCATCAGCTTGATGCTCTTCGGTGCAGGGCTTTATCTCATCCTCGCTCGGCTCCACGGACTTTGGCTCGTTATCGGCCTGGAGCTCATGCTAAATGCAGCCGTCCCCATCCTAATAGCCGCAAAGTCCGTAGAGGCTCTCACCCTAACATTTGTGCTGCTATTCTTTGCCCTCTTAGAGGCGGCGGCAGGGCTCTTCCTCCTCTATCATTACGCTCGCGAAAAAGGCACCCTAAGCTTAGAGAACCTTCCTCCCTTATGAGAGATGTCTTTCGGCGAGTATGGAGCTTGTGGTTTGCTTTTTGGCTGGTGGGGTATTTCCTCTTTATGCTACCTGTATATGGGCTTGTGCTCTGGCGCCTTACTCCATTCACTATACGATGGGGACATCAGCTAAATCGCCTATGGGGAAAGCTTATCCTCTTCATGGGAAGAATCCGAGTGCGGCACATTGGATACTACTTTCCCTCTGAACCCTGCATCATCGTTGCTAATCATCGCAGCTATTTGGATATTCCGATTTGCTATACCACTTTTCCCCCGCAGGTAGCCTTCTTAGGTAAAGCAGAACTGGCACGCATCCCCCTATACGGCTGGACCTATCGTCGCCTCCATGTGGTAGTTGATAGGCAAGACATAGCCGCCCGACGAAGGAGCCTCTCCGCAGTAGCTCAAAAGCTCAAATCTGGTATCTCTGTCCTCATTTATCCAGAAGGTACCACTAAACACCCCAAGCCGCTGGGACGATTTTACGATGGCGCCTTTGCCTTAGCGATAGAACTACAGAAACCTCTCCTTCCCTTCGTCATTATCGGCTCCGACCAGTGCCTCAGTGCAGATGGAAAATTTCTCATGCAGCCCGGCGAGGTAGTATGCGTTTTTCACCCTCTCATTTATCCAGAAGGACATACAGTAGAATCCCTACGGGAAAAGGTGCGTCAGTGGATGCTGAAAACCCTTGAGACCTATGAAAATAACCCCATCCCTACTGGACAGCTTGTGTGAGCTTTCTCGCTTAGAGCTGGATACAGAAGAACGCGAAGCCCTTCTCAAAGACCTTCAGCGTATAGTGGATTTTGTGGAGAAAATAAACGAACTGCCCCTGGAGGGGATAGAGCCGATGAGATTTGTTGGGCGGCCGGCAGGATACCTTCGGGAAGATGAGCCGCAGGAGCCTGACCATTCTCCTTTGCTTTTTCAGAATGCCCCTAAGGCGGATGGGCTTTATATACGGGTGCCGAAGTTTGGGGTGAAGGAATGAGGAAAGAAGAATTTTTAGGAGGTTGTGATTTGGGCGCGCCCCCCCCATAGGCGCGGGCGCGCCCCACCCACACCACCCCCCCCCCCCAAAAAAAAAACAAGAAAAAAAAAAAATACAACAAGAGGGGGGGGGGGCA
>JANXDD010000108.1 GCA_025059915.1 Bacteroidia bacterium | reverse complement strand
AAGGCGCTGCCGCCGCCCACTTTCCCCTTACCCTACTACCGCCCCTTTCAACACCCCTAAAGCCCTCCCCACCTTCGTAAAAGCCTCTATCGCCTTGTCTATGTGTTCAAATGTATGAGCCGCACTCAGCTGGACACGAATCCGAGCCTGCCCCCGCGGCACTACCGGATAGGAAAATCCTATAACATAAATTCCCTCCTCCAAAAGAGCGTCCGCCATTCGGTGTGCCAAAACCGCATCATATAGCATAATCGGAACTATCGGATGGTCCCCAGGCTTAATATCAAAGCCTGCTCGCGTCAGCCCCTCCCGGAAACGACGCGTATTTGCTTCCAGACGATCCCGCAATTCCGTGGTTTCAGAAAGCCAGGTGAATATTTCCTTAGCTGTGGCTACTATCACGGGACTGAGAGAATTAGAAAAGAGGTAAGGGCGAGAGCGCTGACGTAAGAGAGCTATCAAGGGCGCAGGCCCCGCCACAAACCCTCCCATTGCTCCGCCCAAGGCTTTCCCTAACGTACCTGTCAAAATCAGATTGGGCGCTCCAAGGATGCCAAACTTTTCCGGCGTTCCTCGCCCCGTAGCCCCAACAAAGCCCGTCGCATGCGAGTCATCTACTAAAAGCATTGCATCATAACGTTGCGTAAGCTCTAAAATTTTATCCAGTGGAGCGTAGTCCCCATCCATAGAAAAGACCCCATCTGTTACCACTACACGAAAGCGAGCGGACTGCGCCTCTCTGAGCTTTTCCTCCAAGTCCGCTAAATCCAAATGCTTATATACGAACCGCTTAGCCTTCGTGAGGCGAATCCCATCTATAATGCTGGCGTGATTGAGTTCATCAGAAATGATGGCATCCTCAGGTCCGAAAAATGGCTCAAACACCCCACCATTTGCATCAAAGCAGGCTGCATACAAGATGCTATCTTCACAGTGGAGAAAGTCCGCAATCGCTTTCTCTAACTCTCGGTGAATAGTTTGAGTGCCGCAAATGAAGCGCACCGAGGCCATCCCATAGCCCCAGCGGTCCAGCGCTCTATGAGCCGCTCCTATGACCCGAGGATGAGAAGCCAGCCCTAAGTAGTTATTGGCGCAGAAGTTGATGACCTTGCGTCCGTCTGCCAGCGTGATTTCTACACCTTGGGGGGAGTCTATAAGGCGTTCATGTTTATACAAGCCCGCTTCACTTATTTCTTGTAGCTGCTGCTGTGCCCATTCTATAAGTCGGCTTGACATATAACGAAAATACAAAATCCCCTAAGGGCGTAACGCTCTGGAAACCTTCTACCTTTGCTTAGATGGACACCCTCCTACCACTTGCTCTGACGCTTGTGCAAGTAACAGTCTATCCCCAAGGAGCTCTTTATCGGTATGCAGGAGTGCTTTCTGTCCGTAAGGGATTGAATAGCTTCGTTTGGGAAGGGCTTCCCCTTGGTACTAACCCTCAAAGCGTGCGAGTGAATATAGCAGCTTCTGCTAAAGGTTACATAACCCAGACAAGCGTTGAACCTTTGGCTGCTCCGCAAATCCCCCTTCCCGCAGAGGTGGAGCGCCTCCGCTTGCGAATAGATTCTTTAGAAAGCATCCTCACAAAAGTTCAGCAGCGTCTGACAGTACTAAGCCTTCAAGAAAAGACGATTGCAGAAAACCTTCATTTAGGGGGAGAGGAGGGCTCTACAAGTCCTGAGGCAGTGGAGCGATATCTCACGATGATAGAGCGGCGGCTTACGCAGATTTTAGAGGAAAAAACTCCTTTGGAAAAGCGGCAGGCTATGCTTAGTGATACCCTTGCGCATTGGCGCCAGCTGTACAAAAGTCGGATAGAGGGACTGAGGCAAAAACGAGCTGCATTAGCCATTACTTACTGGGCACCTCAGACGGAAGTTTTACCCATCAGCGTGGAGCTTTCTGGACCGCCTGCCAGTTGGGAGCTATTTTATCGGATACGAGCCCTTCCTGCAGAAGGCAAAATCATTTTCCAGCGGTGGGCTGCGGTACAAAATCGCTCGGGAGAGGACTGGGAGCGTATTCACCTTTTACTCTCTACAGGGATGCCTGAACGCTTCGGCGAAATGCCTCCTTTCCAGCCATGGGAACTGGATATAAGAGCTCAGACCTTTTCCCGAGAAGCAAAAGCAGCTCCCCTCATGCTGCTTCAAGCAGAGAGCATGCCTGACACTGCCACTGAAAGCGCAGAGGAAACAACTGCCCCGCCAATTCCTATTCAATCAGAGCAGACTCTTACTCGTACTTACGACTTAGGGCAGCAATCTATTCGTGCCGGCCAGCAAAAAGCTCAATTTTTCCTGCGAGCTGATACGCTGCCAGCCTCTTTTCGCTTCTTTATCAATGCCCCGGCAGAAGAGAGTGCTTTTCTAAGGGCTGCTCTCCCCAGCAGTGCCCTCGGCCTATGGGAAGCTGCCCCAGCTACCATAGAAGCTGACGGACAAGAGGTAGGGCGCATCTTCTGGAGCCCCACCTATTCAGAAGATACCCTCTGGTTAGACCTTGGACGCAGCCCTTTCATCCAAATCAAGCGAGTCTCCCTCCCCAGCCGTCGTGAAACCCGCCTTACAGGAGGTACTGTCCATCACTATTTTGCCTATAAGCTCCGCCTCACTCACACCTATACCATTCCGATTCAAGTTGTTCTGTGGGACAGGGTTCCCGTCAGCCGCCACGCCGATATCAAAGTAGAAATAACCGACTCTGCAGGAGCTGCCTATGATCCCGAGAAAGGACAGCTCACTTGGAGGATAACCTTAGAGCCTGGCGAGAGTTGGGAACGAACTTTTCGCTTCGTCGTCAAGTATCCTAAGCAGAAAGTTATCGTTGGTCTGTGAAGCCTTTTGTAGCCCTTTTAGGCGTAGGACGGTGGGGGGAGCGGCTACTGCGAGTGCTGGATGAGCTGAAAGTCGTAGGATGGGTCTATACCCGCTCTTTAGCAAAGCATCAAAACCTACAAGCTCTCTATCCTCACCTTCGCTGGACGGAAAAGCTGGAGGAGGTATGGAAGGAACCGCTCTGCCGAGCGGTAGTGATTGCCACGCCTGCCCCCACCCATCCAGAACTGATAGAAGCTGCCCTTCAAGCAGGAAAGGATGTTTTTTGCGAGAAACCGATTGCTTTTTCTGTAGCTCAGCTGCACCGTCTTATAGGCTTAGCGGAGGAGCGGGGGCTCATTCTCATGGGGGGGCATATACTTCATTACCATCCAGCGATAGAGGCTATTCAGAGCCTTTTATCTCGTGGGGCTCTGGGTAAGCTCCTTTCTATTCATTCAGAGCGCACAGCAGCAGGACGATTCCCTTTAGCTGAAGATGCCCTTTGGGGCTTAGCAATTCATGATTTGGGGGTTTTCCTCTACATTCTTGATCAAGTTCCCTCCAAGAGTAGGGCTTATGCTCAAGACAGCCTTACGCCTACAAAGCCTGAGAGCATACATATTCACTTAGAGTTTCCGTCGGGGGTGCGGGGGCAAATTTTTACGAGCTGGCTTTATCCGGAGCGGCGCCGAAAAATCTCCCTTATCGGCACCGAAGGCATGGTAGTTTTTTCAGACGAAAGTAAGCCCACTCTTACCTTCTATCCCCACCGGGTGCGCTGGCAAAATGGACAAGAGCCCCGCGTAGAATGGGCTGCTCAAGGTGAGCCTATCCCTTTGCCTGAAAAAGAACCTCTGCGAGTAGAAATAGAGGATTTCATTGAAGCTATTCAGAAGCGCCGAGCTCCGCGCACCGCCGCTCAAGCCCTCTTGCCTACCATTGCCCTCGCAGAGAAGCTCCACCGAACCCTTTTCCCTGAAGTAGAAACTCCTCGGCCCTACTTTGTACATCCGACAGCCGTGATTGATGAAGATGTGGAAATCGGAGAGGGAACTAAAATCTGGCACTTTAGTCATATTCTGCGCGGCAGCCGAATAGGCAAAAACTGCGTCTTGGGACAAAATGTAGTGGTGGGACCTTTCGTACGCATAGGTAATCACTGCAAAATCCAAAACAATGTCTCTCTGTACTATGGGGTTGAACTGGAAGACGGGGTATTGTGCGGTCCTTCCTGCGTCTTCACTAACGACAAGTATCCGCGAGCTTTTATAGACCGAAGGAATGAGTTTCTTCAGACCCGAGTGCGCCAGGGAGCTACTATTGGGGCCAATGCCACTATCATGTGCGGAACTACCATAGGGCGCTTCGCAATGGTAGGAGCTGGCGCGGTAGTGCTCCATGACGTGCCAGACCATGCTCTGGTGGTAGGCAATCCCGCCCGTCAGGTCGGCTGGGTATGCGAATGCGGCGAAACCCTCAGGGAAATCCAGCCAGACCACCTTTTCCACTGCGACCGCTGCAATCTCTTTTACAAACGCACCCTGAAAGGATTGGAAAAAATAACCCAGACCTGAGGTCTCTGTTGGTTTCTTCCCAAAACTTCTTTGCGAGGAAAAAAGTTTTACTCTTCATGCGGCAACTGGCGGCCTTGGTCATAGGGGTAAGTGCAACTCATGCTCAAGTAGGTCGGGAAGTTCCCCCCACCCTTTCTGCTCCCGATGAGACGGGGAGGATTGTGTCCTTTGGCGCACTGCGCGGTCAGTGGGTAGTTTTATTCTTTTACCCTCATGACGATACGCCCGGCTGTACTCGTCAGGCTAAAGAATTCTCGCGCCTACATTCCGAGTTCCAACGCTTAGGAGCTCAAGTCTATGGAGTGAGCACCCAAAGTAGCGAAAGTCATAGGGCTTTCAAGAAAAAGCACAACCTCACAGTGCCTCTCTTAGTGGATGAGAACGGGAAACTGTCTGACTTCTTCGGGGTCAAGCGACTAATGGGACTGTGCAGCCGAGATGTAGTAGTAATTAATCCTCAAGGTATGGTAGCCCTTTTCCGGCAAGGGGTTTCACCCGATACCAGTCCAAAAGAGATTCTTGCATGGCTGAAGTCCAATCAGAATAGTGGTGAAGCGGGAAAATGAATCCTTTCAGGGGACTAAAGTTTTCATCCCAGCAGAGGATTATTCGTACCTTTGCTCCTCATGGCAGTGAAACTGAGACTGAGACGAGACGGGCGTAGGCATTATGCCTTTTTCCATTTAGTGGCAGCGGATAGCCGTGCGCCACGAGACGGTCGCTTTATAGAAAAGTTAGGCTACTACAATCCGAATACTAATCCTCCTGATATCCGTTTCAACCACGAACGGGTTCTTTACTGGCTTCAGAACGGGGCTCAGCCCACTGAGACAGTGCGTTCTTTGCTTTCTCGCGAAGGCATCCTACTCAAACTTCACCTCTGGCGCAAAGGAAAAAGCCCCGAAGAGATAGAAGCCGCCTACCAGCTCTGGAAAGCTCAAAAAGAAGCCAAGTTGGCTTCCAAAAAGTAGGTGAAGCCTCCTTCTCCTACTCAGCGAATAAGGTCAGCCCTTCCGCTCTCAGAGTTATTTTTGTGGGGGCAGGTTAGGCGGGCCCATGGGCTGAGAGGGCACCTTTTAGCGGAGTCGTTTTCAGAGTCGCCGGACAGATACGACCTCAGTGCTTTCTGGATAGTGCAGGGAGAGGTTGCCCTGCCGAAAGAAGTTGTCTTTATCGCCCCTCACACTTCTATCAAGGAGAAAGAAAAGCCGCTGCGATGGTGGCGCCTACGATTCCGAGGAGTAGAAGATAGAAATGCAGCAGAGAAATGGGTGCGAACAGAGCTCTACCTTCCTCGGAGTTATTTGCCTCCTCTGCAGGAGGGAGAATTTTACTATGTAGAGGCTTTGGGCGCGCAAGTGGTGGATGAGAATGGCACTGTGCGAGGAGTGCTGAAAGAGATTTACCTACACAGCTCCTATGACTTCTTCATTGTGGAGAATGAGAAGGGGGAAGTCTTCTGGATACCTGCCCCTTTTGTACGAAAGCTAGATCGCAGCTCAAATCCTCCTATCCTTTTAGTGGAAGGACCAGAAGGGCTGTGGGATCCTTCTCTCGCTAAAGGTAAGCCTGTGAAGTAAAGGCAGCTCTGCGCTAAAGTCCCCTACTCTGGAAATGGGGAAGGAAAAGGCAGTGAGAGGGAAAGAAAGGATGAAGCCTTTTTTTGGCGGGCGCGCCCAAGGCGCGGCCGCCAAAAAAATGCTTAAAACATTAGTTACCAAAAAAGGCCGTTTACGTACCCCATTGCGGGGGAGGGGACTTTAGCGCCGAGGAGCCAT
>JANXDD010000107.1 GCA_025059915.1 Bacteroidia bacterium | reverse complement strand
CGAAGGCGCTGGCGCGCCCCCAACCAGCCACTCTTCCCCACTCCCCCCTTACCTTTGCTTCAAAAGATGTGCAGAATCGGCGGCCTATGGCTCCAAAAAGGTGAGCTTCTCAAAGAATCTCTCCCTCTCCGACTTGCGCAAATGGCCGCTTTACAATCTCATGGGGGACCTGACGGAGAAGGATTCTGGTATCATCCCACGAAGCCTCTTGGCTTTCTTCATCGCCGTTTAGCCATTATTGATCTTTCTCCAGCGGGGGCGCAGCCCATGCAGCGCGAGCAGATGGTGATCACCTACAATGGCGAAGTGTATAACTACGCAGAGCTTCGCCGCAAGCTTATTGCTAAAGGCTATGTCTTCCAGAGCTCCACTGATACGGAGGTTCTCTTGTGGGGTTGGAGAGAGTGGGGAGTCTCTTTTCTTCATGAGCTGCGTGGGATGTTTGCTTTTGGGTTCTGGGATGGAGAAGCTCTATACCTTGTACGGGATCGGTTTGGGGTCAAGCCGCTGTTTTACGCTTCTACACAAGGCGAAGTTGTATTTGCCTCGGAGCTACCTGCCCTATTAGTAGGGCTGTCAGTGAAGCCCCCGCTCAACATAGAGGCTTTGCCCTCCTATTTAGCATATGGTTTTCTGAAGTCGCCCCTTACGATGTACGAAGGGATTCGGCAGGTTCCCCCCGGAGCTTTCCTGAAGGTTACGGAAGGAGGTGTAGAGCTACATAAGTGGTGGGACCCAAAGCCTTTTTTCTTTTTCGCTGGGCCGAAGGTCGTCCCAGAAGAAGTGGTAGAGGAAACTTTATATCGCAGTTTTGAGCGGCGGCTGGTGGCAGATGTGCCAGTTGGTATCTTTTTGAGTGGAGGGATAGATTCATCGCTATTAGCGGCTCTTTTGGCAAAAAAAGGACAGTATCATCTGCCGTCTTTTACTATAGGCTTTTCAGACGAAGCGTATGATGAGGCTCCATGGGCTCAGCGCATAGCGGAGTATCTGGACCTGCCGCACTATGTGCTGTATGTGGATGAGAAGGAACTTCTTAATCGGGTGGAACGGCTTCCTCTTTTGTATGGGCAGCCGTTCGGAGATGCCTCGGCGTTAGCGGTAGAAGTCCTGGCGGAATTTGCCCGTCAGAGGGTTAAGGTAGCCCTGTCAGCGGATGGGGGAGACGAACTTTTCGGGGGGTATGTGCGTCAAAGGGAGTCCGCTACTCGTCTGAAATGGGCTGCTCGGCTGTTGCGGCTGCTTTGGCGGTCGCCTGCTCAAGCCGCTCGGTTTCTCCCCTCTAAAGGCTTTCACAATTTTCAGGCGAAACTATTCAAACTGTACTACTACCAGGGACAGAGCTATGGAGAACTGATTCAAGCCTTTCCGGAGTGGCTTATACGCAAGCTCTTTTTACCAGAACTTTCACCCTCTTTCTCAGAGGAAGAAGCAGGGTGGCAGACCTCCCTTTCAGCTCGTCAATATATAGACCTCACCACTTACTTGCCAGATGATGTTCTCCAGAAGGTAGATAGGGCTACGATGTACCATGCTTTAGAAGCACGAGAGCCCTTTTTAGACCCCGAGATAGTCCAACTCAGTGCCAGTTTGCCTGAGCGGGAGAAGCGAGGGAAGCACATTCTTCGTCGGATTTTGAGCAAATATCTTCCCCCTGTCTTATGGAAGCGTCCGAAACAGGGATTTGCTCCGCCTGTGTCATCATGGCTTTTAGGACCGCTGCGAGAAAGGCTGGAAAGTTTTATCTACCAGTCAAAAAGTCCTTTGTATGAAATGGGGCTTCGGCGAGCTGCTGTTGAGGATTTTTACAAGGCTTTTGTAGCAGGTGAGCAGGGGGCAGCGCTGCTCTTCTGGCACCTTTTGATATTGGGATTATGGGCAGAATGGTACGCTACCATATCTCCAGCAAGCGGTAATCTATACCTGGCCAAAAATGAGCCGGCTTAGGACCAGCGTATTTTTTGAGCCACTCTGGCAGACGCACCCGTTCCTCGGGGTAAGCTCGCACTAACCACGCAATCTGCCTCTTACGAATGAGCTTTTCAATCTGTACAGCTTTTGTTTCTTGGACGGAAAGTCGCTTTCGTACAAGCTGCATGCCCTTCAAGTCCCCAAACCCCTCTACGCCGGGCAGACCTTTGATATAACGGCGCTTTCCTTGACCTTTTACAGGTTCTGGAACCCACACCTCTAACTGCTTGAGAGCCCATACTTTTCGCCGCTCAAGGCGAGGTTTTTTGAGGAGGCGACCTTTCTTGTCATAAAAATGGGCGAAAACATGAATGCGGTATCCCATGACATATCCCGCCACAGGCACCCTTCCATAGGTCTCGGTATTGACCCATTCGCCGACAGAAATGCCGCTGTAGGCATTCACTACTTCACAATGCTTTTTGTGGTTAGTGAAAAGGTAGCGTAAATCGTGAGCGAAGCGTTCCGTGGCGGTCATCGTGCCTCTTCTTTGAGCATCGCAGGGAACATCATAGGCGGTAGGGGGACGGTGAGAAATTTTCGGTGCTTCACAGGTAGAGCGGTCAAAATCTTTGTGGTGGATAGCAGGGGGGGCGCAGGTTTGGCCTTCATAACTTTTGGGAGGGCGATGAGCTACCGCAGGGGGGGAGCAGGGGTACCGGTCAAAGTTTTTATGCGGCACCACAGGGGGAGCACAACTTTGAAGGCGTTCAAATCGTAAGTGGGGAATAGGCGGCGGGGTACAAGACTGCTTCTCTGCAAATTCGCCCCGAGGAATGGGGGGAGGCTCGCATGCAGTACGAGAAGGGCGCCGATGCTTTGGAGGGGGCAAGGCATAGTAAATTCCCTGAGGAGTGGGACGATGACGACGGGGTTTTTCCTGAAAGCTAAATCGTTCGGCTCTGGGTACATGAGGGGGGACGGAGGTCTGTACTCTGCGTCTTTCGGCTCGGAGGAGAGCTTTCTGCTGCCGCACGCCTTCTCGGATCGCCAGCTTTTCCGCACGGGAGAGTGCCCGTGTCTGACGGCGCTGAGCTTTTATAGCCAGCCGTTCGGCTCGGGTGCGGGAGCGGTGGGTAAGATGTATTTCGCGAGTTCTTGTTCGTTCTGCCTGAGCAAGGGTGCGGTGTTGGCGCTGGGCTTGGCGGAGTGCCAGCTTTTCTGCCCGACGAAGGGCTCGCTTCTGAGCTCGGAGGGTCTGCTGATTCATCCGCTCGGCCCGGGTGAGGCTGCGGTGACGACGGCGCTCTTCCTTGAGAGCTAATCTTTCTGCTCTTTGTCGGTGTGCCACTGCCGGCTCATAGGCCTCAAAAGCCTCTTGCCGCTCTAAAGGCTTATGACGAGGCGAGTAAGTCGGCATTCGTAGCCGCTCCGCCTGTCGTCTATGAGCAACCTTGGGCTCGTAGGGACGAAAAGTCTCTTGACGGCTGAGGGGTTCATGTTTGGGCGACCGAAACCGAATAGTGAATCGTTCAGCTCGTTTGGAGCGCTTGGGGTAGCCGTATTTATCTACACGGCTTTCAGCGCGACGCTGGCTGCGGCGGCGAGGCTTCTCTTCTTGAACCTCTACTTTTTCAGCACACTGGGGCCCTGTACATTTCTCGGCGGAGCGTAGCTTCTGAGCCCAAAGAGCTGAAAAAATAACCCCTACAGCTAAAACATACCACATATAGGACACCGCTTCGGCAAATATCGGGAGTTTTTCCGCCGTACTATCCACTATCTGCGCGCAGAGAAGGGGGCGTAAGCCTTTGTGCGTAAAATGAAGCTCAGATGCTGAGAATAATTCCCTATCGGAGGAGCCCTATCGGAGAATGTATCAATGAGGGGTCTGTATCAGAGAAGGAGATGGAGCTTTGGAGCCTTCTCACTACCAGCCGGCCCCATAGACGCACCACTCCCCAAAGTCCCCACTTTTGACGAAGGTAGCTCAGCGTACTGGGTAAAGAAGCCCAAAAGTAAGGTGAGACCTTCACCGCAAAACTCGGTTCCATGTAGCAGTTAATCACACATCCTTCACAGAAAGAAAAGCGTCCCTCCAACTTTTGCAGATGTTTCACTGCTGGAGCGTGAAAAAGTTCATATAGCTGTCCCTTTATAGGAAACTTATAGCCCTTTTCATGAGCATGGTAGCAAGGCAAAAGCAGCTCGTCATAAGGGGATATCACAATCACAGCTGAGGAGGCTTGGCACACAGGAGCGTAGGTAGAATTGCCTCCTTTTTCCCGCAGACGAAGGAAGGCTTCGTTGAGGTAGATATACTTTCGTCCCTTCCAGCGCCTTAATTCTCTGAGGGCCTCAGCAGAAAGCCTGGAAGCTCCTACACTATTGTAGGCAAAAACGGGATTGAGGATCAAAATGAGCTTGTATGACTCAGCAAACTCACGATAAACGGCTTCTATTTCAGTCCAGTTTTCTTCGGTAACGGTGAATAAAATGTCTGGGCGTTCGCCCAATCGGCGGGCAACTTGAATGCTCTCCTTTACGAAGGAAAAGCAGGGAATGCCTCCCCGCAGCTTGTCGTGCTTTTCTGCCGTAGCTGCATCTAAGGAAAAATGAAGCATGTCTATTTTGCCTGCAAGTTCTTTAGCGCGCTTGGGGTAGAGGAGGGTGTTAGTAGTTACGGTAGTGAGAAATCCCATCCGCTGAGCCATCTCCAGAAAAGCTGGTAGCTGCCGATGAAGGAGCGGTTCTCCGCCAGTAAAGTCTATTATCCGAACTCCCAGTCGCCGCAAATCCCTTAGATTACGGGCGACGCTTTCCAGACTTACATACGGAGAAGGTTTTTCCCAGATGTCGCAAAAGCTACAGGCGGCATTGCAGCGGTAGGTAAGGTAATAGTTGCACAAAACTGGACGCGAGGTGAGCCGCATAATTTTATCTAAGGTCGTTCGGTGTCAGCCCTCCGAAAGTCCCAGAGGAGAGGAGAAGCACCGCCCGAGGAGGACGACTGAGTACATCTTTGATCGCTTGGGAGAGCGTGTGGCGGTCTGAAAACCAGCGTACTCCTTTGCCTAAGGCGGCCTGCAGAGCCGCAACATCTGCCCCTTTTTCCCATGCAATCCTTTCATCTAAAAAAATCCATGGCTCTTTGATAGGGTGGAGAGCCCTTCTATACTGAGCTGCATACAGCGGCTGAAGGCTGCTATAAGTGTGCAGTTCCAGCACTACGGTAAGGGGCATTTGCGGAAAGGTCTCGCGTACTGCTTGAATAATAGCGCTGACTTTGCTGGGGGCATGCGCAAAATCCCGAATCACGAGACGACCTTCATCTTGATACCAAATGCTTTGACGATGATAAGGAAGCTCAAAGGTACTAAGTATTTCTGCGAAATCCTTATCCTCTACGAAAAACTCCTGAAGCATCCGCCATACGGCTGCTGCATTGAGTATGTTATGACGCCCCCAAAAGGGCAGGGCTACCACCCGCCGACCTAAGCGAACAAACCATCGCCCTTCCCGACGAAAGTGCGGCAGTTCTTTATAGGGGATTGCGTTTTGCCAGCCCGGCCGCAAATGCTTCTCCACTAGCATTTTGACCAAAGGATCACTTTCATTGTAGAAACAGAGGCTGCCCTTTGGAAGAGTCTGAAGAAGGTGTTCAAATGCCTGCAGGTAGGCTTCAGGCGTTGGGTAGACATTTACATGGTCCCATGCAATCCCTGTCAGAATTAGCCAATGGGGGCGATATACAGCTGCCTTGGGTTGAGGATTGAAGGCAGAAGCGGGATACTCATCCCCTTCTAAAATGATAGTAGGAGCCTCACTCAGCTGAAGGGTAGTAGGGACTTGACTGCTGCGAGCTCCAATAAGCCAATCGGTGGGGATGCCCAGCTTTTGGAAGGAATAGATTAAAAGAGCAGTGGTCGTTGTTTTCCCGTGGCTGCCTGCCACGACGATACGATGTTTTTGCTGGGCGGCTTTTGAGACAAAAGTAGGCATGTCCATAATGGATAACCCCAGCTTCTGAGCTTGAATAAGCTCAGGGTTGTCAGGACGGGCATGCATCCCTACAAGGACGAGGTCTATCTCGGGAGAGAGCTTTTCGGGGAACCACCCTTCCTTCTCTGGAAGGAGATTGGCAGCGGCAAGATGAGAACGAGCAGGGTCTTCTATGCGGTCATCAGAGCCTGTAATGATGAAGCCGGCGTTTTTGAGGTGAAGGGCTAGAGCATGCATCACACTGCCGCCAATGCCTATTACGTGGATGCGCTGCACTGAGCAAAGGTAAGGGCTACCTGTATAGAGTTGGAAGCTCTACCTCAGCTGTTGCAGAGGCAAATGAAGCATACGGATTTTATGTTGTTTTTTTGGTGGGGGGCGGGGGAGCCCCCAAGGCGCAGCCCCCCCCCCCCCCCCACACCCCCCCCCCCCCCACAAATAGAAAACGAACGAGAAACCCAGAGCAAAACAAAATAAATAAAAAAG
>JANXDD010000106.1 GCA_025059915.1 Bacteroidia bacterium | reverse complement strand
ATGCCCTCGTAGAAGGGCGGGGCGGCTATATGATGACCGACAATGGTCCGATTTATCAAATAGCCCAATATTATCCCCGTCCCGTCCTTCTGAATGAGGTCCGAGGCTGGGAAAAAATGCCTTATTATGGCCCCAGTGAGTTTGCCACAGAGTTCGGAGACTATGAGGTGTCTATACGCCTTCCGCGTGGATATGTGGTGGCAGCGACGGGACGCCTCCTCAACCCCGAAAGCACCCTTTCCCCTCTCCACCTTGAGCGCTGGAAAAAAATTAGCTCTGATAGCACGACCTTTATCATCACTGATAAGGAGCTTCCTCTAAAGGTGGAAAAAGACACAGTAGTCTGGCGCTTCCGAGCAGAGAATGTGAGAGACTTTGCCTTTGCCGCAAGCAATCAATACATCTGGGAAGCTCGCTACACCCAGATTGCAGGGGCCCCTCAACCTACACTCTTGCAATCCTTTTACATTCCCAGTGTAGCCCCTCTTTGGAGGCATTTAGCTCTCTCGGTTGCAGAGCATACCCTCCATGAATACAGCCGCTTTACCTTTCCCTTCCCTTATCCTACCATGAGCGTTACATACGGGGGAGTCTATGGGATGGAATATCCGATGATAGTTTTTTGCGGGCGGCAAGCCCCTGAGAAAAACGGTACTGTACCCGAAGCCACTCGCCACAGTTTCATCTCTCTCGTCATTCACGAAGTAGGACACAACTTTTTCCCCATGATTGTATGCTCGGATGAAAGGCGATGGATGTGGCTGGATGAGGGGCTCAATACCTACTTAGAAAACCTTACTAAAGAAACTTTTGAGCCAATGATTCGGGCGGAGGAAGCAGAAGCTGAACGAAAGCGGGTCCGAGACTACCTCGCCAGCCGCCAAAGCCAGCCTATCCTCGCCCATCCCCTCTCTATCCGAGAGATGGGCGCTAATGCTTACCTCAAAGTCGCCATAGGGTTAGAGGCCCTGCGTGAATATATCCTGGACCCCTCGCGGATGGACACCGCCTTTCAGCGCTATGCCCGAGCTTGGGCATTTAAGCACCCAGAGCCGTGGGACTTCTTCCGGGTCATTTCACACAGCGTTGCTCAAGAGCTCGGCTGGTTTTGGAAGGGCTGGTTTTTGGACACAGCGCCTGTAGATATAGCGATTGACACCGTGGTTCAAGAAAAAGTCTCTGTGGAAAAGTCTTACCGAAAGGTTCTCCTGGCAGAGGAGGAAGCTGCCCTATACCGCTACTTAGAGCGGCTCTCTAAGGATACTGCTGCTCGGAAGTTTTACGTAGATGCCCACCCCGCCCTCGTAGATAAAACGGTGGAGAAAAACCGCAAAGCTTATGCCCAGCTTTTGGCTGAACGAAAAGCCTCTTTCCTGGAAGCCCAAAAGGCTCTACAAGAGTATATTAGACAGGAAGGGGATGTGTATGAAGTGAGAGTGCGCTTTAGTAACTATGGAGGGCAAGTTTGGCCGCTCTGGGTGAAGCTTACCTACAAAAACGGCGCTGCCTCCTTATGGTATTTCCCTGCAGAGGCCTGGGCGAAAGACCCCTCCACTCTTCTCAAGGTTTTCTACACTCGCCAGCCTGTCCGCCAGATAGAGGTAGACCCCTGGAAAGTCTCTCTGGACATTCGCCCCGAAAACCAGGTGTATGGAGAGCTTGGAGGCCACTAAGGCGCGACTGGCTCGCATAGAACGCGGCATTCGTCAGCTGCGCCAAGCTTACGAAGAGCTCTCATACGAACAAAAAGCTTTACTTTTGGCACAGCGCCGGCAAAAAGAGCGGCTTCGGGAGCGGCTCTTGCGCCTGCGCGAAAAGATAGAACTGGCTCTATCCTATGGCAGAAGAAACCCGAACCTGGACGATCCTCGGACGGCGCCTCACCGTCCAGGCGCCTCCGAAGACAATAGCGCTCCTTGAAAGCCTCCTTGCGGAAATCTCTCAACAAGCTACTCATTTCCGCAAGACGCATCCGTACGCCGATGAGCTAACTCATTGGCTCATGGCTACACTTAGCGTCTTAGAAGCGCTTTCTCAGCGCCTCCATCTATACGAGGACTTCTGCCAGCGGATAGAAGCCCTCCTTCCCCCTGCTTTCCTATCAGATGAAGTATGATTATGAGCACGCTCATAGGTCTCCTCGTAGGATTATTCATAGGCGCTGCTGGCGGTTATGCTGCTCTTCATTTCCTTACCAGAAGGCACCGCCAAAAGCTGGAAAAAGCCGAAATAGCCCATAAAGAGCGATTAGACGCCTTAGAGAAAGAAGCTCAGTCTCGCCTTCAGCGTCTGGAACAAAAAGCCCAACAGCGTCTCCAAGAGGCCTCTCGTAAATACCAGCTCGCAGAAAAAGAAGCCGAACGCCGCGTGCGCGAACGCCTCGCCCAAGAAATAAACGAAGCCAAGCTCAAAAGCGAAGAAGTCCTCAAACAAGCCGAAGCCCACCTCCGAGAAGCCGAGGAGCGTCACAAGCAGGTCATCGCCTTAGAGGAAACGATAAATCGTCGTCAAGAACAAATTCAGGCACAACTCCTCACGCTGCAGAAAGAGTTTGAGCGGTTAGAACAGCAAAAGGAGGTGCAAGACCGACGACTCAAAGAAATTCTCCAGCGTGAAGAGGCTTTAGTTGAGAAAGAACGGCAGATTCAAGAGCGTTTAGAAGAAATAAGTGGCATGTCGCGTGAGGAAGCGCTCCAGCACCTCATGGAGAGCTTGCGTCAGGAAGCCGAAGTCCGAGCCCACGCCCAAGTCCAGCAAATCATAGAAGAAGCTCGTCTCAAAGCCGTAGAAGAATCACAGCGCATCATCGCCATCACCCTCTCGCGCGTAGGGGTGGAACAAGCTATTCAGCACAGTGTTACTACTTTTCCCTTAGAAAGCGACGAACATAAAGGGCGAATCATCGGACGAGAAGGGCGAAACATCCGCACCTTAGAGGCTCTCACAGGAGTAGAAATCATCGTAGATGACACGCCGGGCGCCATAGTTATATCTTCCCACGACCCCATTCGTCGGGAGATTGCCAGCCGAACCCTTCAGTTGGTGTTAGCTGATGGGCGCGTCCATCCCGCCCGCATAGAAGAAGTAGTCAAAAAAGTAGAACAGGAGATAGAGCATGAAATCCGAGAAATAGGACACAAAACCTTGATGAGCTTAGACATTCGCGGAGTGGCTCCTGAGATCCGAGACCTGATAGGAAAAATGCGGTTTAGGTTTTCCTTTGGGCAAAATCTCCTTCACCACTCTAAAGAAGTGGCGCGACTGGCAGCCCTTATCGCTGCCGAACTCGGCCTCCCTAGGGAAAAGGTACGCTTAGCTAAACGAGCCGCCCTTTTCCATGATATAGGCAAAGTCTCCGATGAAAATCCCGAGCTGCCGCATGCTCTACTGGGCATGGAGATCCTACGTCGGCACAAAGAGCACCCTGAGGTGCTAAACGCTGTAGGCGCTCACCACGATGAAATTGAAATGACAACTATTTTGGCCCCCATAGTCCAAATCGCAGATGCCATCAGCGGGGCACGCCCGGGAGCCCGCCGCGAAACCGTAGAAAAATATATCCAGCGCATTCAAGAACTGGAAGCTATCCCTCGCAAATTCCCCGGCGTGACGCAAGCCTTTGCCTTACAGGCAGGACGAGAGCTGCGCATCATAGTAGATAGTGAAAAGGTCTCCGACGAACTTACCGACCAAATCGCCCAAGCAGTGGCTATGGAAATCCAGAACACTATGCAGTATCCCGGGCAAATCAAGGTAACCGTAATCCGTGAAAAACGAAGCATAGCCAATGCGCGCTAAGTCTGATTACTTTTTAGTTTTCTCCCGCCTCTTTGTAGGCATTCTTTTTACCCTTTCTGGCCTCATCAAGGTCAATGATATTCGGGGCTTCGCCTACAAGCTGGATGAATACTTTGAGGTATTTTACAAGCACAGTGGCGTTCCTTTCCATGAGATTTTCGGTCCTTGGAGCGTGCCCATTGCTGGGGGAATAGCCGTATTTGAGACAGCGCTGGCGCTATTTCTTTTGATAGGGTATGCGCGGCACTTTACTGCATGGAGCCTCCTGCTGATGATTATCTTTTTCACTTTTCTCACTGGCTACTCCGCCGTTACGAAAGCGGTCTCTGACTGCGGCTGCTTCGGAGATGTGATAAAATTCACCCCTTGGCAGTCTTTCGGGAAAGACGTCTTATTTTTAGTCTTCATCGGCTACATTTTTCTAAAAAGGGAGGAGATTCACCCCTGGCTTCCATCTAAACTGACGGCACCTGTGGCATGGCTCCTTACGACCGCAGTAGCTGGCATGACCTTGTATTTTTATCTCTACCTGCCCGCCCTAGATTTTCTACCCTATCATGTCGGTCAAAATCTAAAAAAAGCCCTGCAGCCAGACCCAACTTCAGGCATTCCCCTTATCACGGACTACGTTTCTACTCAGCACACCGACTGTCAGATAGATGAGCTGTCTGGACGAGTGATTCTTTTGGTAGCTCTTCGGTTAGAGGCGCTGGGAGAGGCAGAAATAAGCCGGTGGAAGCGGCTCCTGGAAGGCTTGCCGAAGGAAGTAAAAGTTGTCGGGCTTACTTCTTCTCCTTCGGAGGTTCGTCAGAGCTGGCCTAAAGCTCACGGACTGCCCGTCTGTTTCGCACCCCAAGACCAGACAGTTCTCAAAGCGATGCTGAGGTCCTCCGCTGGAGCGATTTACTTAGAAGATGGGATCATTCGGCGCAAATGGAGCTGGCGCTCCCTTCCCGAAGGAAAGGCTCTGTAAAAAAGAGACTCTATTTCCCCAACCCTCCTTTTTGAAGAGTCCATTCCCAAATGTGCTCAGGCACAGGCATCACCGATAGACGAGGCTGACGAGTGAGCGCAAAATCAAATCCTGCCTCCTTATAGGAGGCCAGTGAAACAGGAGAAGGCAACTTTTGAAGAGGAGCTACTTCTACCACAACATAAGAAGGATTGGCAGGATCAGGGAAAGCAGCTTGCGTAACTTCAGCAAGTCCTACTACCGCTCGCTCTTTGCCCGTGTGATAAACTAAAAGGAGGTCTCCAACCTTCATTTGCCTAAGGAAGCGTTGAGCCTGCGGATTCCGTACGCCATCCCATACGGCTTTCCCCTCCCGAATCAAATCCTCGTAGCTGTATTCCTCAGGTTCTGTCTTGATTAGCCAGTAGGTCATCTCAGCTAAGGCCAGCTTCCCTCAGGATGTCTCGCGAGACCACGAGCAGTTGTATCTCAGAGGTGCCCTCTCCTATGGTACAAAGTTTGATGTCGCGGTAGTATTTTTCTACGGGATAGTCCTTTACATAGCCGTAACCACCGAAGATTTGCACAGCTTCATTACAGATTTTCACCCCCACTTCGCTGGCGTAGTACTTAGCCATAGAACTGTGGCGATTTGCGGGTAAGCCAGCATTTTTGAGATAAGCAGCTTGATAGGTGAGAAGCTCAGCAGCGGCAAGCTCCATCGCCATATCAGCCAGCTTGAAGGCAATCATTTGATGTTCAATGAGAGGCTTGTCAAACTGCCGACGCTGCTGAGCATAAGCCAGCGCTGCTTCATAAGCTCCTCGCGCAATCCCCAGCGAAAGCGCCGCAATAGAGATTCGCCCCCCCTCCAGTACCTGCATCGCTTGATGAAACCCATCCCCAACTGGTCCTATCCGCTGAGAGTCTGGAACCCAGACATTGTCCAAAGCTATCCAGGCGGTCTCGCTGGCTCGCATACCGAGCTTATCTTCTTTCTTACCAGGGATTAGGCCAGGTGTGCCTTTCTCTATGATAAATGCCGTGGCGTTATTGCGGGTGCGGAGCTCCCCCGTACGAGCTATGACTACATATACATCGGCAGATATACCGTGGGTGATAAAATTCTTCTGTCCTGTGATGCGCCAGCCATCTCCCTCACGCACAGCGATTGTATGCATATTTGAGGCGTCGGAGCCGGTATTCGGCTCTGTCAGCGCCCAGGCGCCCAACCACTCCCCTGAAGCTAACTTAGGCAGATACTTTCTTTTCTGCTCTTCGCTACCGTGATAGTAAATGTGTCCTACGCAAAGGGAATTGTGGGCAGCAACAGAAAGACCGAAAGCCCCATCTACAGCCCCGAGAGCCATTAGCGCAGCCACATATTCATAATAGCTCAGACCTGCTCCCCCATATTCCTGCGGCACGAAAATCCCCATCAGACCCAAAGCTCCAGCTTCTTTCAACAAATCTATGGGAAGCTCCTGTTTTTCGTCCAGCTCTCTCACTCGTGGTGCCAGCCTCTCCCGAGCAAATCGCTCCACTACTTCCCGAACTTGATACACAGTCTCAGGCAGCTCCAGAGAAAAGCCTACCTCTTGAGCTGCAAGTGCATGCGCGTCCATCATGGCAATATTAAGGCAAAAGAAGCGGATGAAGGTTCTTTGATGGGAGAGTTGGGCGCGCCCCACCCTGCGGGCTCTATGTGGAAAGGAAAAATCGTATGAAGGTTTTTTGTTTGGGCGCGCCACCCCCGAAGGCGCGGGGGCCCCCCCACCAAACCCCCCCCCCCCCAACCCC
>JANXDD010000105.1:259-6648 GCA_025059915.1 Bacteroidia bacterium | reverse complement strand
ATCACCACTACTGAAGTGGAAAAATGGGAGCCGATTTATTTCAATCAAACCTTTGAGCGGTGGTTTCCGCAGCCTGACCGAGATATTAGCTCGGTCTTTCAGAGGTATTTGAGCAATAAGGAAAAAAAGCAGTTCCTCAAGCGGTTGCGAGAACAGCAGCCCTTTCAGATTTTATTGCGCAATAAGAGTAAAACTCATCCTTGGACTCATCTTTTGGCTATTTTCTTCCCGATAGAGCTGAGCCTTCTGGGGGCGAGCTCAGAGCTTTATTGGGCAGTGATTCTTCAGGACCAGAGTCAAATTTACCAGGCTGTCCATCGGCAGCGGTCCTTAGAGCGGCGTCAGCAGCAGCTTATTCTGGAAGCTCAAGAGAAAGAGCGCAAGCTCTTAGCAGAAGAGCTTCACGATAACCTTGGAATGCTTTTGAGTGCGCTGAAGATGGAGCTTTCTGCCATTCTTCAAGACATTCCTGCCTCCTCGCCTTTGCGAACGCGACTTTCTGCTCTATCCACGCGCTTAGACGAGGTGGTTCAAGTGGTGCGTCTCACAAGCCATCAGCTCATGCCCCCCTTAGTAGAACATTTCGGGCTGATTCCATCCCTACAAGGACTTTTACGGCGCTTCCGTGCTACGAGTAGCCTACAAATACATTTAGAAGTTACTGGCGAAGAGGTTCCACTGCCCCTGATTAAGATGCTCCAGATTTACAGAATCCTTCAAGAACTTATCACAAATACCCTGCGCCATGCGCATGCTGAGAATCTGTATATCAACTTACATTATCAGAAACGCCGCCTTATCATACACGTCTGGGATGATGGTCGCGGGTATGACCCTGCTGCAATCCAGCGGGAAGGCATCGGATTGAGAAACATTCGGGGGCGCCTCCAGATACTTAGAGCTGAATGGGAAAATCTTTCTGCTCCAGAGAAAGGAGCGCATTACCGGATAGAGATTCCCCTACCTCGCAAAAAGTCTTAAGTTTGCCCCTTGATGACTACTCAGCCGATCCATCTCCTGGTGGTAGATGATCATCCTTTGATTACACAGGGTATCGTAGGGCTTTTTGCAAACAGCCCTGACATCAAAGTCGCCGCCGTAGCTCATAGCATAGCCGAGGCTAAGGAAGTTCTCAAAGAGCAAGGCAGCAGTCTGCATGTAGCCCTTATAGATATCCGAATGCAAGACGGTGTCGGAATGGACCTTGTGCGGCACATCGGACGGCACTACCCACACATAAAGTCTATCGCCCTCACTATGTACGACACCGAGGAGTACCTCAAGGCTATGATCCAAGCTGGAGCGCTTGGATATGTGCTCAAAAACACCTCTCGCGAGGAGCTTACAGAAGCTATACGCACCGTACTCGGAGGACATTATTACTTCTCTCGCGCAACTCAGAATGTGATAGGTCAGTACATCTTACGTCAGCAAGAAAAACCCAGCGGCCGTGGCCGCTCCAGCTCTTCTGATGGTATCCATTTGACCCCTCGGGAAAAAGAAATACTGGAACTTATCGCCCAGGAGCTAACGAATGCCCAAATAGCAGAAAAGCTCAAACTTTCTCCTCGTACGGTTCATACTCATCGCCGCAGTCTGATGCAAAAGCTGGGGGTAAAAAACTCAGCAGGGCTTGTCAAATACGCCATAGAGATAGGGCTGGTTCCGCCTCGGTCCTAAGCCACTTAGGCTGAGAGGCAAAGATGCTCTTGCGCATAGATGTCCTGACAGCTGTTCCTGCTGTATTTGACTCCCCTCTAAGAAGTTCTATCCTGCGACGAGCTCAAGATAAAGGTCTGGTGGAGGTTCATATTCACAATCTCCACGATTTCTCCCCTAATGGACGAATTGATGATTATCCCTACGGCGGCGGAGCGGGTATGGTGATCCGGATAGATGTGGTAGTAAAAGCACTCCGCCATTTACAGAAGCAAAGGTCATATGACGAGGTCATCCTTCTCACTGCAGATGGCGAGCTGCTCACTCAACCTCTCCTTAATCGCCTTTCTCTATGCCGAAACCTCCTTCTGATAGCGGGTCATTACAAAGGCATAGACGATAGGATTCGGCACTTCGTTACGAAGGAGATATCTATCGGGAATTACATTCTCACAGGAGGAGAGCTGCCAGCATTAGTTTTGATAGATGGGATTGTTCGGCTCCTGCCTGGGGTGCTTTCGGATGAGGCTTCAGCATTAGAAGATTCCTTTCAAGACGGCTTACTCTCTGCGCCGATATATACCCGTCCGCCAGAGTTTGAGGGCTACAAGGTGCCTTCTGTCCTCCTAAGCGGCGATCACCAGGCGATACAAAAGTGGCGCCAGGAAATGGCGTGGCTTCGGACGAAAGAGCGCCGCCCTGAGCTTATTCGCGATGAGGAGGACCTGTCTCGCCCAGCGCCCGCCGAAGGAGCCGAAGCTCCGCCAAGTAAAAGCGCGCCAGCTTCTCCGGCGGAAGGGCTTTCTTAAGCCTTTCATGATAGCTGCGCCGAATCTCCCCCTCCTTCTGCCATAGGCCCAAATAAATCGCACTCACACTATCAGCAAAGGCTTCTGGCGACAAAGTGTATCTTCTCTCTTCCAGACGCCATAGCTGCTCACGAGCCGCCGCTCGCGCCTTTTGAAGCTCAGCTTCTCTGGCATTGTATAGAGGCCAAAAGTTCTGAGCCTCCTCTGGCATAAGCTTCATTTCCTCAGAGAGATACGCAATGCGCAGGCTCTGCAGGCGTTCCCGCATCCGATGATGAGGCTGCGCAAAAAGCCCGAGGAAAAAACATGCGGCGAGCCACCCCTGCTTCTTCATAAGTCTATGGGATAGAAATAGGCTTCCTCCGCTAAGAGTTCCATTTCCGATACCTCTACCTCCGAAGGCGTCAAGAATGCCACAATCACCCCTCCCCATATCAGCACCCATAGAAGGCCTATGATAAATGCCCATCGCAAACTGCGATAATGCTCATATTGTCTGAGGCGGTTAATAACCTCCGAGACGCTCATTTATGGGATTAGAGGCTTTTTCGCAGCTCAGGTTTAAGGGCTTCACCCTCCTTCTAAAGGGCCTCACCTCTTGCAAGCCGAGCTAAGTAATATCAAGCTGCCTTAGTGAAAAGTGGAAGTTTCTGTCCCCTCATCGGACATTTTTCCGGACCTTTACCTCACTGCCAACGCAGGCGAGATAGGAGCCCCCCAGAAGTGCTGTGCAAGCTCTAAAAAGCGGGGATTGTCATCCGAGACCCAAAAGCTCAGCGTACCCTCTCCTTCTGCGGGCAGCACTATCCGAGCGATCTCTTCTGCCAAGAGAGCCGCAGTACTTAAGAGGGATACTTTTTGCCCCCGTTTTGCGTAGAAACGGGCGATACTCGCCTCTATCAGCGGATAATGCGTGCAAGCCAGAAGGAGCGTACCTACTTCACCCAGTTGAGTGAGGTAGGTGTCAATAGCCGCCTCTGTCGCAGGATGATCTATCCACCCTTCTTCTATGAGCGGGACTAAGACGGGGGTTGCCAGCTCACGTACCACATAGTCAATTGATTGAAGGGCTTTCCCGTAGATTCCGGAACGAATGGTAGTATATGTACCGATGACCCCTACAGGCTCTGGATACCGCCGACGCTCAAAAGCAGACAAGGCAGGCTGAATAGCACTCAGTACGGGGGCCCCTTTAGCTGCTTCGCAAGCTGTGTCATAAGCGACCGCGGAGGCAGTGTTACACGCGATTGCTATCATCTCTGCCCCTTCTTCGCGCAAAAAGCCCACAATTCCCCGTACATAACTGCGGATCTGGGCAGGAGATTTATCTCCATAAGGAAGGTGGGCTGTATCACCGTAGTAAAGGATGGTAATATCAGGGCGCCTTTCTCGTAAAAGCCGCGCTGTAAGCAGCCCCCCCAAGCCAGAATCAAATATCCCCACTACGCTCATCCCCCAAAGTAAGGGAGAAAAACACCTCGGGAAGAGGAAGATGCAAAGAAGGATCCCAAAACACGCGCTCAAACCCCTGAACCTGCCCCTTCACAACGATAATGCCTTCAGCCTCTAAGCGCTCTTGCATAGTAGTAGGTGTAGGAAAGTGAAACCTTCCCGTCAAAAGCCCCATCCGATTGACTACCCGATGTGCTGGCACTGGAGGGAAAGCGCCATGACTGGCATTCATCGCATATCCAACCAGTCGGGCTGACCGCGAAGCACCCAAATAACGCGCTATCGCCCCGTAGGTCGTTACTCGTCCAGGCGGGACCGCCCGCACTACGGCCCACACCCGTTCAAAGAAGTCTATCTTGATAATACTTTGCTCCCAGCTCACAAAAAGCCTTTCTTGAGAGCGGTTCGTAAATCTCGTTGCCACCAGGCAGGATGGTACCATTCTCAGCCACCTTCCTATAAGAGTAGTGAGCCAAAAGCCCCGTGCGTTTGCACACCGCATGAAGCTTAGTTACAAACTCGGCAATAGCCATGAGATAGGGCATTGGACCGAAAGGTCGCCCTCGGTAATCCATATCCAAGCCTGCAATGATTACCCGCTTTCCCTCATCCGCCAACCTATCTGAGACGGAAACTATACCCTCATCAAAAAATTGTCCTTCATCTATAGCGACTACATCTGCTTCTGCGCTGAGTAGGTAGATTGCATCTGCATTCGGCACAGGCTGAGCTTGTAAAAGGTTCTGGTCGTGAGAAACAACTGCGGTAGGATGATATCTGGTATCTACGTCCGGCTTGAAGAGAGCTACTTTTTGTCCAGCGATTTGGGCTCGGCGCACCCGACGTAAAAGCTCCTCGGTCTTTCCTGAAAACATTCCCCCACAAATCACTTCTATCCATCCTGTGCCAGGCGGTAAAACCGGCTCCATAATCTTTCCTCAATGAGAATGAGGGGCCCTACAACAGATAGGAAGCCTCTCAAACGCTGCAGGATCACGCGAAACTGTATCAGCATCATACCCTAAACGCGCTATGGCATGCCGTATTTTATCTACTGTTGTCTTGTCAGCCCGGTATATCACCACAATGTCCTTTTTCGGAACATCCACTTCCACGAAGCGAATACCTTTTTGAGTAGAGAGCCCACGAATGATAGTACGACGGCAGGTTTGACAGACAATATTACTGCTGTGGATAACTACCGTATCCAACTGGGCCCAGAGAATTCCCACAAAAAGCCCCAGTGGAAGCCAGTACATAGAACGAAGGTATAAAATTCAAAGTTACATTTGCCCCTGCATGCAAAAGGTCGGGATTGTCGGAGGTGGTCAGCTGGGGCGCATGCTGATTCAGGCAGGTATAGATTTAGACCTTCACATTCGGGTGTTAGACAGCGCGCCCGATTCCCCTTGCGCAGGAATAGCCCATGAATTTGTGTTAGGCTCTGTAAGAGAGGCAGAAACTATAGAGCGCTTCGCTGAAGGACTAGACCTTGTAACGATAGAACTTGAGGCAATTTCTGTAGAGGGGCTTCAGCGCGCGCAGTCTAAGGGAGTCACTGTATATCCGGACCCTCAGATAACCCACATTCTGCAAGATAAAGGGCGACAGCGTCTGTGGTACGCCGCTCAGGGCTTTCCAAGCCCGAAGTTTCAGCTCTGGACTCCCGGGGAGCCCATCCAGTTAGAGTTTCCCCTCATCCAAAAATCCTTTCAAGGTGGCTATGACGGCAAAGGTGTCCAAGTCGCCCATAATCCTACTGATTTATGGCCCATAAGTAGCTTGCTGGAAGAGAAAGTTTCCATCCAAAAAGAGGTCAGCATCATCGTAGCACGGTCCCGACAAGGAGAGATTCGCTCTTTTCCTCCTGTGGAATCTGTTTTTCATCCTACCGCTCATGTCGTGGAATATCTCAAAATACCTGCTGAACTGCCCCCCTCCGCCATAAAGGAAGCCCAAGAGATAGCCGAAAACATGGCAGAAAGTCTAAGGGTTGTAGGACTTTTAGCAGTAGAACTTTTTTACACCACTTCAGGCACATGGCTCATTAACGAAGCTGCCGCCAGACCACATAACACAGGTCATGTTACCATTAAGTCTTGCTGGACGAGTCAATTTGAGCAGCACTGGCGGGCGATATTAGGACTTCCCTTAGGAGAGCCTCGCCTCCATACCTACGGCGGCTTAGTAAATATCTTAGGTCCAGCAGGGCTTCACGGTATGCCCTCTTACCCAGGGCTATCGGCTATTATGCGCATCCCGGGGGTCTCTGTGCATTTATATGGGAAAAAGCGCAGTAGTCCATTCAGAAAGCTTGGACATATTATAGTTTTAGCCGATAGTGCTGAAGAGCTTAGTAACAAAATTCGTCATATTCAATCGGTCTTTCGGGTAGAAGTTAGAGCTGTATGAAGGAAGCTTGGTTTTGGCGCCAGCGCCATCGGCGCTGGCGCCAAAACCGAATATAAA
>JANXDD010000105.1:0-249 GCA_025059915.1 Bacteroidia bacterium | reverse complement strand
GTTTTTTTTTTTGTGTTTTTTTATGTATGGTTGTTTTGGCCCCCCGCCCCTGCGGCGCTGCCGCCAAAACCGATTATAAACCTCACCTACTCTTATTTGCAGCACTGGGGCTTCCATGGATGCTTCAACCCTCAGACCATCTCTCTACCACAGCATCAATGGATCGGTCAATAGCGCCGACTTGCATCCACGAGATCCCAGCTTCACCGCTGCTTGAGCTCCCAGGTACATGTATCAACTTGATGAGCT
>JANXDD010000104.1 GCA_025059915.1 Bacteroidia bacterium | reverse complement strand
GCCCATGTCCCCTTTGGGCATATACTAAGACGGCATCTACAGAAAAAGGGCTTCGTTTATATTTCCACCAGAAGCCCCGTCTGCGTCCAGTGAGATAGGGACTGTCTTTTCGCTTGAGCATAAGGCCTTCTGCGCCGAGGGGCGGTTGCGCTCTCAAGCTCTCTAAAGCTTCCCAGCTTTCAGGCTCCAGAGTCGGGGAGGGTTCTATAAAGGGATAGCGGTTACTTATTTCCTCCAGGAGAGAGCGCCGCTCGTACAGCGGTAGGGAGCGCAGGTCTTTTCCTTCCCACTCCAAAAGGTCATATACAAAGATAGTCGCAGGTAGCTCACGCAGAAGCGCAGCTGAAACCTTCTTTCTCAAAAGCCGGCGCTGTAAAGCTGAAAAAGGCTGAATCACTCCATCCTTTTGAATAAGAAGTTCCCCATCTAAGACCGTACCGGGAGGAAGATAGCTGAACTTCTGAACAATATCCGGAAAGCTGTCAGTGATACACACACCCCCTCTGGACCACAGAGCGATACCACTTCCACGGCGCACAAGCTGAATCCGCACCCCATCCCATTTCCATTCTATTTGGTAGTCTTTCAGAGGACCAAGCTTTTCTATGAAATTTTCGCCTAAATCTTCCACAGGGTATGCCAGAAAGAAGGGATATGGCTCTAAACTTCCTTTTTCTCCCGTGCGCAGGTGCTGGTAGAAGAAGGGAGAAGGCTTCCATTCTGCAGCAAGTCTCTGGGCAATCTGAGCTTCAGGCACTCCAAGAGCCTGAGATAAGGCGCGGGTAAGTAGCCCTTCTGCCACTCCTACCCGCATGGCTCCCAAAAGGAGCTTGTGGAAAAGATAGGCTTCCCAGAAACTGAGCCGGCTCCAGTAAGCATAGAGGTAAGCTTTCTGCTCTTCCTCCGACAAGCTGGCAAGGCGAGGTAGCTCTACTTCTGCAAGCTGGGGTAGAGGGGGTAGATTACCCGGTGGATTCTGGCGATTCGGAAGAAGGAGGGCAAGCGTTTCTGAAAGGTCTCCTACATGCTGGTAGCACTCTTCTACGATGTTTAGAGGGAGGGATAAAAATTCAGCCATCCACTGCCGCAGCTTTCTCGGAGAGATGAAGCGCCGAGCATGCCCCCCACGCAAAAGCTCTACCGTCCATCCAGCCTCATGAGGATCAGCCGAAGCGAAATATTCTTGCAGCGCCTGTAGCTTTTCATTCTGACTCTGCGTCTGGTCCAAAGCTCTGTATAAGGCGATGAACCGCTCCACCTTCCTTTACAACAAAACTGCCCCCCAGATAGAGCCTTCCTACAACCGCTCTATAATCATCGCAGAGGCACCGCCTCCCCCATTGCAAATACCGATTGCTCCGTATTTTCCTCCGATATGCTTCAGCACGGTAAGTAAGGTTACAAGAATCCGAGCTCCACTGGCACCTAAAGGATGCCCTAAAGCTACTGCTCCACCTAAGATGTTTAGCTTTTCGGTGGGTATGCTGAGGAGCTTTTGATTAGCAAGGGCTACTGCAGAAAATGCCTCATTAATCTCAAAAGCATCTATTTGGTCTATTTTCATTTGGGCACGGGCAAGGGCTTTTTGAATAGCATCGGTTGGAGCGATAGTGAACCACTCAGGCTCTCGGGCGGCATCAGCCCAGCTTATGATACGGGCCAGCGGGCGCAGGTTATACTGTTTTACAGCTTTCTCAGAAGCTAAAAGAACAGCAGCAGCTCCATCGTTGATTTTAGAAGCATTTGCGGCGGTAATGGTACCGTCAGGTTTGAAAGCAGGCTTCAGAGTAAGCATTTTTTCAAAGTTGGCTTTTTTAGGCTCCTCGTCTTCGGTAACAAAAGTAGTTTCTCCTTTTTGGGTTACAGGCACGGGGACGATTTCTTCATTGAAAAGGCCTTTGACTTGGGCTTCTTGGGCGCGCTTGTAAGAAAGAATGGCATATTCGTCCTGCATTTGACGGGTGAGGTTGTAAGTGGCAGCGCAAGTTTCTGTGAGGGTGCCCATGGTCAAGCCGCAATAGGCATCTTCCAGCCCATCTCGCAGAATGCTATCTACGACTTGGGTGTGGCCGTAGCGATAGCCTGCGCGCTGATTAGGAAGGTAAAAGGGAGCCTGACTCATGCTTTCCATGCCTCCAGCAGCAATAATGTCGGCATGTTCCAACATGATTGCCTGCGCGCCTATCATGACAGCCTTGAGCCCAGAGGCGCACACTTTATTCACTAACGTAGCGGGGACGGTAGGGGGCAGGCCTGCTTTGAGGGCGACCTGCGTAGCGGGCGCTTGCCCTAAATTCGCTGAGAGAACATTTCCAAAATAGACTTCTTCTACGGCTGAGGGGGGTAAGGCGGCAGCTTCCAACGCAGCCTTGAGAGCAATTGCCCCCAGCTCAGGAGCAGGCACAGAAGAAAGACTCCCCATGAAGCTACCTATCGGTGTGCGCCTGGCACTGACAATGAATACTTCTTGCATAGAGCGAAGGTACAGATTACCTTCGCTCCATGCAGCCTCAAATAGCTCTGAAATACGCTTCTGAAGAGCTTTTCAACGTCACTCTCTACGAGTGGCTTGCTCAAGCAGCTCCAACGCCAGCTATGAGTGAGCTTCTCATGAAATTTGCTGCGCAGGAGCGCTCTCATTATGATTTCTGGAAGCAATGGCTGACTAAGGAGGCCACCTATTCCAAGTTCCGATTATGGTGGTATAAACTGCTTTTTAGGCTGTTGGGGACGAGCTTTGTGCTACGGATTCTGGAGCAGAAAGAGCACCGGACCATAGAAACTTATCGTCAGATCGCTCCTACGCTGCCAGAGCCTGCACGCTCGGAGCTTTATCGGCTTATTCAGGATGAGGAGAAGCATGAAGCAGAATTTTTGGAAGCTATTCGGGGAGAGGAGCCGCAGCTTCGGTACTTGGGCTTCATTGTTTTAGGGCTTTCCGATGCGATTATTGAAGTAACGGGGGTTCATGCAGGGTTTTTAGGGGCTTCTCATCGCCCGCTTACAGCAGGACTTGCAGGGCTGATTGTAGGCTTTGCTGCTTCTATTTCAATGGCTTCCGCTGCCTATCTCCAAGCCAAACAAAATCAAGGGGTCTCCGCCAGCCGCTCAGCGATTTATACGGGGGTGTCTTACATTATCGCTGTTATCCTATTGGCGCTACCTTACTTTAGCTTCGGAAGCATAGGGTGGGCTTTTTGGATCTCAGTCTTACTGGCAGTGGGGATGGTGATGAGCTTTGTATATTACAGTTCGGTGGTATTTGAGCGCTCTTTTCAGGGGGAGGTTATGGAAAGCCTTATTGTATTAGGAACTACAGCGGTGCTCTCGTATGGCTTTGGGGAAGTACTGAGGCGCTTTTTCCCCGAAGCTCTATAGAAGCTACCTAATATCAGGGCTTCATTCCCGCAGGCTCCTTTGACTTCTAAAGTTCTGTCCTATGTGGCAGCTCATGCTTTGCCTGGACTGCCAGTTCCGTTTCTTGCGTGTTACTCCCCTTCCTTCTCTTCTGAATCCTCAAAGGTGGATTACCTCACCATAGGCGGCTGCCGCTGCTTCCATTATCGCTTCGGACAAAGTGGGGTGAGGATGGATGGTCTTCATGATCTCATGTCCAGTAGTTTCTAACCGCCGAGCCGTTACGAGCTCTCCGATCATCTCAGTGGCATTGGGACCGATGATATGAGCTCCCAGAAGCTCTCCGTATTTTGCGTCAAAGATCAGCTTGACAAAACCTTCATTCTTGCCCATAGCCGAAGCTTTGCCAGAAGCGGTGTAAGGGAACTTTCCTATTCTGAGGTCGTAGCCTTTCTCTCGGGCTGCCTTTTCCGTCAATCCCATAGAGGCTACCTCTGGCTGTGCATAGGTACAGCTCGGTACGGTGGAATAGTCTAACGGCTGAGGATTGAGCCCTGCAATCTTTTCCACACAGATGATACCCTCCATAGAAGCCACATGAGCCAATGCAGGTGTGGGTAAAATATCTCCAATAGCATAGAGGCCTGGCACGTTCGTCCGATAGTACTCATCTACGATGATCCGTCCTTTTTCCATTTGTACGCCCAGCTCCTCTAATCCAATCCCGTCAGTATTTGGAACGATACCTACCGCAAGGAGCGCAAGCTCTGCTTCTACCTGAAGGGTTTCTTTGGGCGTCCGAAGGGTCGCTTTGATGCCTTTTTTAGTTTTTTGAAGCTCGGTAACCTGAGTGCTGGTGAGGATGGAGAGTCCTTTTTTGCGATAAATTTTCTCCAGTTCTCTGGCGACCTCTTCATCTTCGCGAGGCAGGATGTGAGGGAGGGCTTCTACGAGGGTAACCTTTGTACCCAGGGTGTGGAAAAAGTAGCTAAATTCCACACCTATCGCTCCTGCACCGATAACGAGGAGGCTGGTAGGCTGCTTAGGAAGGGTCATGGCTTCTCTGTAGCCGATGACGAGCTTACCATCTATCTGGATGTGGGGGAGGTTGGCGGGGCGTCCCCCTGTGGCGAGGATGATGTGAGGAGCCTCCAGCAGCTTTCGGCTCTGATCCGGTAGGGTAACTTCCACCTTTGGACCAGGGAGAAGTCGGGCTGTACCTTTGATGACTTCTATTTTGTTTTTTCGCATGAGAAACTCCACGCCGCGACTCATTTTATCAGCGACAGCCCGACTGCGAGCGATAATTTTAGGAAAGTCTATCTGAGGCTCACTAATCTTGAAGCCATACGTTTCGGCAGCCAGTAGATATTCCAGTACTTCGGCGGACTTAAGCAGGGCTTTAGTGGGGATACATCCCCAGTTCAAACAAATGCCGCCAAGGTTTTCTTTTTCTATAAGCTGTACGGTGAAACCGAGCTGGGCTGCACGGATGGCAGCGACGTAACCGCCAGGCCCGCTTCCAATAATGATTAGGCGTTTCTCCATGGGGCAAAGATACCGAAGCCCTCCCCATCCCCCACTTGTAAATCTGGATTTTGCTTTATATTTGCCACTTGTAAAGCGAACTTATATGCTCCGAAAGCTTACGCAGTGGCTGATAAGCTTTGGCGGGCTTGCTGTGGCTTTTGCCCAGCAGGATGCAGGTAAGCTGCGGGGGGTAGTACGAGATAAGGTTACTCGGGAACCCCTGGCTTTCGCCACAGTTGTTATCCTGCAAAATGGAATGGTCAAGGGGGGCGCTAACACCAATGAAAACGGGGAGTACAGCATCGCTCCCGTCTCCCCTGGGACTTATGACGTGCGCGCGAGCTACGCTGGCAAAACTTTCACGATAAGCGGGGTGGTAATTACAGCTAATCGTACTGTCGTGCTGGATATCAACATGGAAGCCAGTGTAGAAACCGAAACGCAGGTAATCGTAGACTATAAGGTGCCCCTTTTTGAGAAAGATGAAACTGTAACGGGTAAGACTATCACTTTGGAGCAGATTCAGAAGATGGGCACCCGAAACATTACTACCTTCCTATCCACTTCTGCTGGTGTGTATCAAGCGGATGATGGAAGGGCAATATTTGTGCGCGGGGCGCGTTCTGACGCTACGCAGTATTTTATTGATGGGGTGCGCGTAATAGGGGCATTGGGTATGCCGCAACGAGGCATTTCTCAGCTCTCTATCTACACGGGGGGGATTCCAGCGGAATTCGGTGACGTAATGGGTGGGGTGGTTCAGATCACGACAGGAGCACCGAGCGGCTTTCACACCTTCGGAGGCGAAATCCAGTCCAGTCAATTCACAGATCCCTACAAGTTCAATCTCTTTGCTTTGAATGCCTCGGGCCCCCTCTTCTCCCGTACCAAAGAGGACGGGACGAAGATTCCTATATTAGGTTATGCTTTTAGTGGGGAGTTTCAGCATGAGCGGGACTACAATCCACCATACGGGGGTGTATATCGGGTCAAGCCGGAAGTTTTAGAAGACCTCAAGCAAACCCCTTTGCAGCCGCTGGGGCAGGGACGAATCTTCTTTGTGAATAGGGCGAACTTTTTGCGACCTGACCAGATTGAGAAAATTCCCTATCGGCAAGGGGCGCCTCTCCGCCAATGGCGAGCCAACCTCCGAATGGACCTGCGCCTCGGAGAAAATGCCTATCTCAAGTTTGGTTTCAGCGGGGAAGATTCCAGAATAGTCTCGTGGAGTTTATCTCGGGCGCTTCTGGCATATGAAACTGCACCTGTAAGCTATTCTCGCACCGTGCGCTCTTTCATTCGCTTGCAACAGACCTTTCCGGGCGATACGGGAAGTCTCATACGCAACTTTTTCTATACTATTCAATTTGACGCTACTCGGGTAGATGGTCGCAGTGTAGATGACAGGTTTGGACTCAACTGGTTCCGGTATACTCATATTGGGCGCTTCCAGACGCGCTACGCTGAGCTTCTCGTCCCTACCGTTCTGCCTGGCAATCTACCCGTTTATGAATCTGCCGGCTTCGTAGAGAATGAATATTTATTTGACCCCTCTAACTCTTCTCATCCTGTGCTGGCAAACTACAATACCTACATCTACAACTATTTAGCGCAAAATCCACGCATCCTTTTCAATCCTCTCACGCTGAGGCGGGAGCCCAGCTCGCGGGTAGTTAACTTTGTAGATTTGGTCCAGCTGGGGGGAAATGTAAATGGTATAGTAGGGGCTCAGACAAGAATCTACAATCTATACTTTGCGCAGGGATATCCGGCTGCCTTCGGAGCTTCATTCAACGATGGAGAAATGTTTCGTGTGACGGGACAGGCTGCGGTAGAGATAGGGCGGCATAACCTCAAAGCAGGGTTTGAGTTTGATCAGCGGTATTCTCGGTTTTATGGAGTAGAATCATTCAGAGTCTGGCAGCTTATGCGGCTGTACGCCAATCGGCATTTGCAAGAGTTGGATCGTTCTCAGCCCACTATCGCAGGAGAT
>JANXDD010000103.1 GCA_025059915.1 Bacteroidia bacterium | reverse complement strand
CACACTTCTACGAAATCCCATTCCACCTGGGCCTGATTAGTCCGCAAGCTGATGTATGCCCCCGAAGTTAGAGGCGTTTCATCCGTCCACTCTGCTACAAAGTCTCCATTCACCCACACGCCAATATAGCCTTCCTCATACACTACCTCTACTAAGTAGTCCGTGCCTGCAGTGAGAGGATAAGGAACTGTCTGGCGAGTGTAAAGTACATTTCCTATTGTTTCGTAAATCTGGATGTCTTGACTATCATAGCGTAGCCAAATGAGATAGGAGTCTCCCCGCTGAGCTTGTTGGGGAGAGCTGGCGAGGATATGAAAGCCCCAACGGCGATTCCCAGCAGTATTAGTTAGGCGAGCTCGCACACGATAGAGATGCTTGGTCCCCTGATTTACGGGATGATAATAGCCTGTATTAGTATGAGAAACATCACTTTGAGTTAGGAGACCATTAGCGGTGCTCCAAGTTCCTCCGTTAGCTGCCCAACTGGCAGAAGGGGAGTCAAAAGTCTCGTGGAAAAACCCTTCAGCGGATTGGGCTCGCCAGACACTTCCTGCTCTATAGAGGGGGAGATAAAAGCGATCTGCCACCCCACTTAGAGCATCACTTTCTTGAAAAGTCTGGATGAAATCAGCGGTTTTCCAGCCAGCGGCAGAAAGAGCAGCTGTGGGAGGCGTTCGGTCTATGTAGGCTTCAGCTAATGCCCGTGTAGCCCAGAGATTCTGGGCATCCCTCACCAGCGATAAAATCCGCACCGCAGGCTGAGTAGGCGAAGGACTTTCATAGCGGACATGACCGTTCGCCCCTACTTCTACCAGAAAATCAGTCCCACGACTACGATAAACCCGAATGTTATCATAATCCACCTCCGCATTGCCAGTGCGTAAAGAAAGATATCCCCCAGTAGTGAGGGGCGAGGGGTCTGTCCAGCTTGCCGCAAGTTGATTATTTATCCAAATGCGTATCGCCCCTGTCGTGGGAGTGTAGGTAGCTTTAATATCGTACCATGTATTAGCGGTGAAGGGATAGTTCTGCTGATACTGCGGCGAAGGAAGGGTATTCCCCGTGATGCGGTAAATCTCAATCCGCTGATCATCTAAACGAAACCAGAGAAGGTAGGAATCTCCTCGTTGGGTTTGGGAAGCATCACTGGCGAAAATGTGAAGCCCTGCTCGGCGGTTTGTACCGCTTCCTCGTATGCGCATTTGCCAATGAAATAGCCACTCGGTAGAATTATCCTGCTGAAGGGGAAAGTATAGGTTGGTATTGCCTTGAGTTGCGTCACTCTGAACAAGGGCGCCACTGGAGATAGACCAGGTGCCGACCGCTGGCGTCCAGCCAGGCGGTAAGCTCGTACCCGGAAAGTCTTCATAAGCAAAGCCCCGCTGACCTGAGGCTGACCAGCGTGTCCCATCATAGTCCGCCACACATACATACCGCTGCGCAATCCCCACATCATCTGTGTCCCGAAAGCTCACCTTGAAGCTGCTCCTGTACCATGTGCGAAGGTTAGTGATAACCGTAGTGGGGGGAGTTTGATTGGTAATACAATTCCATGTGGCAAGCCAGCCCCTATCATTAGTAGTATTATCCGAACGGAAGCGAAAAGTCAAAGCCCCTGACGTCCCTGTAACCGTTCCCGGCGAATTTGTACCAGTATAAGCTCCGATAAGGGGACTGGCTGTAGAGGGACCATTGTAGATGTACAGGGTGTCGTATCCATTTTCTAAGCGAAAGTCATGAAAAGTTACTTGTACCTGAGAGGCGCCCTCGGGGGCTAAGGTCCATGTCCAGTTTTCTCGGTTGAAATAATTTCCATGGGTTCCCCCCATGTCAAAGAAAGTATCTCGGCAGGCGACTGTAGCACAATCTGTGAAGTGATCCCGTAGAGCCCCCCACAGTTCTGTACGAGGTCGGTCATAGCTTAGGGCCCACATGCCTACTCCTCCGATTCCTTGCATATTGACGGTGCGATAAATCCAGGCCAGACTCAGCGAATCATGCCACCAGGTCTGATACCACTGCCCCCCACTTTGGTAGATGAAGTACCGACTGCGCGAATGAGGGTCCCAGTTCCATCCGTAGGTATTGGCTTCGGAGTATGCCTGTGCATAAGTGCGGCTGACACCATTCCCAGTCGTAGCTGTGGGGAAAGAGCTGCTATTGGTAGGATAGCGGAAGCCATAATAGGGTACGCCGAGGATGAGCTTGTTACGGGCTGCCCCCGCTGCTAAATAGTCTATGATAGTACGGCTATTGCATCGGCTTCCCCAAATGCTCCCCACATGAAGAAGCCCCGTAGGACCAGCCGTCTGCGCCGTACTCCAGTAGAAATCATACCCCATGATGAAAAGCTGATCGCAAATAGTAGAAAGGGCAGGTAGATCAAACGCATTATTCCAATCCACTGCTGGTAAGGCTACAGAAAGCTTTGTGTTAGGTCGGCGACGATTGAGAGTATCGCGGAGCTGCTGCATAAAGTTTGTAAAGTTATTCCGTTGTGAGCCCGGCAGTCCCTCAAAGTCAATGTTTATGCCATCAGCATTTCTCAAAGTAACCAGACGGATGAGGGAATCTATGCAGCGCCGACGAGCTGTAGAATTTGTGAGAAAGTTGGTAAGGTTTGTCCCCCCAAAAAGCGCCGCACATAACTGAACCTGTGTGCCATTAGCTTTAGCTGTGGGCACTAATGAAGTTGTGAGCCAAGTATTGATTACAGTAGGATTTGAATAAGAGCCAGTGGCAGGGTCCACTTCATAAGCGAAAAAGACGACAGTAGAAAGGAGGTTCCACTGATAGGAGGTGAAAGCTGTCCCCGCCCAGTAGGGATGAAAGCCCATCACCTGTTTTGTAAGAGTACAGGAATTGCTGGTGCGCAGAGGTACCACCGAAGGTGTATATCCATTTACACTATCCCATTGCCTTTCAGATAGGTGCTGGTAGGGACGATGCTGCTCGGCTTCTATTTGATGAATGGACTTGAATACCTGTGCATAAGTTAGGCTTACGAGCCCGATAAGCCAAGAGGTGCGCATGTAGCAAAGATAAGCGGTTCAGGTTAGCCTCTCGCACTATTCTCCTCCTTACTCATAGAGGGGGAGTTCTTGCGAGTCCGAAAAAAGTCTTACCTTTGCGAAGGCTGGTCCGGTAGTTCAGCTGGTTAGAACGCTGGCCTGTCACGCCAGAGGCCGCGGGTTCGAATCCCGTCCGGACCGCATATCTAATGGACCTCACGCCCGAAGCGGCGGCAGCCCGAATAGATGCTCTCATCCGAGAAATAAACGAGCACGACTACAGATACTATGTATTAGCTCAGCCAGTTATTTCGGACTCGGAATATGACCGCCTCGTAGCAGAGTTAAAAAGACTGGAAGAGCAGTTTCCTCACCTCAGGCGTCCAGATTCCCCGACACAACGGGTAGGCGGCACGATAACAAAGGAATTTCCTGTAGTTCCTCACCGCCTCCCCATGCTCAGCCTGGACAATGCCTATACTTCCGAAGAGCTAATTGAGTTTGAGCAGCGCCTTAGAAAACTTGCACCAAATGCTCATCTTCGGTACATTGCCCAACTGAAAATAGATGGGGTCGCTGTAAGCCTTCATTATGAGAATGGGGTTTTTGTGCGAGGCGTTACGCGAGGAGACGGCCTGCAAGGAGATGATATCACACCCAATCTTCGCACAATTCGGGATTTACCGCTTCGTTTGCGGGGAGAATTTCCCCTATCGGTAGAAGTGAGGGGAGAAGTATATATGCTCCGCTCTGAATTCCTCCGCCTCAATCAGGAAAGAGAAGAGCTGGGCGAGCCCCCTTTCATGAACCCCCGCAATGCTACCGCTGGCTCCCTTAAGCTTCAAGACTCTACTGAGGTAGCCCGAAGGCGACTCCGCTTCTTAGCCTATTTCGCTGAAGCAGAAGGACTTCCAGATTCTGACAGAGCAGTCATGGATCTACTACGCTCTTGGGGATTCCAAGTAGTAGAGAGTGGAGGGCCGTTTTCTCTCCCTGAGGTGCTGACTTTTATAGAGAGCTGGGCCCATCGGAAAGAGAGCCTTTCTTACGACATAGACGGTGTAGTGGTCAAAGTAGATAGCCGCTCCTTGCGTTCTCAGCTGGGTGCTACAGCTAAAGCTCCCCGCTGGGCTATTGCTTACAAATATCAGCCCGAACAGGCCGTTACTGAACTCCACAGCATTACTTACCAAGTGGGGCGAACAGGCTACATTACCCCTGTCGCCGAACTCAAACCTGTCAAACTCGCAGGCACGACTGTCAAGCGAGCTTCTCTATACAACTATGATGAGATTGAGCGCCTTGACCTTCATCTACCTGATGTAGTAGTGGTAGAAAAAAGCGGCGAAATTATTCCCAAGGTTATTCGGGCTCTTCCTGAGCGCCGCCCTCCTGAGGCTAAGCGGGTCATTCCACCCTCTGTATGTCCGGAGTGCTCCACGCCCCTTATTCAGCCTCCGGGCGAGGTAGGCCGCTACTGCCCTAACTATAAACACTGCCCCCCCCAAGTCATAGGGCGCTTAGAGCACTTTGTCAGCCGCCGAGCAATGAATATCCAAAGCTTAGGGGAGAAAATTTTGCGAAAGCTCTATGAAAGAGGGCTTGTGCGCACCTTCAGCGACCTTTACACCCTCACCCCTGAAATGCTCTCGGGCATAGAGGGCTTTGCCGAAAAAATGCCTCAAAAGATTGTAAATAATATCCAAGCCTCTAAGTCTGTCCCCTATCCACGGGTGCTTTATGCACTGGGCATTCGGCATGTAGGAGAAACGGTGGCTCAAAAGCTCGCCGACGCTTTCCCCTCTATAGAAGAGCTGGCAGAAGCCTCTGAGGAGAAAATAGCAAGCGTTTATACCATTGGGGAAGTAATCGCTCGTAGCGTATATGCCTACCTCCATGATGAAGAAAACTGGGAAGAAATTCAGAAGCTCAAGCGGTTAGGACTTCAGTTTGCTCATAAGGTCAAAGCTGCTGACGCTCCCCTTCCTTTGCAGGGCAAACGCTTGTTAGTAACTGGAACCTTTGACGGCGTTTCTCGGGAGCGTCTCATTGCGTATATAGAAGAAAATGGCGGCACCTATGCCTCTGGCGTCAGCAAAGGCTTAGACTACCTCGTCGTAGGAAAAGATGCAGGCCCTGCCAAACTGGAAAAAGCTCAAAAGTTAGGTATCCGTATGATTTCGCTGGCTGAGTTAGAGGCGATGGTAGGACGGCCGGTAGTAGAGTGATAGAGTCCCTCTCCCTTCAGAACTTCTATGGGGGAAGAGGGGTTAGACACTTTTTGGAAAAGGAAAGTTTTAGAACGACGAAAGCCTACCTGAGAAGGCTATAGCGATTTCTGCCGGCACGTGGGTCGCAACCCTTAAGCATAAAGCATCACAGAGCAGCCCACCCCAGAAGAATCGCAAGCACAGCTTATTCTCTCAAAATTCATAGAGCATCTCATGGCATAAGCAAAACTTTTGTAGAGAAGATCTGCCCCTCCGCTTCTATCTGGACAACATACAACCCCGCTGCTAACGAAGTCAGAAAGAGAAAATGAGTTCCCTTTCCTTCTGGCACACTCTCAGCTAAAAGAGCTCGTCCATACAAGTCAAAAACAACCACTCTCCAAGGAAGCGAAGGCGCAGGATGCAGTTGGAGAACAAGCGGCTGACTGGGCGAAAGTGGATTAGGATAAGCCTGAAATGAACGATAAGCCTTCCGCTCTACCCAAGCTATATTAGAAAGGACAGAACGATAAGGAAGACGCACCCGATACGCCCACCGGCTCCCCTCTGGCAGCTGCTCATCTACGTAGCTCACAGGCTCAGCACGAGGAAATTGAGCACTCTTTTCTCCGATAGGGACCCAGTCTAAGCCATTCTCACTTCGTTCAACTAGAAAGTCTACGAAGCCCCACTCATCAGATAAGTATAGCCATGTCACCTCCACCGCTTGAGGGTGCAGCCAACTTGCAGATAAGACCAGCTCAGCTTGAGCAAGTGGAGTACAGGTACTCCATGCCATGGCATACCCCGAAGCTTGACTACCGTGGTATAAGGGACACGAGGTCTGCTGGAGATGAGCAATCGCATGCCCATCATCTATCCCCCCACGCATCGGCTGACATACCGCATGCGTAAGATAAAGCGAATCACTACTATACCCAGAAGCACTATCCCCCCTAAAAAGCGGACACGAGGTGTAAATTACTTGACTTAAGGAGTAACCACCACCCGTCCCCCCTTGCCCAAAATGGCAAGAAACAGAAGCCACCGCGTACAAGCTTCCGTCATACCCACTTCCCATCCCCCCTAAAAACTGGAGCCAGAGAAGCAAAAGTGATTTCATAAGTTGCTTTAGTAGACTCTCCGCACTCCACGCCCCCCTGTAATAGAATATCGCCCCTCAGACACGAAGGTCCTACTAGAAACTGTGAGCAATCCGGGGGGTGTGTCAGCCCATGATCCTCCTCTAATCACTGGATTAGAAGGAGCAGGCCAGCCTGGTACATCAAATCGCCCTGCGGGCGGATTCAGGGAGGTAGTTAGCTCCCCATTTCCATGCAAACCTGTGAATCCGCTAACATTGCTATTAAAACCCACAACCCATTCCCAAACGTTACCAGTGAGCTCCATTACGCCGTAGTAAGAAGCCCCGGCCTGCACCCTATTTGTGCTTCCACTTGCAGCGAAACCCACCCGAAGAGGTCCTAAAACAACATCGTTTCCTACATTTGCAGGACCAGCCCCCGGCGGTAGCGTGTGCGCATGAGTTTCCGTAGCGGTACCGTCGTTAGAGAGGTCATTTACATTCACAATAGCCGTCGTACCCTATGCATACTCCCCAGCTATAGGGATATTAGGCCCTCTACAAGCTTTCTCGTATTCAAACTCTGTCATGGGAGAGAGCCCTGCCCAATCCAAGTAGGATAAAAGGTCAGTATATGATAGATTGCCCATAGCTCTATGAGGAAAATTGGTAGAGTAAGTGGGCCATACTCCTGCTATGTGCATGCGATTGGTATTTATAGTAAAGCCGCGCTGCACCACCTGGTCCGCACTCAGCATGTTGAGAAA
>JANXDD010000102.1:6972-7206 GCA_025059915.1 Bacteroidia bacterium | reverse complement strand
CACTGGGTTTATACTGCTTCTCAGTGAATAAAGAAGGGGAAGTATAAGCATGATACGCAGGTGCCTTCTACGTGGTGGTTTTACGGGTTAGAGCTCATCCTAAATTTCTTTCATGGGGGTTTAGGGGAGGAGTTAGAAGTGCAGGCCTATAAGACGTAAGCATATTTCTGATTTTCTCAAAAACGCTTGAGGTGAGGGGGAGGAGCTAATTACTGATTCAGGTAAAGGTAGCAT
>JANXDD010000102.1:0-6962 GCA_025059915.1 Bacteroidia bacterium | reverse complement strand
CCTGTCCAGCACGAAGGCGTATCCCAGCACCGCTCCGCCGATGCAAGGCGCCGTGCGGCGCGTCTTGCGGTCGGATACCTGCGCCACGCCCTGCGTCGCCATTGCCTCGTCTTGCAGGTAGCGGTCGTTGCCCCGCAGGTCTATCACTTTTACGGCGATGCGGTGGTTTTTGCCTGGGCGAAAGGGAAAAGACAGAGTGCCACTCAACTGCTCAAAGGCTTCGGGGTTTATTTGAGCTTTGAGGGCGCGCTGGAGCTTCTCCCAAGCCCCCGCATCAGCAGGAAAGAAGGCTTGACTTACATGAAACGTCTGTCCATCGTAGTCGGTGTCCAAGAACCACGCTGCCACCCTCTTGCCTGAATCCGAATACACTTTGCCCGTAACGGGGTCATAAATATCTACGCCGCGCAGTTCTACCAGATAGGTCCCTTCTTCGCAGGGCTCAGGCAAGGGCTCCTCCCGTTTGGGAAGGGGGGATTTGCGCATAGGGACCAATCGCCCTTTCTCGCAGCGATACACCTCCACATCAGGCTGTCCAATCGCCGAAAAAATCTGACTGGCACGAGTAGCTTTGAGAAGATCCCCCACCAGTACATCAGGGGTAATGAAGACGGTATGTACTTCCAGGTCTTTGACGGGATGTTTTTCCAATAGAGGACTAAGCTCAGGGTCAAAGCCAAAAGCTATAAGGAGAAGCATCTGGTAGCCATTACTTCGGGCGGTAATACGAGCTTCATAAGCCTGGACGGCAGAGAGGAATCCATAAGGCGGACCGAAGGAGATAGCTACACGGCGTTTTTCTCCATTTTGTTCAGCTTCGGCCTCTGCGTGCAAGTGTCCCAGCTGAAGGGGTCGCACATTCTCTAATGCCAGCAACTGCCCCGAAAAATTTACTCCGCCCTGCTTTATCAGAAGGTTGATAAGGTTTTGGTAATACCCCTGAGGAATGGAGGCGGCGAGGGCCTGTTGGGGATCTTCTATGATAGGGAGGGGGAGAGCTTCTACGGTGAAGGGGCCGCTGACGCGCACGCGGCCTTTGACCACCTTAGGGCGGTCGTAGAGGGTTTCTTGGGGGGCGCGGCGGCGAATGCTTTCTTCTATCTCATGGCGCTTTTGGCGGCGCAGCTCCCAAAATCGCCGCAGGGCCTGCCGAGCAGCCTCAGGCCAATCAGGACCCGGAATCGGCTCAGGTACCTCCTCTATTTTCTCCCAACGGTGACCAGTATGCTGATAGATAATTCTCAAGTCCTCCTCTACACTTTGCCCGGAGAGGGGGCTCTGCTTCGCAGCTAAGAGGCGCCGATATGCTTCTACTGCTTGGGGAGGCCAAAGGGGATGCGGCACTTCCAAGGGCACTTCCCATTCCAGTAGCTCATTCTGTCGTACTACCTGTCCCGTAGGGAGGGTGTGCGTAGCGCTGTCGGGCGCAGCGAAATCTACCACTTCTCCTGCGCGTCCGCCTCGGCTGATGCGAATGCGAATAGCGTGCCCTTTCAGCGCTTGATTGAGCTCAGCCAGCGCTTCCTCAATCTGCGGCTGATACTTCTCTGCGATGGCATCTATCTCTTCGTTTTTGGCGATGCTTTCCAGCGTAATGTGCGGCACTGTCTCATAAACAAAGCCCCCGGCAGGCCCTTGCTCCGGGTCCTTCAGCTCATAGTAATCAAACTTTGCCGTCATCAGCCGCTGGCGCGCTATGGCTATCGCTACTCGGCTCGTGTCACAGGTAATCCACCGCCGACCCCACTTCTCCGCCGCATACGCCGTCGTCCCCGAACCGCAGGTCGGATCAAATACTAAGTCCCCCGGGTCCGTGGTCATCAAAATGCAGCGCTCTACAACTTTTGTAGCGGTCTGAACTACATAAAGTTTTTCACTACTAATGCTTCCAACATCTGTCCAGACATTAGTTGTGCTGTAGTATGGGAAGTCGTCTAAATATCTCACAAAGTTGATTGTTGATTGGGCTGGTATCAGTCTTTCGGCATGTGCCAGCCTTTCAATTCCTTCTTGAGAAGTTGCCCAGTGGCGATTGGCAGGAGGCTTGTATTTTTTGCCCTCTAAAGTCAGTTCAAAGGCGGAACTTTGTATGTATCCTTGAGAAGTTATTGAGCTTAGTCTGAATCTTCTGAGAACTACGGAGCGCAGCTCTTCATCCGAAGAGGAAATACTTACTCTAACTCCATTAGGAAATTCTGCGTATCGGTATGCCTCATATCCTGGCCCATGTTCTTTATGCCAGTACAGGGGTCTGTACTTCAATTTCTCTTTTTCTTTAGCGTACCAGATAATGTAATCGCTTATAGATGGAAGTAACTTTGTAGATTGACCACTTGTCTTAGTAAAGGTGATAAGTGAAACAAAGTTATCTCTGCCAAACACTTCATCTAACAAGCACCGCACGAGGTGGAGATTTTCATCATTGATTTGGACGAAGATGGAGCCTGAGTCTGCGAGGAGTTCTCGGGCCAGGAGGAGGCGGTCGCGCAGGTAAGTGAGGTAAGAATGGATGCCCAGCTGCCAGGTATCGCGGTAGGCTTGGATTTGTTCGGGCTCGTGGGTCAGGTCTTCGGGTTTGTCTCTTACGTCGCGGCGGTCTATGCGGGGCTGAAAGTTGGAGCTAAACTTGATGCCGTAGGGCGGGTCTATGTAAATCATCTGGACTTGGCCAGCTAAGCCTTCGTAGTGCAGGAGGGAGTTCATCACTAAGAGCGAGTCGCCTAAGATGAGGCGATTAGCCCAGGGGACGGTGTGCTGGTAGAATTCTATTTGCTTATGGAGAGGCAGGGATGCCTCGCCGAAGAGCGAGGGCTGAGGCGGCTCTGGACGCTGGAGGGCTTCTATGATGGCTTTGGGGGCGATGCGCTCATGAGTGTGGAGCGGAAGGATGTCCACTTCAAAGGTGGAGCGTTCTTCTTTGCCTGCCCAGACCAGCTGCGGGTCTAAGTAAGGGTCATAGGCATAAGCTTTCCGCTGCGGGGGAGCCGTCCGCTGCTCATCCATCAGCCCCGCAGGAGGATTGTTTGGGCGCTGGGCTGTGGGATGTCGCAGGTCGTCTACAGTAGGAGACGATTTGCCTGTCATGAGGAGCAAATTAGGAAGTTACTCGGAGAAAGGCAGAACGCTCAGCCAGCCCCCTTCTCATGTCCAATCCACATGAAACCTATGTGGAAAAAGTGTAGATAGAGAATTGAACCCAAGAAGTAAAATCACAAACATGCATTTTGCGGCTCATCCATTTCTTGAGATAGACTTCCCTCCTATTGAGGGGAAGCGAAGCGGCGAGGCTATCCTCATCCGCACCGGACGCGTGGATCCTTGGGGCAAGGTGTTGGACCCTAAGGTTTGGCTGATTGATGGGGGCTTCACAAGTACTGCAGAGTACATTTTGGAGTTTATGAAAAAGTACTACGGAAGTACCAGAATAGACTACATCATAGCCACCCACCCCGATGAGGATCATATAGGAGGACTGATATACCTTATAGACCATGCTGATGTTAGAAATCTTTACATACATAAACCGTCAGCATATATCGGAGAGCTTTACATACATATACCGCTAACATATGAAAGAGAGGGGCATATCAGGTCCTTGACTGCTTCGCTAACGAAAGCTGCAAATTTGATTGACCGAGCAGAGGGAAAGTCTATACCCGTTCATGAGCCTTTCTCCTATACATACTTGGCAAAAAAGATTGAGACTGAAGATAGGTTTCTCAGGGTCTATCTTCTCGGTCCTGATGAGGCTTATTATAACGAGCTTCTCAAAGAGTTCAGGGATTATGAAAAATATGTAAAAGAGGTTAGGGCTTTTTCCGAGCGCTCCCCCTCTTTGTTAGAAGACCCTCCTCCCGATGCTACTACGCCAGAGAATAACTCCTCAGTAATCCTCCTCTTTGACTTTGAAGGCGATTACTTTTTATTTACGGGAGATGCAGGGGTGCCTGCGTTAGAGAAAGCCCTCAATCGGTTTCCAGGGGGATATGATAAGGCAAGGCAAGTGCTTCTTTTCAAGGTACCGCACCATGGGAGCAAGAATAACTTAGGTCCATCTCTACTGAATAAAGCCTTCGGTTCATTAGGGATGGGCAAAAAATGCGCTATTATCCTGGCTGCTACCCAAGACGAAGACCATCCCGATGAGGCAGTTGTTAGTGCGCTGCGAAAACGAGGCTTTGAAGTGCATGCGAACAAGGACCTAAATGGAAAAAACTACAATCAAGGATGGCATCTGTGGTTCAAGAGCCAATATGCTCCCTCTAGAGACTCGGAAAGTTGGAAGGAGCTATCTTCTTACAAAACTAGCCGCTACACCCTTTTTAGAAGGCATTCGCCATTATCCTAATCAAGCAAAAATCCGTGAATCCTAAGTGAAGTCGGGGAATGGATCGTGTATTTGAGCGGCTCTTTGACCTTTATGATTTCATTGCCAATATCATTCCAGGCTATCTCTTTCTCCAGCTCATTCACCGCTGCCTTTTGAAAATAGGCATAAAGGCGGAGTGGCTGAGCGTCATGGATGAACTTACCGTGCGGGGTGTACTGGTCCTGCTTATGCTGGCTTACGTAGCAGGTATGCTCCTTCATAGTGCTTCTCATATCCTCTGGGGTTATGTGGAGAGAAAAGGGAACATGATAGAAGTTCTATTCGGTGAAGCTTCTTCTAATAATCTTTTGGGGTGCGGTTCATATCCTCCTCTCTCTCCCTCCTACAAGCAGCGGCTGGCTCAAACTTTTCGTAACTACTTTGCGTTACGCTCTTCGTTAGAGTCAGACGAAACGCAGGAGCCTCTCAGTCATAGAGAGACTTTTGAGCTCATGTACCGCAGCTTACAAAATCGTCCTTCTATTCTCACGATTCAGATAGCGCGTTATGGATTTTATCGGGTGCTCTTTGTGGTGGGAGTATTAGGAGGTATGGCAGAGCTTACCCTAATAGCATTTGCCCCGCAGCGAGAGTGGGAAATAAGCATACTTGCAATTATGGCATACTTAGTGATAGCTTGGACCTCCTTTTGCGGTTACAAACGCCGGAGCTACGAGTCCGCAAAGATGGTATGTGATTTATTCCTGATAGAGAAGGAAAAAGACTCTCTTAAGACGTAGGATAGCCTTATCCCTTTTGAGCCCGAAGCGAGGCTGGGTAAAAGGTTATATTCAGCGGCTGCGGTGCAGCTTTACTTAGGCTGGGCTAGCCGCAGATACCAGCTATGGTAGGTGGTGTATTGGCTGGCTTGGGCTTCGTCGGCTTTGGACTCTGGAAGGGTGAGGGGTGGGCGCACGATGGCTGGGTTGCCGGGTTTCCAGCCGCTGGGGTACAGCAGAAGCCGCTGCATTCAATTTACTTTTGCTGCATGAAGCAGGGGGCTATTCCCCGTAGACTGCGCAAAGAGCCGCTCATAGAGGCCATTTGGCAGGGGTTTTTTGAGCATTCGGCGGAGCCGATGGTGGGGGAGATTGCCACGGGCATCCTCTACGAAAAACTCAAGCAAGACGACCCCGCATGGACCCTCCATCGCCTTCCAGCAGCCGAAGTGCCACCTTCCTTAGTGGCGTATGAGCCTTCGCTTCGGTTCATCGTGAAGTATCGCATACAAAAGGCCCAAGCCCCCATCCTCTATCAGATAGGAGACCGAGCCCTTACCGTCAACTGCCAGCGGCCGTATGTAGGCTGGAATGACTTCAAACGCAGCATTCAGGCCCTCATAGATACGCTAAAAAATGTCCGTACCCTTAGCCCCCCTACTCTCCATGGGCTGCGCTATATAGATTTTATTTCGGAGCAGTACATTACTTCTGAGCAGGATTTTCAGTTTAGGTTAGAGGTGGGGGAGTATGCCCTAAGCCAAGGAACCTTCGCAGTGCGGGTGGAGTTAGAGCATGCAGGTTGCCGGCACATCCTGCAAATCACCCGTCCTACCCAAGTGCGTTTTGGAGAGGAAACGGATAGAGGGGTGCTTATTGATTTAGATACGCGCCTTGCTCAGCCCGGAAGCTGGGAGCAGGTCGCAGCCCAGTTAGATAAACTCCATGACGCCTCTAAATCGCTCTTTTTTCAGGAGATTCTGGGAGAGAGCCTTATTCAGCGGTTAGAACCCGAATACTAAACTCCCTATGGATACGCTTCTCAGTGATGTGCAGTATCCTCTGAAGGAGAACGCTTCTCTCTCTGTAACGCTCTCTTCGTCAGGGGAGGGGGTAGGAGTGCGTCCAGAATCAGCTATTTGGGTAGAAGCAGCGCCGATTATAGTCAATGCCCCGGTGGTAGGGGTGCCCCGTTGGGCTCAGATAGAGGATACCCTGTGGGAACTGCGTCGCCGGCGAAGGCTCCTCTGGACTCGGTACGGCTCTATATTAGAGTCAGCTGTACAGCTCATCCGCCGTATGCGGGATGCTACCTAAGCTCGCTGTGTGTATAGATGCCAGTTTTTTAGTTAGTCTCATAGGCGGAGAGCCTTCCACGCCGCAAGCTGAGAAATATCTCCAGCGCTGGTACAGAGAGGATGCTTACTTGCACGGTCTATGAAGTCAGTAATGTTCTCTACCGAAAAAGGGTATTTGATGAAGATATTACTACGCTGTTTGACACGGTAGAGAAGCTCGGGATTCATCTCTATGATGCTCGCGAGCTTCTAACCCCAGCGCTAAATGCCGCTCGTTTCTATGACTTGCAGGCTATGTATGATGCTTTTTATTTAGGGCTGGCGAACCTACTCCGCTCGCACTACGTGCAAGTAGAGTTCTGGACGCTGGATAAAAAGCTCAAGAATAAAGTGAATGAGGACTGGGTGAAACTTCTTTCGTTAGAAGGGTAAATCTTCTGATTCCGATTCGGCCTCTGCTTCCGCTTCCGATTCTGCTGAGGGAGGCGGGGCTTCTTCGGCTGGGGGCATGGGGTATTTCTCGGCGTATCGCTTGAGAAGGAAAAGTACCACGGCGTAGGTCATATGTAAGGCAAA
>JANXDD010000101.1 GCA_025059915.1 Bacteroidia bacterium | reverse complement strand
TGCAGAAAGGCGGCGCCTGATGGATACCATTATCCAAAATAATATCCAAAATGTCGTCTTCCTGACAGGAGATATCCATACTTCATGGGCGAACGACCTACCCTTCGGCCCTGGCAGCTATAACTCATCCACTGGAGCAGGCTCTACCGCCGTAGAGTTTGTAACGCCCAGCATTACTTCTGCTAATGCTGCTTTCCTAAACAACTTTGCCAACCCCAACTTAGTTCAATCCCAAAATCCTCATGTAAAGTACGTAAATCTCACACGCCACGGATATGCGGTATTAGATGTAACCGCCGGCCGCGTTCAAGGGGACTGGTATTATGCAAATACCATTACTCAACCAACTCCGGGGGAGACTTGGGGAGAAAGCTGGTATGTCCAAGCGGGGGAGCGCTTTCTCAGGAAAGCAACTTCGCCCACAACAGCCCCAGCGGGGTATAATCCCCCTCTTATACCTCGGGGAATAGTTACAGGTCTAAAGGAGTCTCCCTCACTTTCCCTCATTGGAGTTTATCCCAATCCTGCTCAGTCGTATATCACCCTTCAACTTTACACCACTACCTCTCAGTCTCTGGAACTCTCTCTTCTGACCGTAGAAGGCAAGGAGGTTGCGCGCTATACTATTCAGACTCCCTCAGCGGGCACCCACTATTATCAGGTGCCTGTGGAAGAGCTTCCCAGCGGAGTCTTTCTCCTGCGAATAAAAGGCAAAGAGACCTACACTTACCGCCTCGTCAAGCGGTAGTTTAGGTACCTTTGATGAATGCAAGCAGAGAAAGCCTTACGAGCTGATAAGCTGATAAAAGAGCACATGATTGTAGCCATGGGAGCGGGGGTCATACCGCTTCCTTTTGCCGATTGGGCTACGACTACGGCGGTCCAGCTGAATCTTGTTCGCAAGCTGGCGGAGCTGTATGAGGTTCCCTTCTTCTCCGGCCTTGCCAAAGGGCTCATCGCCAGCTTAGTGGGTGCCACTACGGTGCGCGGGGGAGCTACGCTCATAAAGCTTATCCCAGGGATTGGATGGATAGCTGGGGGACTTGCGGCTTCCGTCCTCGCTGCCGCCACTACTTATGCTGTCGGAAAAGTTTTCATGAATCACTTCGCCAGCGGAGGAACGCTGCGAGACCTAAATGTAGAGGCTGTACGAAAAGCCTACGAGCGCGCCTTCAAAGAAGGACAAAACCTATATGAGAAAATCAAAAAGGAGGCATCCTCCCCGGACCCCTACGAGCAGCTTCGTAAGCTCCACGAAATCTATCAAGCAGGCATCCTGACAGCAGAAGAGTACGAAACCCAAAAGCGCAAAATTTTAGAGCGGCTGTGAGCTTTCGGGTAAGCTATCAAGCGCCTCCCCTGCCGCAAAGAGGGGAGGCAGATGGGCTGCCTGTGTATTGGCTGCCTTCAAAAGAGCCCTTGGCACAAGTGGGATTCATTTGGGAGGCTCCAGCCCTCAAAGAGTATGATCCAGGCATTCGGCGTCTTCTCCTCCGCCTCCTGAGCGAAGAAAATCAACTTCATCCTGAGGGGAAGCTTCGTCAGCAGCTTCATCGGCTCGGATGGGACTACAGCTGGGACGCCGACAGAGACAATATCTACCTTTTTGGTGAAGGCCTCAGAGAAAATTTATCCTCGGCGATAAAGCTCCTGTATGCCAGCGTAGCTTATCCTGTGCTTTCAGGGCCTTTGGTAAAACATCATCTTCATCGGCTTGTAGAGGGAGAGAGGCGAGCCCGTGCTAATCCCGCTTATAGAGCCGATGCCCTTCTTTCCCAGCATCTATGGGGAAGTACCTATACTTTGACACGAAGCGTTCCTCTGGAGCGGCTTGAGGGGATGGATACTGCCCAGCTGAGAGCTTATCATGAGAGATTTCTTTTGAGAGGGCTGCAAAAAGCTATTATTAGTGCGCCTTTTTTGCCGTCAGAGCTGCGAGCATGGGCAGAGTTTCATGGAAAAGTAGCATATGCCTTGCCTGTAGTGCTTTCCCCTTCTTTGATTTGCGAAACAGTAGCTATGGAGGCGGCTCAGGTGTCCCTACGCATAGCCTATCCGTGGGTGCGGCCTTTTCACCCGCAGTTTGGGTATTATCGCATGGCGGCTCTGCGATTAGGGGGATACTTCGGGGCTCAGCTGATGCAATCTATTCGGGAAGAGGCAGGACTTACCTATGGAATTTATGCTCGCCCGGACAGCTGCCACGCGGGAAGCGCTTTGATTATCTCTACCGAAGTGGCTAAAAATCGGGCTGCAGAAGCAGTTGCCCGCATCCAGACCGAAGTAGAGCGATGGAGCCAAAACCCCTTCCCTACCGAAGAGATTCTCTTAGAGACCCGAAACTATCTCCTCCTTCAGATTATGCCTGAAACTCTAAGCGAATGGACTCAGCGACTGATGCGCCTCTACGGAATAGGATTAGAGCCTGATAGATTTATCCAGCAAAATAAGCTCATAGATTCGCTTCAGGCCTTGGAAGAGGTGCCACGGCTTGAGTTGCCTTCCCTGCCGTATGTGCAAATAGGAGTAGGGACGGATGAACCTATATTTGCCTCTACATGCGCCTAAGGGCAGGAATTGTTGTCTTCCCCGGCAGCAACTGCGACAGAGACTTGTATTATGCTCTTGAACGGGCTGGATTTACTCCTTTTTATCTCTGGCACGGGGACCATCGGCTTCCTCCCTTAGAGGCGGTGTTTTTTCCAGGGGGGTTTTCTTATGGGGATTATCTGAGGGCGGGGGCGATTGCGCGCTTTGCTCAAATAATGCCTGCCGTAGAGAACTTCTGGCGAAAAGGCGGCTTCGTTATGGGCATATGCAATGGGTTTCAGATTATCTTAGAAGCTGGATGGCTTCCCGGCGCTCTCCGTAAAAATTCCAACGGACGTTTTATTTCTCAAGTAGTTTCTGTGAGCCTCTACGGTAGCGGTCCCTTGAGCGATTACCTTGGCGGGCGTTCTTATCGGCTCCCGATAGCCCATGCAGAAGGAAGGTATGTACCCGGGACAGAGATACCTTCATGGAGTCTGCGATATGAGCCAGCTCCTGCTCCTAATGGCAGTTATGCTTCCATTGCTGGATTTGGCAATGAGGAAGGGACTGTCTTCGGTCTAATGCCTCATCCCGAGCGGGCATGCGACCCTTATCAGGGACAAAGTGATGGACTGGATTTTCTACGAGCGATAGCCCGCTATTTACAAAACCGATAAGTGCTCAGTCTCTGGAGCTTAGGGGGGCTCGCCGCTATTTGTATAGGGGCGCGATTTTTTGTTAGGGAGCCGCTGCTTCAGGCTGCACTGGAGATTACAAGCGCTATTAGTCTTTATACCGTCCTTGATTTACAGCAAGCGAAAGGAAGAAGTAGGGTCCCTGGGGACCTCATCTATCCTATCGGGTTTGGGCTGGCGCTTATAGGAGTGATGCTATTTGTGTATGCCTGGCATCCGCTTGTACTTTTTGCAGGGTGGGAAGTGGTCAGCATAGCGGGGTGGAGCCTTATAGCTTTTGCTAAGGGGATTAGCCGACATAGCTTGGAGGCAGCCTTCATCGCTTTCGTAATAAATAGGATAGGAGATGCTTTCTGGCTGGCTGGATTTTTCTCTGAAGGGAAGTTTCCAGAGGGGCTATGGATAGGCATCTTAGTAAAAGCCGGCATTTTCCCATTCACTTTCTGGCTTATTCAAGCCATGTTTGCCCCTGCGCCGGTGTCAGCTTTGTTACACTCTGCATTGATTGTAGGGATGGCAGCTTATATGCCGCTTAAGTACTCCACCCTTACTCACCGCCTTCCAGCGTGGAGCATGGAGGTGATATGGGGAGCGGCGTTGGGAGCAGCGTTGGGAGCAGTTCTCAGCCGAAGCCCAAAAGCTACCTTAGCCTGGACCACAGGAGCCCATTTAGCTATGGTAATCTTCCTAAGCTTGGAGCCTCCGAGAGCCCTTTCTTACCTTCTCCACCACAGCTATTTAAAAGCAGCTCTTTTCCTCCTTCTGGGTAGCGCTCAAAAAGAAGGGGGCTTTACGAGCTATTCTACGATTTTATGGATAAGTTTGGCTACTTTCCTTACCGCAAGTGGAAGTTATGACAAGAGGCTGCTCGTGATAGAGGCTCTTACAGCGATGGCATTAGGGCGGGCTTGGCGGCGCTTAGGTTACCAGCAGAAAGGTTCATTTTTATCCCCTGCAAGTGTTTTTCCGTTTATACTGGGGGTGCGGGCTGCTTTTCTGAGTGGGGCTAGTCTGAGACTTTCATGGGAAGCCCTTGTGCCGCTGCTCAGCTTAGGTGCAGGAATGCTGTACCACCATCCCTTCAAGCTGCGGCTGGATGTATGGCTACTAAAAGGAAATGAACTTTTACTAAGCCTCTGGCTGCAAATCAGTCGGCTAAGCATAAAGGTAGAGGGGCTTTTAGAGCTCTTTTACAAAAAGCTGGCTGAGACAGCGGTCAGGGGGGGAAACATTTTCGCCGAGCTGGAGAGCTATGTCGCCCGAAGGGGATGGCCTTTCGTAGCAAGGCAGTTTCGGCGCGGCATCAGCTTTCTCGCAGGAGAGGGTATGCACACTTCCTACGCTCAAGCCCTTAGTTGGGGCCTTCTTGTGTCGCTTTTGGTTAGTATGCTATGGCGGCTCTTATTCTAAATCTACTTTGGCTTTCTCCTGTAGCTGCTGCAGGCATTGCTTTCACCCTGACACGACGAGGACTGCTAACTTTTACAATAGGACACGGGCTTTTCCAGCTCCTTCTATGGGTGAAGCTATACCTGCAGAGGGAAGCTGCCCTTCAAATCCCCTGGTCTAGCCTTGCAGGAAAAACCTTCCACTATGCGCTGGCTGCCCAGCCAAGCAACCTTGCCCTTCTTCTTTTGACAATCATAGTAGGGCATTTGGCTTTGTACTACGGCCAGAGAGAAGTAGGGCGAGTGAGGAGCTTCTCTGCGCTTTTCTGGCTTGCCTTGGGCTTTTCTCAGGGCGTGTTTTTAGCGAAAGATGTGCTTCTATTTTTCGTCTTTTATGAAGCAGCGCTTGTGCCAGCCTTCCTTTTGATTTACGGGTGGGGGGGAATAAGACGAAAAGAAGCGGCGGTGAAGTTTGCTCTTTTTACCTTGGGGGGGTCAGTGCTTTTCCTGGTCGGAATGATTTTAGCGCTGAATAGTCTGCCTGACAGCACATATGAAGCGTGGGCTTCAGGAGGGGTTTCTCTGGCAGCATGGGGGCTCATGACGGTAGGACTGGCAGTGAAGCTTCCTCTTTTTCCCCTTCACAGCTGGCTCGGCGAAGCCCATGTAGAAGCTGCTACGGCAGTGTCTATGCTTTTAGCTGGCATCCTTCTTAAGCTGGGGGGATATGCTCTCCTTCAATGGGTGTGGTTCAGTCTTTCTTCGGATTTAGCGTGGCTTTTGCGAATATGGGGGGGAGTTAGCTTAGCGTATGCAGCGGCAGTCGCTACGGGACAGATAGATTTGAAACGGCTGATTGCCTTTACCTCTATTGCTCACATGGCTCTCGTAGCTGTAGGGGCAGGTGCACAGGATGAGCGAGGACTCCAAGGAGCTTACCATCAGCTTTTCACCCATGGGCTTATTAGTGCGGGGCTTTTTGCGTGGGTTGGAATGGTAGAAAAGGTACTCGGCTCACGACGCATAACCGAACTGCGGGGAAGCCTTGCGCGTCAGCCATTTCAGGCGGCAATTTTATTTTTCGGAGCGATAGGCATACCTGGCAGCGCCCTTTTCGTCTCGGAAATGATGATTGTATGGGGAGTGGCAGCTGGCTCGGGCTGGAGCTGGGCGCTGATCCCTGCTTCTGGGGTAGTTTTGAGTGCTATCTATTTTCTCCGAACTTACCGAGAGCTGGCAGCCCCGACGGAGAAAGTTTTCCCTCCTACCCTTTCCCTCCCCCCTTACCAGAAGCTTGTCTGGCTTCTTATCCTGCTCTCTGTGGGCGTGGGGATTTACCCGAAGCTGTGGTTAGACCTGCTTGCTCATGTGGGGCGCTGATGCCCTGTGGATAGAGCTTCTCCTTATAGGAGCAGGTATTTTCAATCGCTGGCGCAGCGTCCCGCCTGCATTTTTGCTTTTGTATGGAGTAGCGTTACATGCTTACAGAGAAAAAGAAACGGCTCTCTTAGCTTTCAGCTCAGCGGCAGTAGAAATCGGCTCTCTCTTTTCCCTCCTCACCGCCCTTTTGTGGGGAATTTATCCTTTGAGGGGAGCGGCAAGCTGGGCTCTACTTCTGCAACTGGGCAGTTATACTCTCCTCCTGCGCAGTAGAAACTTGGCTTTTACCTGGAGCCTCATGGAAAGCGCTGCGATAAGCGGTTATTTCTTTGTAGCCAATGCTGGTGCCGCACCGCAAAAGTGGAATGCCGCTCTGAGATATTTCACTTGGAGCGTGGTAGGGTCTGCTCTTATCCTTCTAAGCCTTAGTCTCCGCTTATCAGAAGGTCTCTCCATAACCTATCCCCTCTCAGGAGGAAAGAGGCTGGCTGATACCCTGCTCTCCCTCGGATGGGCAGTGAAGGTAGGTCTAATTCCTTGGCACTTCTGGCTTATGGGAATTTACCGAAGCCTCGCCGCAGCATGGGGGGGATGGTTTTTCGTAGTGCCCAAGGGCGCTCTTTTACTCAATCTTCTCTCCGCTCTATCTCCCCAGGGGCTGAACTTGTATGCTTTTTACATGCTGGGAGCTATTTCACTGGTCAGCGCTTACGCGCTGGCATGGCAGGCACAAAATCCCGTAGAAATGATATTCTGGGGCAGCTTTGCACAAGGGGCATATGCGGTGCTTGCCGCCACTACTGAAGGAATTCAAGCAGCTCAGGACTTCTGGTTGGTATATAGCATCGCTGGCATCCTTGGACTTTTATATGTAGAAAAACCCTGGAGGGGGCGATGGGGATGGAGTGTAGGAGTCCTGCTTTTAGCCAATCTTGCGGCGCTTCCTCCTGTTTTAGGGTTCTGGGTCAAGCTGCAGCTTTTCTGGGTGGGAATAGCCTACTTGCCTAAAGAGGTGAGCCTTCCACTGGTAGGAGCAGCGATAATAGCCACTCTGGGAGGCTTCGCAGTGTATGGGAAAATCCTGTGGCGGCTATGGTCAGAAAAAGAAGCCTCTCCTCTGCCCGCTTGGCGCAAGGTGCTGTATGTGATAGGAGCTGGAGGGCTCTTTGGCTTAGGGCTGGGAGGAATTGGAAAATGGATGAAGGGGATTTTCTA
>JANXDD010000100.1:6925-7233 GCA_025059915.1 Bacteroidia bacterium | reverse complement strand
CTCCTGTCCCGCCTGAACATACTGACCTTCTCGTATAAGAATGGCTTCTATAGTGCCTTCTACACGGCTGTGGGCTCTTGCTTGAGAGTGCGCTAAGACCATCGTCCGGCCAATCAACCTAATAGTTTCTTTGACTTGTCGCTGCTGTAAAGGCGCTATCACAATGCCAGCACCCGCCACTTGAGTTTCAGAGAGGGAGAGTGCTTGCGAGTCAGTTTCCTCTGACTCAGAGTTAGCTTTTCCCTGACATCCCATCAAAAGGAAACACAAGCTAAAACTGAAAGTAAATAAACGGCTGCACATATGCT
>JANXDD010000100.1:0-6915 GCA_025059915.1 Bacteroidia bacterium | reverse complement strand
ATGCTTGCCTCATTTCCAGAAGTAGCTGGATCACAATGATGAAAGCTAAAGCTTTCACAATCAGCGGACTTCGGGCAAAAGTGAGTTCCAACTGAGCCACCCGCTGCATAGAAATAGCGTGGAGTAGGTAGCCAGCGATTAGAAACATAACCAGAAGCGGACGCCTTTCTACGAAAGGAACCAGATATCTTACGTCCGTCGTCAGTATGATTTGTCTGAAAACTTCCATTGCAGTAGAGAAATCAGGAGCCCGGAAAAACACCCACAAGGCCAAAACCAGATGAAAGGTCAAAAACCATCCTATTATACGCCTCCACCACGGACGGGGCGAGTCCCCTTTTCCAAATAAAGCCCGATGTACGGCTAAAGCTATGCCATGTCCAGCCCCCCATGCGACGAATCGCCATGAGGCTCCATGCCACAGTCCCCCCAGTAGCATGGTAACCAGAAGATTGAGATAGGTCCGAAAAGTACCCCGACGATTGCCTCCCAGTGGTATGTATAAATAATCTCTCAGCCAAGTGGATAAACTTATATGCCATCGCCGCCAAAAGTCAGCAATGTTCGTAGCCAGATACGGTTTCGCAAAGTTCACGCCTAAGTCAAAGCCCATGATTCGTCCAAGTCCAATGGCTATATCGCTGTATCCAGAGAAATCATAGAAAATTTGTAAGCCATAAGCATAAATGGCAATCAAATTTTCAAACCCAGAATAGCCTGTGGGATTTTCGTAAATCAGGTCGTTGTATTGAGCAATGTAGTCTGCAATAACGACCTTCTTCACAAGTCCTTGGAGAATGAGCCAAAAGCCGGTCCCTATCCACTCGGAGTTTATACAAGGTGCATGAATTTGGGGAAGGAAATGTCCCGCTCGTACGATAGGTCCCGCCACTAACTGAGGAAAGTAAGCAATATACAGCGCATAATCTATGAAGGAACCGCTTGAAATATGCCCTCGTCGCACATCTACGGCATAGCTAATCATCTGGAATGTATAGAAGGAGATGCCAGCGGGTAGAAAAATGTCTGGAGCTTCTATTTTCTTTCCGGTCAAAAGCGCCCAGTTTTCAAGAAAAAAGCCTGCGTATTTGAAGTATCCTAAAAACCCCAGAGGGACCACGATAGCCAATACAAGGGCTATCCGACTGAAGCGCCCCGACTGCTCCATCCACCGCACCAGCACATACTCAAGCCCCAGAGTGGCTAAGAAAAGCCAGACAAACTTTCCCACGGACTTGTAGTAAAAGAATACAGAAAATGCAAGAAGCCACAGGATGCCCCAGTAGCGCCGTTGGAATTGGAGCATCGCTCCATACACTCCAAGCACGATGATGCTCCACACCCAAAAGGTGAGGGTAGGAAAGACCATAGGACTTTTTGGGTCATACAAGAAAAGGTTTCTCCAAATGGCAGGCCAATCAAGGAGCATGAGGCGCTAAAAGGTGAGTTTTGGCAGGTAGAGCAGTCAATTTAGAAGGAGGTTGGAGGGGAAAGTTTATAGGGTAAAGGGCAGAGTCCCTCAAATAAGCCACTAATGTATCTGCCCAGCGATAAGCTTCACGAGGCGTTGGGTGAGCTCCATCAGAGATTCGCTGCATAATAAGCCTTTCAGAAGAGAAGTACCTGCCTGGTCCCATTCTATTGCGCAGGGAGTCTATGATGCCTTCATCTTCTCTCCATGCAGGAGGTCCGATCCACACTACAGGGATAGAGCCAACCATCTCCATTATGCGATTAAAGTAAGCCATTCTTCTCTGTAAGTTTTTCACGAAGAGCTCATTGGAGCCTAAGCTTATCAGGATGTAGGTAGGCCGATATGCTCGTATAAAGCTGAGGAGGGTATCTGTCTGACCCCACCAGATGAGGTTAGAGCTTGGCCAAATCACTGTATATAATTCATGTCCGGCTTCTTTACACCAGCTGGCTAACCGCAGCCGAAGCCATTCTATCATGGAATCTCCTATGAGGAGGATCACCTCTTTTTTCGCTTGAGAGGGAGGAGCTGCCTGGACGGAAGAGGAGTCTCCCTTCCGACTAATGAGAGGAGGAGGGACTTTCACAAGGATTATTTCCTTCGGAGAGGGGAGGGCATCCGCCTCTTGAATGGTGGGCAGTTCTATTCTTTCCCACTTAGCTGGCAGAAAAGGAGCCGCTACGAGAAATAGTACAAGTCCGCCAGTGATTATTATCCACAGACGCCAATACTCCTGCCAGTCTAACTTCACGGCGCAGCTAAATGTAAGAAGAAAGTATCGCTCTAAAAGAAACTACAGCCCTCTCAAAGCTGCAGGAATAAGTCAGATTGAAAAGCAAGCATAAAAGCCATGCGCCAGCGCATGCTCGTAGCGCTTGACGCCAAAAATCTTACAGGTTACTGCGCGGACCTCTCTACTCCTTCACCCTCACTTATCCTTGACAGCTATGTAGGAGGGGAAGCGTCCAGTATCCAGCTATCAAAATTTAGTTTTCTGAACCAGGGAGACGCAAAAGGATACGCTGAAAGCGTGCTAAGTCGTAGTAGTCCAAGTTTCTAATGCCCTTTCTCTCAAAATAACGCAAGGTGTCTAAGCTTCGCTGAATCTCTTCTTCGGAGAGGGCTGCTCGTCCAGTTACTTTGTACTGATTGAGCTGAAGGGTAAGCACGCGCCGCACGTGGCGGATTTGAGCTTCCAACTCTATTGGCTCTATTTTAGAGGTAGGCATACGCCCGCAAAGGTAACACTTTTTTCACATATGCAAGGGCCGCTCATTTGCCCACGGTAGCTGGCAAGGGGCTGAAACTTCATGCCAGCGTCAGTTGAAGAATATCCCACAGGCGAGGAACTTCGCCACCCAATGCTTCCTCGTATTCGTGACGGCTACAGGGGAAAAGGCGACTCGGACCATGGGTGATAAGCGGGGTCACTTCCATCCACCACCGCCCAGAGATTGGATGTTGATAAAAGGTAAGGTGGGACAGCTCAGGATGATCTACTGGCACGGTAATCTTGTCCAGATTAGTGCGGTCTGGAAGGGGAAAGTCATTTTGGGGATTGAGCCGACCCTCTAAATAGTACCATATCAAGATAGCTGCGGCTGCTGCAGTGCGTCCGTCGGCATCTCGCAGGGGAAAATAGTTGGCAATATGAAGAACATCTGTTCGGTATCCCATCCCAGCAAAACGCATAAGTTTAGCAGCAACCTCTATGGGCATGCCCTCGGGCTCTGGGTCTAAAACTGACGGAGCATCCGCTCCCCGGACACTTCCCAAATCTACACTCACCAGAGCAGGGGTGCGTAAATAAGGTTCTGCTCGGTTTGGATCAGACAGGACTTCGTGTAGCCGCAGATAGGGAACCCGAAGTTGAGTATGTAAAATTTCTTCTTCTGCTGGACTGACCCAGTGCCACGCCAGCCCGATAAGCTGCCCCCATACAGGCACTCCTACTGTCTCATCCAGAAGCATGTCTCGGTGGAAGCGCCGATGAGGGGCCTCCTCTGTAGAAATCGCATCCAAGAGATCCAACTTCCTGTCAATGAGTGTGTAAGTAAAAGGGGTCTCCTGCTGAGCTAAAGCCCGAAACAGTGGAAGAGCCGCCTCTTGCCCCCCGCCAATCACAATCACTCTGTGCCCTCGTCTCAGAAGCTCACTTACCACAGCTTCCAAATATTCTGAAGGTGCTTCCTTCCGAATATCCCCTAAATCTACTAACCGCAAGGCGGAACTGGGAAGCGCCAGACGATAAAGCTTCTTCCGGATGTAAGCTGAAGCTGCCTTGAGAAACTTTATCTCCGAACGGTGATGATAGTAGGGGTACCCTATGATGACAGCCACTATTTCGCGGCTCAGCGCCTCTTCTACGGCAAGGCTACCTGCCGGAAAGCTCACGGCAATAGAGAGGCGCTGCGAACGCATGGGATAACTGGGAGTTGGCTTGAGAAAAGCTTCCCAGTTCATTTCACTCAGAAGGGGATGAAATAGGAGCCTGCATCCATTTGTGTAAGGGACGAGCAATCAGGAATAAAATGAGCGCCGCAGCCAAAGCAATACCAGTCAAACTGGGATAAAGAGGCAAGTGATAGCGCTCCAATAGCGCCTCTGAAATACCCGCCATGTAGTTCCCGAACGCAGAAGATAGAAACCAGACCCCCATCATGAGAGCTGCTACGGATGCAGGAGCTACTTTAGTTACCATGGAAAGTCCCACGGGAGACAAGCACAGCTCCCCCAGGGTGTGAAATAAATAGACCGAAGCCAGCCAGAGAGGGCTTACTTTTGACGCAGCGGCCCGAGCTTCAGCTAAGCTCATCACGAAAAAGCCTATCGCAAGCAGAAAAAGCCCCAGAGCCATTTTAACGGGCGTGATAGGCTCCCGTCCCTGCCGAGCCAGGGCCACCCATAGCACTGAGAAAGCAGGAGCAAGTATGAAGATGAGGAGAGGATTCAGAGATTGAAAATACGGGGCTGGAAACTCCCATTGAAAGTTGCCTATGACGATGAGGCGATCGGTTTTCTCAAATGCAAAAAGATTCATAGTACCGCCTGCTTGCTCAAAGCCCATCCAGAAAATGGCGGTGAAAATCACTAATATGAAGATGGAGGCGGTTCGTTTCCATTCCGCTGAGCTTTTTAGGCGATACAACAAATACAAAATGACTGCCAGTATTGCGCCCAGCACCGTCCATTGGAATGCTGATGACACAAAAGAACGCCCTAAGGAACGAGCCAACGCCGTCCCGCCAAAAGCTAATGCAACCCCAATCCCTGTGGTCAAGCTAATACGAAGTAGCTCATTTCGGGAAAGGGGCTGCCACCGTCCCTGAGCTGGAGGGAGAGTAGGAAGCCCCAAGGAAAAGATAATCAAGCTAATAAGCATGCCTACTCCAGCTGCGCCGAAGCCCCAGTGAGGTGAAAAGCTTTCTGCTAAGGTGCTACACACTAAGGGGGAGAAAAAAGCCCCCAAATTGATGCCCATGTAGAATATGGTAAAAGCTGCATCCCGCCGAGGGTCACCTGACAAATAGAGAGAACCAACGATAGTGGATATGTTCGGCTTGAAGAGACCATTTCCTAAAATAAGGAGGGCCAGAGCTGGAAAGAGTAGGGTAGGCACCGCCATAGCGAAGTGCCCTACCATCATTAGGAGGGCTCCCGCCAGCACCGTCCCTCTGTATCCGAGCCATCTATCTGCCAAAAACCCTCCCAACATGGGAGTCAAATAGACCATGCCAGTGTAAAGCCCATAAATTTCTAAGGCAGCCTCGCGGGGATACTGAATAAAAAGGGTGAGGTACAGGACCAAAATGGCGCGCATTCCATAGTAGCTGAAGCGTTCCCACATTTCGGAGAAAAAGAGCACATACAATCCCCGCGGATGTGCCCAGAAAGATGTGTGTGCCGAGGACGACAAGCTATGCTACAGAGTTACCAGCTAATCTTTGTGCTACGTAACGAGCCAGTTTAGATTTCAAGCGGGCGGCTTTGTTGCGATGGAAAATGTTGCGGCGAGCCATCCTGTCTAAGACAGAATGAACCTGTCGCAAAAGCTCGGGGAGCCGAGTGGTGTCCGTTTCTTTTTTGAGGGCTCGGAGAGCTTGACGATACTTGGCTTTCCAAAGGAGATTGCGTGCCCGACGTCTCAAGGATTTTCTATGACGCTTGAGAGCGGTCTTGGAGCGAGCGGTTTTTTTCTTTTTCGCAGGTGCTGCCATGGGGCGCAAAGGTAGCACTTTGGCGAAAAGTTTATACCTTTGCACCCGTTATGCCGTGTGGTAGGAAGAGAAAACTTCGGAAGATAAAGCGTCACAAGCTCAAAAAGCGTCGTCGTCTGAACCGACACAAGAAAAAGCTTCGTTAGGGGCTGCCCTTGCGTGAGCTGGTTCTCATTCGCGAGAATGGTAGCCTGCAGGCATACCTTTTAGAGGGGCGAAACTTAGTTGAGTTTCATGAGGTCCGCCCGTCTTCTTCCTATGCCCTGGGTGATATATTCCTGGGGTGGGTGACGCAAGTAGTGCGCGGACTAAATGCAGTATTTGTAGATATTGGTCTGCCACGAGAAGGGTTTCTCCACTATACGGACACGGGACCGGAGCTGCTCGTCCAAAAGGAGCTTTTGCAGGCTCTTCGCTCAGCCCGAGAATTTTCTCTCTCTTCCCTTCCTTCTATCTCTTCCCTTCCAAAGGAGGGCAACATAGGCGACTTCGTTAAAGCGGGGGATTGGCTGCTGGTCCAGGTCGTCAAAGAGATGGCAGAAAATAAAGGCCCCCGACTCACGACTAACATTGGACTCACGGGCAATCTAATTGTCATGCTGCCTTTTTCTTCTGATGTAGGGGTCTCTCATCGGATTACAGATGTGTCTTTGCGGCAATATTGGCGGGAGGAGCTTCGCCGGCTCTATCGTCCACCATACGGCATTATCCTCCGCACGAACGGAGCAGCCTCCACCCCCGCAGAAGTTTCAGCCGAGTATGAAAAGCTCATTCAGCGCTGGGAGTCTTTCATGAGAGAACTTAGGGGCAAAGTCCCTCCGTATCGCTTCAGCGGAGAAGATGAACTGCATCATGCTCTGAATGATCTTTTGAGCCCTATCCCCCAAGTAATCCATGTATCCGAGGAAAGTGTCTATCGTCAAGTGGAGAGATATTTGTCCCAGCATCACCTGCCGCAGGTGCCGGCGCTTCGCTTTCATCGTCGTTACGAGCAGCTTCGGCAGATATTTGACCCTGAGCAAGCTAAGCGCACCCTCTTAGGGCGCACGGTAACCCTTCCCAATGGAGCTTATTTGGTCATAGAACACACAGAGGCTCTGCATGTCATAGATGTCAATACTGGCTCTCTGCCAGCAAAGAGCGCTTCTGTGGAGGAGGTTATTTTTCAGACTAACCTTCTGGCGGCTCACGAAATAGCCCGACAACTGCGCCTGAGAGACTTAG